>DATBLC010000136.1:0-2644 GCA_036555515.1 Binatia bacterium
TCGATGGCCTTGAGCTCGCGTAGAAACTCTTCCGTTCGTTCCCTGATTTCCGCCAACCGGTCCACCAAACGCCGAGTAAATTCTCGGCCAATCACCGAGGCGAGCTGCAGGGTTTTCTTCGGGGCGTCCGGCAGGCGATCGATACGCGCCATGATCACGTCCTGTATTTTGTCGGGAACGAGGATCTCTTCGAGCCGTTTGGCCAGCACATATCGATTTCCCGCCCGCCGCACGGCTCCGATTTCCTGTAGCGACTTCACCACCTCCTCGACGAAAAAAGGATTTCCTTCGGCCTTGCGCACGATCAGACTACTAAGCTCCTCGGGAAGCTGCTCGGTGGCCAAAATGGCTTTAGCCATCTCGGCGCTGTCGCCGCTAGAGAGATTGTCGAGGACAATGCGCGTATGGTAGCTCCGTTCGCCGAAAGGATGCTGGTAGCCGGTGCGATAGGTGAATATCTGAAGGATGCGGCTGGTCGGTACGCTATCAGCGGCAAAGAGCAGGGATTCTTCCGTTGCCTGATCCATCCAGTGTACATCTTCATAAACCACGACCTGGGGACGAACCTCGGCGGCCCGCACCGCTAGGTGTCTAAGCGCGGTGAAAATCTCTCCGCGCCGGAGTTGCGGGTCCATGTTCAAAACGGCTGGATCACCCGGGTCCACGGACAGAAGGTAACGCAAGTAAGGAAGCATCGGCCGGAGATCTTCGCCAAGACGGAGAACGCCTGAATCAACTTTCTTGATGATGGTCGCCTCACTGTCCCCTTCCTCAATCCGGAAATTCCGCTTGAGCAGATCAATCAAGGGATGAAACGCAATGGACCTCCCAAAAGACATCGTCCGGCCTTCGAGCCAGGTCGCCTCGTCACCGAGCCGGCGCCGAAACTCCAGGAGCAGTCGTGATTTGCCGATGCCCGGCTCTCCGACCACAAAGACCACCTGTCCGTGCCCGGCTTTGGCCTTCTCAAAGCACTGGGAAAGAAGCTGCAGGTCGCGCTCTCGGCCAACGAAGGAGGTCAACCCGCGCTCTGCCTCTACCTCCAGGCGGGTCCGAGCCACACGCCCCGCGATCACTTCCCACGCGTTAACCGGGTCGGCCTTTCCTTTGAGCAATAGTTGTCCCAAAGGTCGAGTATGGAAATAGCCAGACACCAGACGATGCGTCACTTCGGAGATCACGATGCGACCGGGATCAGCCGCCTGCTCGAGGCGGGAAGCTACGTTGATCGTGTCGCCGAGAGCCGTGTAATCCATGCGCAGATCGCTGCCAATGCTTCCCACCACCACCAGACCCGTGTTGATACCCTGGCGCACGTCGAAAGCGATTCCTCGTCGTCGTTGCAGATCGTCCCTGTAGGGCTCCAATGCTCTGCGGATTCCCAGAGCCGCGTGGACGGCTCGTTGCGCGTGATCCTCATGCGCGATCGGAGCGCCAAAAAGCGCCATAACGCCGTCCCCAAGGAATTGGGTGACCGTCCCCTCGTAGCGATGCACTTCGCCCAACATGAGATCCACTGCCTGATTCATTAGAGCGTGAACATCCTCAGGGTCGAGTCGTTCGGAGATGGCGGTAAAACCCGAGACATCGACGAAGAGCACAGTGACCTGCTTTCGTTCTCCCTCCAAAGTACCTTTGGAGCTCAGGATCTTTTCCGCGAGGTACTGCGGCGTGTAACTCTGCGGCGAAGAAAACCGTGATGGGACGGTACCGGAGCCGACGGCTTGGCCGCAATTGAGACAGTACTTTGCTTCCGACGGCAACTCGGTCGCGCAGCTGGAACAGATGAGCACAAGCCTGGCCCCGCACTCCAGGCAAAACTTCGCCGTAGGCGGATTTTCGTGTTGACAGCGAGGACACTGCATGTCGAGCCCTCCACGAAGCTACGAAAAACGAATCTCTAACTTAGTCTAGCGAGGTTGACTGGTCAAATAGGGTTTGCAAATGCATCATCATATACGCGCGGCACAGTTAACACTCAGACACAAAGGCAGGTTCGATTACTGCGACGTCGCCGGATTATGGATTTCCGAAACCTTGGAGCGTCCCTTCGGGTGTTCTGACCACGTGCTTGAGCGGCACACCCGAAAGATAGCGGCGCGTGTTGTCGCGCACGAGCTCGCACATTCGCCGCCACAATTCCTGTCCGCCCGCCCCGCCCACATGAGGTGTCATCAGCACGTTCGGGAGATCCCAGAGCGGACTGGCTGCGGGTAACGGTTCTTGGGAAAAAGCGTCGAGCCCCGCGCCCCAGATGCGACCCTCCGCGAGGGCGCGGGTCAGTGCCATCTCGTCCACCACCTTGCCGCGCGAGATGTTCACGAACACCGCCGTCTCTTTCATGAGCGCAATTCTTTCGGCGCTCAGAAATCCCTGGGTGCCGGCGTCGAGTGGCATCGCCACCATGACCACGTCGGCGCTGGGAAGCACCTCATCCACCTTTTCCCGGGACACCACGCGGTCGATCTCGGGCACCGCGGGAGCGGCGGCACGGGTGACGCAAATCACCTCCATGTCGAACGCCTTGGCCTTGCGCGCGATGTCCTGCCCGATGCGGCCCATGCCGAGGATCACCATGCGCGCGCCGTCGGGCGCCATCAACTGGCGGGACATCGCCTGGCGCGCATAATCACGTCGCGCGCGC
>DATBLC010000137.1:0-5052 GCA_036555515.1 Binatia bacterium
CACATCAGGCTTGCCGATGAAGAGCGAATCACCGGTGCGCCGATCCGGATCTTTCATGGTGCGGCGGACGACTGGACCTTGGTGGAGCCGTGCAAAGCTTACGTAGAACGCTTGCGAAAAGCGGGCAAAGACGCTGCCCTCATCGAGTATGCCGATGCGCATCATTCATTTGACAGTCCCGGCCTATCGCTCCGAAGGTTGCCGAACGTGGTGAGTTCGCGGAATTGCACGTTCATGGAGGAGGGCGGCAGGATAGTCGACGCGGAAACGCACGGCAGTATTTTCTATGCGTCGTGTTGGTCGCGGGGAGCATCGGTCGGCTATAACGCCGACGCCCATCGAAAAGCCGCGAAGGACGTGGAAACGATTCTCAGCGCGTTATTTGGACTGAAGTAGGATGTCTGCCGGCTCACAGTTCATTGAGACGGTGCCGGCCTGCCGGTCGAGCAGCCGATGACATTTTTGAAGACCGCCCAAACAGATAGGCCTAACGATTCCGCCGAATGTTTTGGCGAGGGTGGATAGGGTGATCAAATGACAGCGAGCAGTGAGCGGTTAGCACTGGCAGAAAGAATGTTTAGAAGAATTGTTGTCGGATTACTTCTTACTGTCTTTTTGCCCACTATTGCCGAGGCGCAGCAGGCGACGAAAGTCCACCGGATAGGTTTTCTGTCGATCACTTCACTCAGTTCACCCGGCAGCTCCGTTGAAGCATTCCGCCAGGGGTTGCGGGAGCTGGGCTACCTTGAGGGCCGCAGCATCGTGATTGAGTATCGATATGCAGAAGGCAACGCCGAGCGGCTTCCCAAGCTAGCTTCTGAACTGATCGGTCTCAAGGTTGATGTTCTTGTGGCGGCGGCGGGAGCGCCCGGGGCCTTGGCAGCCAAGCAGGTGACGAAGACGGTCCCGATCGTCATTGCGAGCGCTGCCGATCCAGTTGCCCTCGGGCTGGTTTCCACCCTAGCGCAACCAGGCGGAAACGTAACGGGGCTAAGCCTCCTTGGTCCCGACACCGCCGGCAAGCGGTTACAGATCCTCAAGGAGATTGTTCCCTCGCTATCCAGCGTGGCTGTCCTCTGGAATCCGGCCAATCCGGGCAACACGCTTATTCTCGAAGAAATAAGGGCTGCAGCCCGAGCATTGGGGGTCAAAGTGCAGTCGCTGGAGGCTCACGGTCCCGAGGATTTTGAAACCGCGTTCAAGGCAGCGCGTGGCACCGGTGGCATTATGCCGTTGGGTGATCCGGGTCAAGTGCTCCACCGAGCGCCGATTATCGGCTTTGCGAAACGGTATCGCCTGCCAGCGATGTATCCGTTTGGACAATTTGTGGAGGATGGCGGTCTTATGTATTACGGAGCGAGCCTTGATGACCTCTACCGTCGTACCGCGATTTACGTGGATAAAATCCTCAAGGGGAGAAAACCGGCCGATCTACCCGTCGAGCAGCCGAAGAAATTTGAGTTCTTGATCAATCTCAAGACGGCCAAACAGATCGGCCTCACGATCCCGCCGAATGTGCTGGCAAGAGCGGATCGGGTAATACGGTAACGAATGAGTGGGGTAAGGAATTAGGCGTGGGAACTTCGATGAAAGCGGTTAGTGGTCAGCGGTCAGTAGTCAGTAGCAGCATTATTCTCGTCACGCTGTGCGCCCTGCTCCTTACGCTTTGCGCGTCAGCCGAGGCGCAGCAGGGTGGGAAGGTCTACCGCATCGGTTGGTTGACCGGCGGTGTTTCTCGTCGCATTTTCAGTTATGAGGCGGTACGACGGGAGCTTCGCGAGCTCGGATACGCCGAGGGTAAAAACATCGTTTTCGAGTTCCGCTATGCTGAAGGCAAACCCGAGAATTCACCCGCATTGGCAGATGACCTGGTGCGACTCAGAGTTGATGTGATCGTCTGCGGCGGCGGCAATGATACCCAAGCCGCTAAAAACGCGACGAAGACAATCCCTATCGTTTTTTTGGAATCCGTTGCTGATCCTGTTGCGATTGGGGTTGTGAAGAGCTTGGCTCGCCCCGGCGGAAACATCACAGGGTTCACCACCATGGCGTCCGTTCTGGCGGGTAAACGGCTGGAACTGCTGAAAGAAAGCATTCCCAAACTCTCCCGAGTCGCTGTGTTGTGGAATTCACAGGCTGCGGACGGTGGGCCGCAATGGAAAGAAAGCCAACAAGTGGCTCAAAGATTGGGCCTGCAAGTCTATTCCATGGAGGCGAGCAACCCCGGCAAATACGACACCGCTTTCAAAGAGGCAATCAAGGCGGGCAGTGGCGCTCTCGCCATAACGCGCCATAGATTATCGGTAAGTTACCAAAAACCAATCATCGAACTCGCATTAAGGCATCGCCTGCCTGCGATTCATTTTCGCGAAGATTTTGTCGAGCAAGGCGGCTTGATGTCCTACGGCGCCGATGAGTTTGAGCCGTTCAAGCGCGTTGCGGCGATGATCGACAAAATACTAAAAGGCGCAAAACCCGCCGACCTGCCAGTCGAGCAGCCCACCAAGTTCGAGTTGGTGATCAATTTGAAAACCGCCAAGCAGATTGGCTTGACAATCCCGCCGAATGTGCTGGCCCGAGCAGACCGAGTAATCCGATGAAAATAGGCACGCAAGGAGTTTTTAAGCGAGCAATCACGTTCTTCGTACTGACAAGTGCTCTATTTTCCATTGCTCCGTTTGCAGGAGCGCAACAGCCGGCGAAAGGCCCGCGTGTGGGGTATCTCACTCAGGCGAGCGGCCCTGGAGCCGGCTATGAAGTATTTCGCCAAGAACTGCGCAGCCTCGGCTACCGAGAAGGAGCAGATATCACATTAGGATATCGATCCGCCGAAACTCAGCTTGATCTGGCTAAGGAGGTAGCTACTTTGCTTCAGCAACAAGTTGACGTCATTGTCACAATCGGAGGTGAAGCAACCCGAGCAGCTAAAGAAGCCACAAAGACGGTTCCGATTGTTTTCACCCTTAGCGGTGATCCCATCGACAGCGGTTTTGTCGAGAGTCTTGCTAGACCCGGAGCGAACCTGACGGGAATTACCTGGATGGCGTTTGAGCTTGCAGGCAAGCGCCTTGAGATCCTTAAGGAGGTCGCACCCACAATTTCCCGCGTAGCGGTGCTGCTTAATCCGACCACCGTAGGAGAGTACCTCGAACTGCGTGAGGCGCGAGCGACGGCGGGCAGCTTAAAAATGACTCTCGTTCACCGCCGAGTAAGGGACAAGCTAGAGTACGATTTCGCCTTTGACGACATTCCGCGTGAAAAGGCTGACGGCCTTCTTGTGTTTCCCGACGACAGAACCATCGAGCATCGAAAACAAATCGCTGAGTTTGCGATTAAACACCGGCTCCCGAGCATGTTTGGATGGAGAGAATATGTGGAGGCTGGGGGTCTTATGGCCTATGGTCCAAACCGCGCAGAATCCTTAAGACGTGTTGCCGTTTACGTAGACAAAATTCTAAAAGGCGCCAAGCCCGCGGGACTTCCGGTGGAACAGCCGACGAAATTCGAGCTGGTGATCAATCTGAAAACGGCCAAGCAGATTAAATTGGTAATTCCTCCGAACGTGCTGGCCCGGGCGGATCGGGTGATCCGATGACAGTTAGCAGTGAGCGGTTAGAGGTGAGCAGTAGCAAACTGGAAAAAACTCGATGGTTAGAAGAATTTGTTGATCTGCTTACTACATACTCTGTTTCTACTTACGAATGCCGAGGCGCAGCGAATTAGCCATTCCACACAAAGTTTCGGTTAGAGCAGACCAGGTGGTCAGATGAAGCAATTCTGGATTTTCGATTTTGGGTTTGCGATTGAGCAATCCCCAAGGAAGAGGATTCTTTGTCTGACTCTTTGCGCTACGCTCTTTGCCCTTTGCGCGTCTGCCGAGGCGCAGCAGGCGAAGAAGGTCCCACGCGTCGCGTTCCTCTCGTTACCCTCATCGGGACCGGACTTACGCTCGGAGGCATTCCGGCAGGGGCTGCGCGATTTCGGGTACACGGAGGGACAAAATATTGTCGTCGAATATCGGTGGGCTGATGGCAGGACCGAGCGGCTCGCGGGACTCGCTGCCGAGTTGGTTGGCATGAAGCCCGATGTGATCGTCACCGCCAGTACGTTTGCGGCACAAGCGGTCAAGAAGGCGACCACGACGGTCCCTGTCGTCGTGTCCGGTGTCGCCGATGCGGTCGGCACGGGCCTTGTTGCCAGCCTGGCGCGTCCAGGCGGCAATCTTACCGGGACGACTTTAATCAGTCCGGATCTCATGGGCAAGCAGTTGGAAGTCCTCAAAGAAATCGTACCTCGGATCAACCAAGTGGCGGTTCTGGGCACTACGCCAAATCCCACCTCGGGTTCTGATTTGCGAGCGACAAGGGAGGCGGCCCGTATACTAGGCCTTCAATTGCAGGTTGTTGAAGTAGGCGGTCCGGAAGAGTTCGGTAGCGCCTTCTCGGAATTCGCCAAGGGGGGCTGCGGAGGGCTGCTGGGCCTGGGCAGTCCCGTTATGGTAAATAACCGTGGACACATCGCGGACCTCGCGATTAGACACCGGCTCCCGTCAGTGTTCTGGCAGAAGGAGCATGCAGAGGCGGGGGCGCTCATGGCCTATGGGTCGCCATTCACGGACACCTTCCGGCGGGCAGCCTACTTCGTGGATAGAATCCTCAAAGGCGCGAAGCCGGCTGACCTGCCGGTCGAACAGCCAATGAAGTTTGAGTTGGTGATTAACCTGAAGACCGCCAAGCAGATCGGCGTCACTATTCCGCCAAATGTGCTGGCGAGGGCAGATCGAGTGATCAGATGACAATCATCACTGAGCTATCAGCGCTGAGCAGTAAAAAGACCGGGATAGACCCATGGGTTAAACAAATCCTCGGCTTTACACTTTGCGCTGTGCTTTTTGCGCTATGTGTTCCCGTTGAGGCGCAGCAGACTAAGAAAATCCCGCGAATCGGTTATGTATCAGGGACAGGAAACGCCACGGATCAGGGGCCTTACATTGAAGCGCTGCGACAGGGGCTGCGTGATCTCGGCTACGTCGACGGAAAAAACATAGTGATA
>DATBLC010000138.1:0-91664 GCA_036555515.1 Binatia bacterium
GGCCCTGCCGGCGGGCATTTCCACCTATGGAGAGGACGGGTGGTGGCCGGCAAGGCAGAGAACCATTGACCGCGATCGGAAGGGCTCGCCTCTCGGTCGCACACTAGCGACATAGTCTCTAAATAACGAACTCATTAGTAATTGAACCTTGAACCCGGAACTCTGAACGATTCAAAACTGGCCGGCAAGTTTTGCGTACGGTTCCGGCAATTCGGCCCGCGGAGCGTCGCCCCACAGCCCGTCGAGATCGTAGAATTCGCGGACGGGTCCATAAAAGATGTGAACGATCACGTCGGAAAAATCCATGAGCACCCAATGGCCGCGGCCAGCCCCTTCGACGGCAAAGGGCTTGATGCCGAGCGTCCGGGAAGTTTCTTCGACCCCCTGGGCGATGCTTTGTACCTGCCGGTCGGAACGTCCCGAACAGATAATAAAATAGTCGGCGATGGACGTCATCTCCTTTACGCAAAGCACGCTGAGATCGGACGCCTTCTTTTCCAACGCGGCGGCCACGAGGGCTAAGGTCTTGTCCCAAGAGTTTTTCTCAGCCAATAGCGCTATTCTCCTCTGCCGGCTCCCGGTAAAGATGCCGTTTGCCGATATATTCTTCGACAGTTTGAGGCACCAGGTAACGGATCGATTTTCCCTGCCGGACTCTGGCGCGGATATCGGACGCCGAAACGGCGAAGTCGGTAAGTTGCAAAAAATGCAGCGTCGTGCCACTCCGATGGCGATGAGTTCTCTCTTTCGGATCATAACAAAACAGCTTCCGCACAGCAATGGAAGTACCACTCAATAGATTCGCCTTTCGGCTCCCCGGCCGAGATGTCACGATAAAATTACAGAGCGGAAATACTTCCTTGAAATCCTTCCAGGTTCCGATCTCCCGAAAAGCATCGAGGCCCAGGATGAAATAATAGGTATCTTGCCTGCGCTTGCGGGCGGCGAAATAGCGCAGCGTGTCAATGGAATAGGACACCCCCGGCCGGTTGATCTCGACGGTCGAAACGCCGAAGTTTGGATTGCTCGCCAGGGCCAGACGCACCATCGCCAGACGGTCACGCGCCGAGGTTTTGGTCTGGCCGCGCTTGTGAGGCGGTTTCGCTGTGGGAATGAAAAGAATCCGGTCCAGGGCGAAGGCCTCGCGCACCTCTTCGGCGCTACGCAGATGGCCCCAATGGATCGGATCGAAGGTGCCGCCGAAAAGACCGATCCTCATGGGGATTCAATTAGCCTCGTCGCTGGACCGGTCCAGATGATCCAAGATGCGCCGCGCACGTAGAATCTGCGGGGGTAATAGAAGCTGGAGGGCTGGAGTAATGGAGTGATGCATCGCAAACCCAATACTCCTGTAGTACTCCAACACCCCAGTCCCCTCGTTCTTCCATTCATTCCCGAATCTGCCCATCCCCCAACACGACAAACTTAGTGGTCGTTAGCTCTTCTAATCCCATCGGGCCGAAGGCGTGAATTTTGCTCGTGCTGATGCCGATTTCCGCACCGAGACCCAACTCGCCGCCGTCGTTGAAGCGGGTGGACGCATTCACCATCACTGCCGAAGAGTTGACGCGGTCAATGAACTGCCGCGACCGCTGATAGTTCGTGGTCACGATGGTTTCCGTGTGTTCGGAGCCATAGCGCTCGATGTGATCGATGGCTTCGTCTATGTCCTGCACGACCCTAACCGAGAGAATCAAGTCGAGATACTCCGTCGTCCAGTCGGCTTCTGTAGCTTTTTTCGCCGAGGGCACAAGCACTCGGGTTTTTTCGCAGCCGCGGATCTCCACCCCCGCGGCCTGGTATTTCGCCGCTATGGACGGAAGAAACCTGCCGGCGATGGCTTCGTGCACGAGCAGCGTTTCCATGGCGTTGCACACCGACGGGCGCTGCACCTTGGCGTTCATGCAGATCCGCTCCGCCATCTCCAGAGACGCCTCACTGTCCACATAGACATGGCATACGCCTTTGTAGTGCTTGATAACGGGCACTTTAGAACTCGACGCCACGGCGCGGATCAGTTCTTCGCCGCCGCGTGGAATAATCAGGTCGATATACTCTTCCAATTGCAGCAACTCCCTAACTAAAGCCCGGTCTTTATTCTCTACGACCTGAACCGCCGTCGGGGGCACGCTTGTTTCCGCCAAGGCCTGACGCAACACCTCGCCAATGGCCTGATTCGAGAAATGCGCCTCGCTGCCGCCGCGCAGAATAACGGCATTTCCTGATTTGAGGCAGAGCGCCGCGGCATCGGCGGTGACATTGGGCCGCGCTTCGTAAATCATGCCGATAACACCCAAAGGGATGCGCATCTTGCCGACTTGAAGGCCGTTGGGCCGCCGCCACATCTTGACGATTTCTCCCACGGGGTCCGGCAGCGCCACGATTTCGCGTAAACCCTTGGCGATCGCTTGAACGCGGTTGGAATTGAGCGCGATGCGATCCAGTACCGCGCCAGAGACGCCGGTCTCCTTAGCGCATTCAATATCCTTCTTGTTCTCCCCGACTAGAAAAGCCGTTTGGGCTTCGAGTTTCTCCGCCATCAGCAGCAAGGCACGGTCTTTCTCGGCGCAGGAAAGCGGCGCGAGCTTCCGCGCCGCCGCCTTGGCTTGCCGGCCCAAGAGGATCGCCTCTTCTTTCAATGAAGCGTGCTTCATTTCAAGGTCCATATCAGACTCTCTAAAATCGAGTCTTGGAGCATCGGAGTGTTGGAATTTTGGGTTTTACTAATGAGTTCATTATTTAGAGACTATGTCGCTAGAGTGCGACCGAGAGGCGAGCCCTTCCGATCGCGGTCAATGGTTCTCTGCCTTGCCGGCCACCACCGCGTCCTCTCCATAGGTGGAAATGCCCGCCGGCAGGGCCTGAAAACAACCTTTGCGCTTCTGTGCCCGCGCTCTCCAGGTCTCACCCCTCGGTCGCTGTTTGGTTACTCGATTGTGGACTCCTTAATAAATCTTCATCAAAAGAACGCCCAGCAGCATCACGATCAGCCCGAGGGCCGCGTTGAGCTTCGCCAGCATGAACCATTTTTGCCAATGGGTGCGGAGCGTTTCCGGCCATGCGGCGACGTCGCCCGCCACTTCGGCGCTGAGCGCGGCGATCTTGGGCCCATATTTGAAGACTTGCAGCGTGTGATGCGCCAACATGGCAACGAAAAGGAAAAGTTTAATCGCGAGAACGATCATGTAGGTTTGACCGAGATGAGCGCCGGTGGCCTGGCTCCTTAATATCAAATTAACCACGCCCGTGACCATCACGAGCGCGATTCCGATCCAGGCTACGCCCTCTAGAGCTAATCGCCCGCGATTCAGCGCGCGAATGCCTGCGTCTGGCGCGAGGCCTTGCACCGCTGGGCCGAAGGCCACCAAAAAAAACGCGATGCCGCCGAGCCAGAGCGTTAGCGCGACCAGATGGAGCAATAAACTAAGCGCGTGCCAATGGTTCATGAAAAAAATCAGCGGTGTGGCGTCGCTTTGTGCTTAGCACCTGGGAAAATCCTTTGCAAATCCGCGGCATCGAAGCTTGAAATGGCCTAGTAGCTGTGTTAGCAAGGGAGCAAGTTTTCCACTTCGCTTGCAAAAATCACTCTTAAGGATGGTTCGTTAGATGTTGAGATGGCTGCCGGAAGATGTATCGACTTATGGTCGCGAGATCGATGCCTTGTTCTTTCTTATTTACTACATCACCGCCGCTACGTTCATCTTGGTAACGGTGCTTATGATTTGGTTTCTTTGGAAATATCGCGATCAAGGCAACCGCCGTGCAACCTACTCGCACGGCAACACGACGCTGGAAATCATCTGGACGGTCATCCCGGCGGCGATTCTAATCGTGCTGTCTTTCATGAGCGTATCAACCTGGGCCAAGGTGAAGCGCGAGGTGCCGCCCACGGACTTTGAAGTGAGCGTTGCGGCCAAACAGTTCAACTGGGAAATTTCGTATCCTGGGCCTGATGGCAAGTTGGGCAGCGCAGACGACATCAAGTTTGATAATGACATTCACGTGCCGGTGAACAAAGTCGTTCGCTTGCATATCACGGCCAGTGACGTAATTCACAGCCTTTTCATTCCCAACCTGCGCTTCAAGCAGGACGCTGTACCGGGTAGAACGATCCTGGGCTGGATCGAGGCGACCAAACCGGGAAGATACGAGCTGCCCTGCGCCGAACTTTGCGGTTTCGGGCACTCGGGAATGAAGGGCTGGCTGCACGTGCACCAGGCAGAAGACTACGCCAAGTGGGCCGCGGAAAATCTGGCTCCAAAACCGCAGTAATTTTAGTCCGGTCAATTTCCAAGTTAGCCGACGCAATATCACGGAGGAGTTTTTACAATGAGCGAATCAGCCGCGGCCCATGCGGCGCATGGCCATCATCTAGAGTTGGGGTTTTTGCGCACGTACGTGTTTTCCACTGACCATAAGATGATCGGTCGCCAGTTTCTGTTCCTCGGACTCTTAATGTTGATTGTCGGCGGCCTTTTGGCGATGATGATCCGCTGGCAGCTGGCGTGGCCGGAAACACCGGTTCCCGGATTGAGCGCCATTCCCGAGCCGTACATGTACGAAGGGATCATTCCACCGCAGACATACAACGCGATCTTCACCATGCACGCCACGATTATGATCTTTTTCGTGGTTATGCCGATCATGGTCGGCGCCTTCGGCAATTTCCTGATCCCGCTGATGATCGGCGCTCCCGACATGGCCTTTCCCAAGCTTAATATGCTCTCTTTCTGGGTCGGCGCCGTGGCCGGCGTCTTGATGCTGGCGAGTTTTTTCGTTCCCGGCGGACCGGCGGCGGGTGGCTGGACAAGTTACGCGACGCTCGCGGCCAAGACCCAGTACACCGGCGTCGAATGGGGCCAACATCTCTGGATCATTAGCTTGCTTGTATCTGGCGCTTCCTCGCTGATGGGCGCCATCAACTATATCACGACCATCGTCAATATGCGGGCGCCGGGCATGAGCTATTTCCGCATGCCGTTGACGGTCTGGTCGCTGTTCGTCACCGCGGTCTTGTTGTTGCTCGCGTTGCCGGTGTTGACCGCCGCCCTGGCGATGCTGCTCTTCGATCGTATGGCCGGGACTAGTTTCTTTTTGCCTGAAGGCGGCGGCGAGCCGCTGCTGTGGCAGCATATGTTCTGGTTTTTCGGTCATCCAGAAGTTTACATCCTGGTGTTACCGGCGATGGGCGTGACCTCGGAGTTGCTCTCGACTTTTTCCCGCAAACCAATCTTCGGTTATCACGCCATGGCGTTCTCCATGATCGCCATCGCGTTTCTCTCCTGGATCGTTTGGGGCCACCATATGTTCGTCAGCGGCATGAATCCGCTGCTCGGCACGGCGTTCATGATGACGACCATGGTTATCGCGGTGCCGTCAGCGATCAAGACTTTTAACTGGCTGGGCACGCTGTGGGGAGGCACGATTCGCTTTACCTCGCCGATGCTTTTCGCGCTGGGATTTGTTTCCAACTTTCTGATCGGCGGCCTGAGCGGAATTTTCATGGCATCGACGCCGGTGGATATCTTCATTCACGACACCTATTACATCGTTGCGCATTTCCATTACGTCGTCGCGGGAATCATATTTGCGCTCTTCGCCGCGGTTTATTATTGGTTCCCAAAGATGTTCGGCCGCATGATGAACGAGCCGCTGGGGAAGATCCACTTCGTGCTGACCTATATCTTTTTCAATGGCGCGTTTTTCCCCATGCACTTCCTCGGCGTGGGCGGGCATATGCGGCGGATTTATAACCCGACGCAGTATGAATTCTTGCAACCCATGCAGGACTGGAACGTTTTCATCACCATGAGCGCGCTGTTGCTGGGGGCGTCGCAGATTTTCTTTTTGGGGAACTTTTTCTGGAGTCTGTTCGCCGGCAAGAGAGCCGACATCAATCCCTGGCTGGCGAATACGCTGGAATGGACCGCGCCGTCGCCGCCGCCCCATGGAAATTTCGCCGTGACACCGGTAGTTTACCGCGGTCCCTATGAGTACAGCTCGCCGGAAGTCAAAGAGGATTGGCTGCCGCAAACCAAACAGCTGCCGGGAGGCGCCGCGGCGCGCGGCCATTAACGAACACTCAGCACTATGAACGCGGAAGAATGAAGTCATCCCTTCATCCTTCATCCTTTTCGAACTGGCCGCACCGGCTCGCCGTCCTGACCGCTTGCGCGACTTTGCCGCTGCTTTTTATCGGCGGACTCGTGACCAGCAAGGGCGCGGGCCTTGCCGTGCCCGATTGGCCGACCACCTTCGGCTACAATATGTTTTTGTATCCCTGGACGCAGATGGTTGGCGCCGTTTTCTACGAGCATAGTCATCGCCTCGCCGGTTCCTTCGTCGGGTTGTGCACTATTTTTCTGGCGCTGGCCCTCTGGTTCAAGGAGCCGCGGCTCTGGTTGCGCTGGCTAGGACTTGCGGCGTTGGCAATGGTAATCGTCCAGGGCGTGCTTGGCGGGCTGCGCGTGATTTTGCTCCAGCATACTCTGGCGATCATTCATGCATCTTTTGCCCAGGCTTTCTTTGCGTTCGCCGCCGGCTTGGCCGTTTTCACTTCACCGGAGTGGCGCGGCGAGATCAGGGAAGCGCGGCTTGACGACGGCGGCAAGCTGCTGCGCCTGGGCATAATCACCACGGCGATGATCTACTTGCAGGTGATCTTCGGCGCCGTGTTGCGCCATAGCGGAGAGCGGCTCGACGCCCATCTGTTGTTTGCCTTTCTGGTCGCCGTTCATGTGTTGTTACTCTTGTTGCGCATGGCAAAGCATTTTGCCAACCGCGGGCGCCTGTTTCGCGAGGCGGGTTTTCTTGGCGTCTTGCTGGCCGCGCAGTTGCTGCTCGGCTTGGGCTCCTATTTTGGCAAGTATACCACCTTGCTGCGGATACCCGCCGAAGCGGTGGTTTACCTGACGACGATTCACTTGATCGGCGGGGCGCTGATGCTGGTGACGAGCTTGAATTTGACGCTTCGCTTGTGGCGTCTCTCACAGGCGGAAAAGCTTTCAAATGCCCAGGTCAGCTTGCGGGAGCAACCTTCGATATGAATACGACTCAGATCGCGGAAGCGGCGGAAGCCGGCGCCTCGAGGCGCGCGGCGGATTTCGTAGAACTGGCCAAGCCGCGCATCGTCTTGATGGTGCTGGTCACGGCCTTCGTGGGTTTCTACGTCGGTTCGGAGAGCGTGCCAAACTATCTGACGCTTTTGCAGGCGCTGCTCGGCACTGCCCTTGCCGCCGGTGGCACGCTGGCGCTCAATCAGTTTCTCGAGCGCGATACCGACGCGAAGATGGCGCGAACGCGCCATCGACCGCTGCCCGATGGGCGACTGCAACCGCGCGAGGCTTTGTGGTTCGGGTCACTGCTGACCTTTGCCGGGCTCGGCTACCTGTGGTTGTCGGTGAATTTTTTAAGCGCGGCGGTCACCGCGCTGATCACCGCCAGTTATCTGTTTTGTTACACGCCGATGAAGCTGCGCAGCTCTCTCTGCGTCCTAGTCGGCGCGGTGCCCGGCGCGTTGCCGCCGGTGATTGGCTGGGTGGCGGCCACCGGGAGCCTTGAGGTGGGGGCTTGGGTGTTATTCGCTATCATTTTTCTCTGGCAGGTGCCGCACACGCTGGCGATCGCCCGCTTATATCGGGAGGATTACGCGCGCGCGGGTATTCAGTTTCTTCCCGTCGCTGATCTGGAAGGAAAAACTACCAACCGCCAGATCATCTCCCATACGGCGGGGCTGCTCGCGGTCAGCCTGTTGCCGACGCTGCTGGGTCTGGCGGGCCCGGTCTATTTTGTAGTTGCGTTTATTCTTGGCATCGGATTCCTGGTGAGCGGCGTAAGGTTGGCGCTGGAGTCAACCTTGCCGCGGGCGCGCAAACTACTGTTCGCTTCGCTGATCTATCTGCCGGTGCTATTATTAGTCATGGCGCTGGACCGCGTGCCGATGTGAACGGTGCGCCTCCCGGCTGACCCACTGGATTTGAGAATTTCCGGTTGAAGGTGAACGAGTGTACATGAACGTTTTACCGATCTGGCAAGACAAGCGGCGCCGGTTCGGCTTTGTTTTGGGATTGGCGATTGTGTTGTATATTTGCGCGGCGATCCTTTTTATCATCGCGTATTAAACCATGGCAAAAAGTTCAGCCGCTCGGCGCTTAACAGATGAGCAGGATCTCCCGGCTGCGGTAAAGAAGCCCGCCTTCGGCGGCGGGCCGCCGTCTGGGCCTCCGGTCCAAGCCAACCCGCCGGTTCTCAACAATGCCAAGCTGGGCGTGATCATGATGCTGGGCGCCGAGGCGATGTTTTTCGCCGGTCTTATCGGCGCGTTTATCGTATTTCGTTTGGCGGCGGAGCATTGGCCGCCGCCTTTCCAGCCGCGTTTGCCGGTGGGCGTCACCGGCGTGAATACGATGATCTTGCTCATCAGCGCGTTCACGATGCATTTCAGCGTAAGAGCAATCCGGACAGGGAATAGCCGCGGCTCGAGGCAGCTTTTGACCGTCACCGCTTTTTTGGGGACGTTATTTCTGGCAATCCAGGGCTTCGAGTGGATCAAGCTCGTCCATTTCGGCTTGACGGTTTCCAGCAGTGTTTACGGCGGCTTGTTTTATACGCTTATCGGCGCCCATGGGGTCCATGTGCTCGGCGCTCTGCTCTGGCTCGTCGTGGTGTACGCGCAAGCGCGCGCGGGGCGATTCTCCAGTAAAGATTATAACGGATTGCAAATCTGCGGCATGTACTGGACCTTTGTCGTGGCTCTGTGGCCGGTGCTATACGGCTTGGTTTATCTCTTTTGAATCCATTGTGTTGACAGTGAAAAATCGTTACGTTACTTTGCGTTTATTCTAATAATGATGCGATCCCGGAAACTTACCGCGTTATTGGCGCTGCTGGCTGGATTATTTGCCAAACTGCCGCTGGTGCGAGCGTGCGCCGTGTGTCTCACCGGCGCCGACGGCTCCGTCGCCGATGCCTACGACTGGAGCGTGCTGTTTCTGATGACGACGCCCTATTTGGTCGTTGGCTCCATTGGCGCTTGCCTGGCCTATGCGTACCGGCGCGCGGCTGTGAAAAGAGCCCGAGATGCCGCCACCGAAGAAGCGCCCATGCAGTTGGCCTGGAATCAAAAGGAGAGTGGAAGATGAGTGATGTTGCAGTGATGCATGCGGGGGCCCACGCCAACGAGTCGCCGCTTACTCCGGAGAGTTGGGGCAAGCTTGGGATGTGGTTATTTCTTGCCGGCGACGCCATGTCGTTCGGCGGGTTGATCGTCGGTTACGGAATTTTACGTTACAAGAGCGCCGCCTGGCCGGTTCCGGCGGAAGTTCTCGGCATCAACCTGACCGCGCTGATGACCTTCGTGCTGATTGTCAGCAGCGTTACCATGGTGCTGTCGCTGGCGGCGATTCAAAATGGCCAACGGGCCAAATTCAATAAGTTCATGGGGCTGACGATTTTGGGCGGGTTGTTTTTCTTGGGCTGCCAGGCTTATGAATGGACGCATTTGCTCCACGACGTGCTGCCTAAACACAATCTCGCCTTTTCCAAGGATCTTTTCGCCACGACATTCTTCGTGCTCACCGGGTTTCACGGCATGCACGTCAGCGGCGGCGTGATCTACAATATTTGCGTGTTCCGGGCGGTCAACCGAGGCCGCTACGAGGCCAAACATGTCGAGATCGCGGGCCTTTACTGGCATTTCGTCGATCTCGTCTGGATCCTGATTTTTACTTTCGTTTACCTTCTGTAAGATCGCCCGGAGGAGCTTCCCGATGACTGAAGCAGCGCATAAGCATCCCAATTATATCGGCGTCTTCTGGTGGCTACTCGTGTTGACGATCATCGAAATCGCCGTCATCTATTTGCCGATCATGAAATTCGCCATCGCCGTCATGCTCATCGTCTTGGCCGTGACGAAAGCGGCGCTGGTGGCGCTTTATTTCATGCACCTCAAGTTCGAGCGGGTTACCCTGGGCTGGATCGCGCTCAGCCCGTTCATTCTCTGTGTGTTTCTAATTTTAATGCTGCTGCCGGATATCTTTCCCCATTGATTTCCGCATCACAACTTCCGACTCTCAATGCGGCGCTGAACACTTTCAGCGCCGTTTTTCTTTGCGCCGGTTATCTTTTCATCCGCGCTAAAAACGTTCGAGCCCACCGCGCCTGCATGCTGTCGGCCTTCGCCTGCTCGGCATTGTTTCTCGTGAGTTATTTGATTTACCACTATCAAGTGGGCTCCGTGCCGTATAAAGGTCAAGGCGGGATTCGCGCCGTCTACTTTGCGATTCTGCTCACGCACACGATCCTCGCCACCGCCGTCGTGCCGCTGGCGTTGATCACGCTGTATCGCGCCTTAAGCGAAAGCTTCGACGCCCACCGGCGCATCGCCCGCTGGACCTTTCCCGTCTGGCTGTATGTTTCCGTGACTGGGGTCATCGTTTACATGATGCTTTACGGGCCTTGACCGAGGAATGCCGGGTGGTGATATCCGAAGGATCGGGCGGTGCAGCGTTGCACGAGCACTAATCGGAAAGAAGCGAGGGACGAACCATGGCAAGAGGGCGCGACCTTGTCGGCGTAGGACGAACCAAGCTCCAACCCAAATTGCAGATGATTGCCAACGGCAGCAGCGAGGTCAATGCCGTGCGGGCCGAGCAATGCGCGGGTTTGCGGGTTACCAGCCGAGAATTACTGAAAGAGGTAAAAATGCGGCGCACGGGCGCCGACGTTGCGGCGACATTGCGTCAAGTAAAGCGCTTGCCAACCACTCCTAAACTGAATGCCATTGCCGCTCATGTCGAGGCTAATGTTTTCGTGCAACTCAACGAAAGTCTAGCAGCGGACGGCACACTCCGAGGCGAGAAGGCACGGAAGGGGAACACCGTTTCAGCGCGGATTCCTCTCAGGCACCTTCCCACGCTGGCCCTCGACCCCCGGGTGGCCTACGTCGAAATCGCTGAAGCTCTCAAGCAACCGCAGCCAAAAATAACCGAGGGAACGGCGGCGGCACCGGCCATGTCCGAGCGAAAATTTGGCCAAGAGTCCCGACACAGATTCGGCGCCGACGTGCTGATCGGCATCATCGACGTCGGCGGCTTTGATTTTTCCCATCCGGACTTCCTCGATGCCGGCGGCAAGACCCGGTTTGTCGCGATTTGGGATCAGGGTGGAGGAGCGCGGCCGAGTCCGGGGGGCGCACGGTTCGCCTACGGGGCGGAGTTTAAGAAGGAACACCTGGACACGGCGCTCAAAGCCGCGCCAAAACTCGGCGTGCCGGCGTATGAGATCGAGAGACAGTCACAGATGGCCGAAGGCTCGCACGGCACCCATGTGGCCAGCACGGCAGCCGGAAACCGCGGCATCTGCCGGAGATCACTGATTGCGGCAGTGCTCATCGCGCTGCCGGAAACGGATGAAGACCGCCGGCGGACCTTCTATGACTCGACGCGAATCGCCGATGCCATAGACTATTTGGTGGCGCTGGCAGACAAGTTGGACAAGCGGCTGTCGATCAATATTTCCCTAGGCACCAACGGTCACGCTCACGACGGCAGCGGCGCGATCAGTCGTTGGATCGATGCCGTGCTCTCAACTCCGGGGCGCGCGGTCACCGTGGCCGCCGGAAACGCCGGACAGGAGCGAGGAGAAACCGCGGGTGATATTGGCTGGGTGATGGGCCGGATCCACACCTGTGGCAAAGTTGCGGCAGCCGGGCTCACGGCCGAAATCGAGTGGATGGTGGTGGGGAATAGCTTGGTGGACATTTCAGAAAATGAATTGGAGCTGTGGTTCGGCCCGCAGGACCGTTTCGCGGTTTCCTTGCGCGCGCCAAGCGGAAAATGGATCGGACCGGTCGAGCCAAGAGAGTTCATCGAGAACCGCAGACTCGACGATGGCAGCTTCGTAAGCATCTACAATGAGATTTATCATCCGGCCAACGGCGCGAACTACGCGGGCATCTATCTTAGCCCGAACCTCAGATCAAATCCCGTCATTGGGGTGCCGGCCGGAAAATGGATAGTCCGCCTGCATGGGCGCGAAATCCGCGATGGCCGCTTTGACGGCTGGATTGAGCGCGACGATCCTCGGCCCTTCGGGAATTTGGCGGCCATGAAGGTTTGGGCGTTTCCATCTTTTTTCACCGAGCGCTCGACGGTCGACAATTCGACGGTCAGCTCGCTGGGTTGTGGGTTTAGAGTTCTCACCGTGGCGAACTTCGACGTGAAGGCAAACCGGATCAACATTTCGAGCAGCCAGGGCCCGACACGCGAAGGAAGATTCAAGCCGGACGTGGCCGCGCCGGGAACCGACATCGTGGCGGCGAAAGCATTTTCGACGGACGGAAAACAGTGGGTTGGCATGACAGGCACCAGCATGGCGAGTCCATACGTCGCGGGCGTCGCCGGGTTGATGCTGGCAATAGAACCGCAGCTGACCTCCGCCCAGATCGAGGGGATTGTGCGCAGCACGGCGAAGCCGCTGCCCGGCGGTAGTTTCACCTGGGTCAACGATGCCGCTTTCGGTGTGATTGATCCCGAAGCCTGTTTGGAGCAGGCAGGGCTGGTGAACGCGCGGATCGATCGCACCGGAGAGCGAGGTAAACGATGAAGCTGACGGCGTTTCAAGCCGACAAGGGCGATTGTCTGCTGCTCGAAACCGCGGACCGCAAAAACCGTATGCTGATCGACGGCGGGATGAGAAGGGCCTATACAGCGCACGTGACGCCGGCGCTGGGCGCATTGCGCAAGGCGAAAAAGAAGCTAAATGTGGTGTACGTATCGCATATAGACGAAGACCATATCGCGGGTGTGCTGCAGATGCTCGACGATGAAGCGAGATGGAGGGTTTATGAGCATCATGTTAAGAATGGCAACCTGGATTATCCCAAACCGGAGGCGCCGCGGCCGCCCGAGATCGGCGCAATCTTCCACAATTCGTTCCACGACCAGGTGGGCAATAACAGTGGAAGGATCGAAAACATGCTGGCCGCCACGGCGACGATCCTGTCGGGATCGGACCATCCGTGGTTAAGACAGGTAGTCGAGCAACGGCAAAATCTGGTGACGAGTATTCAGCAGGCGATGAAGGTGTCGCAAAGGATCAAAGCGCAACAACTGAAAATTCCGTTGAACCCGCAGTTTGCGGGTAAATTGATGATGGTGACCAACGAAGCGCCGCAGATCAGCCTGGGGTCCATCACGCTGAAGGTGATCGGACCGTTCCCTTCCGACATGATGAAACTCAGGAAGGAGTGGAATGCCTGGGTCGAGAAGAACCAGAAGACGGTGGAAACTATTCAAACGCAGGCGCGCAGCGATGCGAGCATCTTGAGCGCGAGCGAGGTCGACCGCTTGCTCGGACCCCTGCTCGGCGCCTCGCGGCAACTGGGCGCGACGGAACTGGCCCTGGCGAAGCAATTGGGCAACCGCAAGAAGGTGACGACGCCGAATCTTGCGTCGCTCATGTTCCTGGCCGAGGAGAACGGAACGACGATGCTGCTCACTGGGGACGGCCATGCCGACGACATTCTGAAGGGGCTGGAGCACCAGCGGGCCTTCGATGCAAGCGGGCGAATGCACGTCAACGTTCTCAAAGTTCAGCATCACGGAGCGGAACACAACATTCACCGGGATTTCTGCGATCGGGTCAGCGCGGATAACTACGTGTTCTGCGGCAACGGAGAACATCATAACCCGGATCTTGAGGCCGTCCAATTGGTGTTCGACCGGCGCATGGCCAACGACGAAAAAGCCTTCAAATTCTGGTTCAACTCTACTTCGAAGCGGAGCATTAGCGCCGCGGGCCGCGCGCATATGAAGAAGCTTGAAACCTTGGTGGCAAAGCTAGCTGCGAAGTCCGAGGGGCGTATGACGAGCAAATTCATCAAAGGCAGCAGCCTGCGGATCTTGTAGCGCGATTACTCTGCGTCGATCGCTCGGGATGCTTCAAAACTTCCGCCGGGGCGGCCGTAATTCTGCGAGGAACGCGATTTGCGCCTTGCTCACGCCTGTTTTTCGGTGAAGTTCTCCAATTGGGCTGAAGTTTTAGTTAGCATGGAGCGGGGGAAAAGAGTCCCGTTTGCGGCATGCGTAGCAACTCATTGATCGGTTTTGCGGGCTGATACGGTTCGCGGTGGTTGCCAGTCCTATTCGGTGCACGGAATCGACACGATAAAGGTCGAGCCCTTTCCCGGTTCGCTTTCGACGTTTACCTCTCCGCCAAGAAGTTCAGTAAACGCCTTGACGACATAGAGTCCCAGCCCCATGCCCTCATGGGATCGAGTCACCGAGCTGTCTGACTGTCGAAACATTTCAAAAATGTGGGGAATGTCCTGAATTGAGATCCCTCTACCGGTATCGCTGACTTTGAATGTTATCCGCGGCGTGCTTGGCTCGTGGGTTGCCGTCACCAACACGCGTCCGCGTTCCGTAAACTTGATCGCGTTGTCGATAAGGTTCTTTAAAATTTGGGTCACTTTCCCTCCGTCAGTTCGGATAATCGGGAAGTCCGAAGGGGTATCCCAGATTATTTGTATATCCCGGTCGGGAGGCGGGGCAAAACCGGTGCGCAATTCCATGAGCATGCTCATGAGATCAAAGTCACTTTTTGTGGTTTCGATCATTCCGGTCACAATATTGGTTGTGACCAGGGTGTGCTCTATCAAGGAGATTAGTTTTGTGGTTTGTCCGTCGACTCTTGATAAGGCATGTCTCAATTCGAGGGGCAACTCTCCGAAGGCATCTTGCCGGATAAGGTCCATGTAGCCGGTTATCATTTGTAACGGTGAACGGAACTCATGGGACATAACGCCAAGAAATTCGTCCCTGGCCTGTTTCGCCTTTTCCAGGTCCGCTGTCCTGTGCCTGAGTTCAGAAACCAGATTCGCATGTCCTATTGCAATGCCGATTTGGTTACAGATTACGATCAAAAAGTCGAGACTATCAGTATTGAGGCGCCGTGGTTCTTTCGCCATGCACGCGAGAGCGCCCCAAGATTTGTCCTCGGTGCGGATCGGAAAGACGCCAAAGAACCTATACTGGGCTATCTTCGCGCCGCCCGTTTGCGTTAAATGATCGTAGCATGGGTCCGATTGAATGTCCTCGAAAATTACCGCTTCACCTCTTTCCCTGACCCGTCCGACAATACCAAAGCCTTGTTTTATTGGTCTTACCTCTGTCAACGACTCAGGTCCGGCTTCATACGTTGCTTGGGCGCATGCTTCGCCCGCACCGTCGTCAAATAAATAAACGCGAGCTCCATCGAAATGAAGAAGTTCGACAATGGATCGAACCGCATTTTGAAGAATCGTCTTTAAATCCAGCGATTGAGTGGTTGCCGAGGCAATTTGGTTAAGTATCGCGAGTTCCTCACTTCGACGCCTCGTTTCGTCGAAACGCTGTAGATTGTCTATGGCACTGGCTCCTTGATCTACGAGCGCCTCGATGGACTCGATCTCTCTTTTAGTGAAGCGATGTTTTGTTTTCGTGAAAATCGCGACATCCCCGAGGACCCTGCTGGCGCGGATTAGAGGCAGCCCGAAGTAAGATACGAGACCCTGTTGGCGAAAAAGTTCAGGGAATCTTATTCTTGGGTCTGCCGCGGCATTCTCGACCATAACACGCTTCTTGCTCTCGAACACGTCTGTGGTGAGACCTCGCCCGCCGTGCGGCACGAGCCTCAACCAATCTTCTTGGCTGATATTCCTGAACGCCGTGGCTTCAGGATTCCCGGTGCGCAAGTTTTTTATTCTGATTACGCCGACAACTGGAACGGGCAGAAATTGGTCGATTTTCTCAAGCAGGACATTGAAGCCGGTATTGAGGTCCAAGTTTGAGGTGAGTTCGACGTGGGTTTTGTGACGCGATTGTAAATCTTGCAACTGGCGACGGAGCCGTGCTTCGGCAAGTTTTCTCTTCGTAATATCAAAGGCCGTCCCCATGATCGCCGTCTTGCCGTGGAATCTAATCGGCACTCCCAAAAAGTCCAGCCAACGCTCTTGGCCGTCTCTGCGGAGAATCTTTAGCTCGTAACGCGGTGGAATTTTCACGCCTCCCTGTCGGGCCATTCCCCTCTGCTTTATCATTAATCGGTAATCAGGATGGATGATCTCCCAAAAGCGCATATGCAACAGCTCGTTCTGGTCGTAACCGGTGAGCGCCGCGGCGAAGGGGTTTACGAGGAGATTTTTATTTCCCTGGAATATGAAAATGGCCGCCGGAATCTGATCGATTAGCGCTCGCATAGCCGCGCCTGCGCGCGCTGTAGCACGGTCTCGCTCGCGAGCTGAGTTGCTTCGTGTCAGACGGGGGGAGGTCTGAATTGTGCTTTTGAGAGGCGCGCGACCCATGGGTTCTCCCGGCCCTACAGACAAGCGCTGTGCAGTTCGAAAAATATCCTCGCTACCGGCAAAACAAAGGCCCCTTTAAATCAGCGGGTCGTGCGCGAAGGAAGGGGTCGAGGATTAGATTCTTCTGTACTCCTGTTTGGTTGAATTAACAACAAGAAACCTGGCGCGATCCGCCAATGCCGTGGCTCGCGATACCAAGCAGTTTGATGATTGCGCCGGCCAGACAGAAGTCCCAGAATAAATTTACTCCGAATATAGCTTGCGCGGCGCGATTCATTGACAGTGCGAAGCGGTTCAAGCTAGATAGACAGGGAGAGCAGCGTGATAAAGGACGAGGGATTGAGATCGTCGTGGTGAATTCGATCGGCATATTCGGTTGCGGCGCCATCGGCAAAGCGCTGTTACGCGCGGTAGCGAGCGGCAAGCTTGCCGTGCGTATCGCCGGCGTCGCCAGCCGCACGGAGGAAAGCGCTCGAGCATTCTTGTCAATATTTGATAACCCGCCGCCGTATCTCTCCTTGCCTGAATTGATCGCCGCCGCGGATCTAATTATCGAAGCTGCCGGCGGAAGCGTCGTGCCCGAGCTGGCGGAAAAAGTCTTCGCCGCAGGAAAAGACTTGATGGTCATCAGCGTCGGCGCGCTGCTCGATCATCCGGAGATCATCGAGAAATCGCGCAAGACGGGCTGTCGCCTATACTGTCCATCCGGCGCCATCGCCGGCTTGGACGGCATCAAATCGGCGTCCGTGGGCGAGATCACGCATGTGACGCACACTACCCGCAAGCCGCCCGACGGCCTCGAAGGAGCGCCGTATCTCATCGAGCGTGGTATTTCACTGGTTGGTCTTAAGGAAGAAAAAGAAATCTTCTCGGGATCAGCGCGCGAAGCATGCCGGGGTTTTCCCGCCAATGTCAACGTTACAGCGGCCGTCAGTCTGGCGGGCATCGGGCCGGAACGAACACGGGTGCGTATCTTGGCAGTTCCCGGTCTGGCGCGCAACTGCCATGACATCGACGTCGAAGGCGAATTCGGCCTGCTGCGCGTGCACATCGAAAACGTGCCCAGTGAGAATCCGAAAACCGGAAAATTGACGGCGCTGTCGATAATCCGCGCGATCCGAGACGTTATCGACCCCGTGCGCATCGGCAATTAGGCAGGCCGTGGAGCGGCAAACGCCGAGGATCAGCGCCGAGGATCAGGATGGAGCATAGAAAATCGAAAAACGCCATCTGCTCATCCTCTATCTTCCATTCTCGACAAAAATCTCACGGATCTGTCGCGCCAAGGCGCAAAGAGCGCTGAGATCAAGATTTAAAGTTCATGAACAACAGCGAGCTTATCGTGCGGATGCTGGAAAAGGCCGGCGTGCGCTGGGTGTTTGGCGTGCCGAGCGGGCCGGTGCTGCCGCTCATCGAAGCGCTGCGCGGAAGCGCCGTTCAATTCGTTCTCACCGCTAGCGAGACCTCGGCGGGTTTCATGGCATCGGCGGCGGGGTATTTGACCGGCGTCGCTGGCGTCTGTGTCGCTACGGTGGGACCCGGCGCTACCAATCTCGCCACCGGCGTCGGTTCCGCATGGCTAGACCGCGCTCCGCTGCTTGCGCTCACCTGTAATGTTGCCACGCCTTGGCTAGAGCGCCGCATTCAAATGCGCGTGGATCACAATGCGTTGTTCCGGCCATTGACCAAAGCGACCATCTCGCTGCGCCACGGCCGCGTCGGCGAAGTTCTAGCTGGGGCGCTGGCGCTGGCGAAGCAAGAACCGCCGGGTCCGGTTCATCTCGACTTGCCGGAGGACATCGCGGTGGCCGACGCGAGAGAATTCGCGGGAAGCGCCCAGCCCGCGGCTACGGTTGCCGATCTTTCCAGTGAAATGACGCAGACGCTTTCGACGGCGCTCGAGAAAGCGTCCCGTCCATTAGTAATTACCGGGCTGACTTTTACGCGGAGCGCCGCGGCTGAAGCCCTTTTACAATTCATTGAAAGACAAAGTATCCCCTTTGTGACGACGCTCCACGCTAAAGGCTTTCTGCCGGAGAGTCATTCGAACTTTGCCGGCGTCATCGGCCGCGCGCGGCGCACGGATGTAAAGGCATTTATGGACAGGGCCGATCTAATCATCGCGGTCGGTTTTGATCCCATCGAAATAAACTATGAAGAGTGGGTGAAACGAGATATTCCGATTATACATGTCAGCAGCGAAGCCGCCGAGCCCGGCGACGGTTTGAATTTTCTTTGGAACAAAGCATGCGATTTCGATCGCGCAGTGGAAGCTTTCGGCAGGTTAAGCGCGGTGGAAAACCGCTGGTCAGCGAAAGAATTCGCTTCTCATCGCCACGCGCTGGAACGCGCGCTGCGCCCAGTTGCCGGCGGTTTCGCGGCGCACGAGGCACTGGACGTTGTGCGCGAGAAATTGCCGGCGGACGGGATTTTGGCTTACGACGTGGGCGCGCATACGCACCAGATCGCCGCCCAATGGCGCACGGATAAACCGAAAACATTGCTGGCGACCAATGGCTGGTCGTCCATGGGCTATGGTATGCCCGCTGCGTTTGCCGCGAAACTCGTCTATCCGGAGCGTAGCGTCGCTGGCATTGTCGGCGACGGCGGTTTTCAGATGACCGCGGGAGAATTGGCGCTGGCGCGGCGCTTGAATCTGGCGGTGCCGACCATCGTGCTCAACGACGGCTGGCTCGGCCTAATGAAAGTGAAACAGGAGCGCAGGAATTATCCGTTGTCGGGAGTTCGTCTGGGAGAGCCGCCAGAATCGCCGCCGCATTATTTCGGCGCGCCATGCCGTCCGGCAAAAACCATGGACGAATTTCGCAGCGCCCTCGATTGGGCCTTCGCCCACAACGGCCCCAGCATCATAGAAGCGTTCATCGATGTCGCGTCCTATTCGAAGACGGTTTTCGATTGATCGCGATCTTACAGAATGACTGACTCCTCAAGCGGGCGCGACGTTTTTCGCTGGGCCATTCTGGCTCTCGTCAGCGTTTCCCATATCGTTGGTGCGTCGGCGCAATACGGCATCAACACTCTGGCGCCGTTCTACCAGGACGAGCTTGGGCTCAGTCGAGCCCAGGTGGGTCTGTTTTTTTCGGCGTTCTACCTCGCGATGACCGGCGCTTCCTTCGGCGCGGGTTGGCTCGCCGACCGCTGGGGCGTCAGCAAGACGACCTTGCAAGGGCATGTTTTTGTCGGCCTGTGCACCGTATCGGCGGCTTTTGCGCCGAGCTTCGCGTGGGCTTTCGCCAGTTTTTTTCTCGCCGGGCTGGGATACAGTTTTCTCAATCCGGCGTCGAGCAAAGGCGTGATGGCGTGGTTTTATCGAGATGAGCGCGCCACCGCCATGGGGATAAAACAGACGGGGGTTCCCGCGGGGGGATTTGTGACGGCGTTGTTAGCGCCACCCCTGGTTTTGCTGATCGGTTGGCGCGGCGCTCTGGCGGGGCTGGGAGTCCTGAACTTCCTATTCGGTTTTGTCTTCGCGTGGCTGTGGCGCGAGCCGGCCCATGAAATCGAATTCAGCGTCAACCAGCGCGTCGCTGCTCCGGAGACAAAGAGGCCGCTGAATGTTTGGGGATTTCTCCCCGCAAGCTTCGGCACGGCGCTATTCCTGATCGGACAGATGTCGCTGATCGCATACGTGCCGCTATACTTGAAGGAGTCGATGGGTTTTTCGCCGTACTGGGCCAGCCAGGCTCTCGCCGTCGCCCAGGGTGGCGCAATGATCGGCCGCGTCGGCTGGGGCGTGGCCAGCGATCGAATCTTCGCTGGGCGGCGCAAAATCGTGCTGCTCATCATCGGCCTGCTAAGCGTCGTAGTGATGGCCGCGCTGAGCGTATTGACCAGGCAAGTGCCTCTCTACTTGCTTCTGCTCATCGTCTTTCTTGCGGGGCTCTCTATCGTCGGCTATCAAGGCGTCTCCTATGCATTGATCGGCGAACTGGCAGGAACCACTCGCACCGGCGCTGCGATGGGGCTGATGATAACGATCAACGCCGCCGCGGCGACGTTGGGAACGCCGCTATTCGGTTACATCGTCGACCAAACCGGCTCCTATGCAGTCGCCTGGCGTACTCTGGCCGGAGCGATTGCTTTCGGCTGCGCGGGACTCATACTGTTTCTCAAAGAGACGAGGCAAAACCAATACCAACGTCCTAAATAATTGACATTCGAGGGAATGACCTCTGCGTCTGCAGCCGATAGGGCAGTACCAGGACCCACGCCAACCCTTTTGATGATTACTTCAAGAGTTCGAGTCTGCTGCAACCCTGCACGCTCGTAGTTCTGCGGCCTTCAGGCTCATTCCTTCTCATGATGGCCTTATCTAAGATTTGTAAGACGTTTGTATTGGTAGGAGAAAGGGCGGGTTGCCAAATCGGCTGCGCCGGCGCATGAGCCACAGCCATAAGGTCATTTTCATGGACAGGCGTTTTCTGCTATTGACAAACCAGAAATCAGGGACTAGCGTTTGACCAGATCCATCGAACGCCGCCCGGCGTGGGGGCAAATGGATCGCATGGAGTGAACATGCCCCCTGGCTACTCAGCCGAGAGAGGAGGTCTTCATGACGGAAAGCGGTGCTCCACCGAAAGATCGCCGCCCGCCGTATGCGGGCCGCCGGTTGCCTGGACCGAAACCTGGTCTCACGCTAAGGAGTCGTTCCCGCTAGACCTCAAACAAATTGCCTGTCGGCAAGACAATCGCTGCGGCGATAATAAAGGAAGGTCGCAAGCGGCATGAGATTCCGGCAATCCCGACTGTGAGTATGGTCCAAGAAAACCGGCGACAACTCGCGGCGCGGCGGCAAAAGCATAAAGTAGGATAAAGTCAAAGCGCCAAAAGCGCAAGGAAGAGCGCCTTACCCGGGTAAGGTGCTCTTTTTTTTGCCGAAAGAAAAGACGGTCGACCGCGTGGGTAATTTCTTCGCCGCCGCCGGAATCACTCCCGCTAAAGAACACCGTATTTTTTCAGCTTATCGTACAGGGTGTGACGGCTGATTCTCAAAATAGTCGCGGCCTTGGCTTTATTGCCGGCCACCGAGGCGAGCGTCGTCATAATAAATTCTTTTTCAACTTGCTCCAGGCTCATCCCTAGATAAATCGTTGGCCAACCCGCATTATCTCGGGGTCTTGAGTTGGCTCCTCCTGTGATTCGAAGCGGCAGGAGATCGGCCGTTAGCTCGGCCCCTTTCGCCATAACTACGGCTCGTTGTATCACATTCTTCAGCTCGCGCACGTTGCCGGGCCACGCGTACGCCCTGAGGATCTGGTAGATTTCCGCTGGCGCCCGCCGGATGCTTTTCTTGTACAAAGCGCCAAAGCGGGAAATGAAATGATTGGTGAGAAACGTCACGTCCCCGGGGCGTTCCCGCAACGGCGGCAGGTGGACGCGGAAAACATCGAGACGATAATAGAGATCTTCGCGGAAGCGCCTTGCCTTAACGGTTTCCTCGATATTCTCGTTGGTCGCGGCGATGACCCGCGCGTCAACATCAATGTCCTTGCTGCCGCCGACGCGGCGGATCGTTTTTGTTTCTAGGACTCGCAGCAGACTGATCTGCGTCTTCTCATCCATGGTCGTAATCTCATCGAGGAAGATGCTTCCTCCCTGGGCTTGCTCAAAGACTCCCAGATGCGAATCGGCGGCGCCGGTAAATGCGCCTTTCATATGGCCGAACAATTCGCTGCCGATAAGCTCATGGGAGATTGCTCCCATGTTCACCGGCACGTACGGACGATGTTGCCGCTTGCTGCGTTTGTGAATCGCCGCCGCCACCATGTCCTTCCCGGTTCCGGTTTCCCCGGTGATGAGAACCGGAGCGTCTACCGACGCCGCCTCGATCACTTGCTCAAGTGCCAACCGCATCGGCAAGCTTATGGCCATGATGCCTTCCAGGTCCGTGGGGGGAGCCAATTTGGAATCGTCAGGTTCCAAGTCGTTGGACGCTGGATTTCTTTGCAATGCGGCTCGGATGATCGCAAAGAAGTGGCCTTGGTCCAGCGGGCGCTCGATCCATTCAAAACCCTTCCAAGAGGCGCGGGGATCATAGAGCTCTTCGAAGTCGGATACGATAACCACTTTGGTTTGGGGAAACTTGCGGGTTTGTTTCTCCAGTAGCCGGAATGTTTTCATCCGTTCGGACGGCAAGAAGTCCGCATCAAAAACAATCAGGTCGAACTTCTGATCATGTAACCTTTCTTTCACTCGGTCGATTGAAGACAGCGTTTCAACCACCGCCTGGTTCGGAAATCGCGCCGCCAGCGCGCTGCAAACCTCCATTTCCTTTGCAATTACCAAAACATTGGCCATATGGTCTCTCATTTAGAATGATTACTCTCGTGTTGCAAGGATGTCCCTTGCGGCGATAAGATGTGGGGTGAGGTTTGCGATGGCTCGGAGCATCGTACAGATTTCCGGTCACATCATTGACTCCCTCATTCTCCCCAAGGTCCTTGACCTGATCGTCAACTTGGGCGCGGAGTTCGAGATTCTCGAGATTCAAGTCGGCCACCGTCGCGCTGACCGCAGTTACGCGCGCATTCAAATCGAGGCTCCGAGCCCGGAAGTGCTCGACCGCGTCCTCGCAAAAATCAGAGAACATGGCGCGCTGCCCGAGCAGGCGGAGCGCGAATCCGTGGAACTGCAAGCGGCGCCTGCCGATGGCGTCTTTCCCGATAATTTTTACGCGACCACTAACTTGGAAACCTCCGTGCGCCTGGAAAACCGTTGGATCCCCGTCGAGTCCATCGAGATGGATTGCGGCATTCGCGTCGATCCTAGCGCCGGGAAAGCGCAATGCGTGCCGATGCATCGGGTCATGCGGGACGATCTCGTCGTCGTCGGCCACCGCGGCGTCAAAGTCGCGCCTTTGGAACGGCAGCAGCCGCGTGCAGCCTTCGAATTCATGGCGAGCGCGGTGTCCACCGAGCAACCCAAGGGTCTGCTGATCCGCGAAATCGCGGATTCGATGCAGCGCGTTCGGCGCGAGGACGGGCGCATACTCGTCGTAGCGGGACCGGGGCTGGTGCACACCGGCGCGTCGAAGTATATCGTCGAGCTGATCGAAAACGACTACATCCAGGTTCTTTTCGCGGGCAACGGGCTCGCGGTGCACGATATCGAGTCGGCGCTCTACGGCACTTCGCTGGGTGTTTATCTGGATAAGAAAATTCGCGCCAGCGAAGGCCACGAGCATCATCTCTGGGCGATCAACCGCGTCAGGCGCGCCGGGGGCATCCGGCAAGCGGTTGAACAGGGGCTGATTCAAAAGGGAATATTTTATTCCTGCGTGAAAAAAGGCGTGGAGTTTGTGCTCGCAGGCTCGATACGCGACGATGGACCATTGCCCGACGTGATCACGGATACCCTGAAAGCACAGGACGCCATGCGCGAGAAGGCGCGCGGCGTAAGTCTTGCGCTGATGATGGCGACGACTCTTCATGCCATTGCCACCGGAAATCTTTTGCCGGCGAGCGTAAAGACGGTCTGCGTCGATATCAATCCCGCCGTCGTGACCAAACTCACCGACCGTGGCACTTTTCAAGCACTCGGCCTGGTCACCGACGTGGAGCCGTTTTTGCGCGAGCTATGCGGCTACTTGGATTTGAAAACCTTGTTGTAGCGAGCGCAGTTGGGTTCATTTCCATGTGACAGCGCGGATGTCCCTCGGACCAAGCCTTTTCGACCGAGGTCGATGGGCGTACATGGTTCAAAGTTGAATGTTCAACGTGATCCGATCTTTTATGAACTGCGTTAGCACGATCCCTAACTTTGAACCCTGAACTGCGCACATAGTGTGCTCCTTAAGGGGCCGTCAACATCTTTTCGACCCAGCGATAAATATGCAGCTCCTAATGTGTCCGCCGTCCTATTACGGCATCGAGTACGAGATCAATCCCTGGATGAAGCGGAGTCGCCAGAGCGACGCGGGGCTCGCCATGCGGCAGTGGAGCGAGTTATGCCGCGTGCTGACCGAGCAATTGCGGGCGAAGATCCACTTAATCGATGCCAAGCCGGGCCTTCCGGACATGGTATTTACGGCCAACGCCGGTGTGGTTTGGGAAAATAAATTTATCGTGAGCAATTTCCGCCATGAAGTCCGAAAAGGCGAGGCGCCGCATTTTGCCGGATGGTTCCGCGCGCGGGGTTATGAGATTGTTTACTTGCCAGAGGAAGACTGCTTCGAGGGCGAAGGAGACCTCTTGCGCTGCGGCGAGTCGTGGTTCGCGGGCTACCACATTCGCTCCGACATGGTCGCGCATCAGAGAGTGGCGGAAATCATCGATCGGGAAATACTCTCTCTCGAGCTGACCAGCGACTGGTTTTACCACCTCGACACCTGCTTTTGCCCGCTTTCGGAAAAGGCGGCGTTGTATTATCCTCCCGCTTTCGACGCGTATGCAAACGCAGTACTCGAGAACCATATACCGGTTCTCGTCGCCGTGCCGGACGAAGAAGCCAAGCGTTTCGCTTGCAACGCCGTTGTCGATGGGAAAACGATCGTCATGAACACGGGCTGTCCGGTGGCTCGTGGCAAACTCGAGGAGCTCGGCTTCAACGTTTTCCAAACACCCCTCGACGAGTTTCTCAAAGCGGGCGGCAGCGCCAAATGTCTGACGTTGATCATCGGGTGAAATCGGCACTGTGCCGGTAGACAGCTTGACCAATTGACAACCGCTTTTTCGGGGTTCTAATATCCGAAATCGATTGTATCGGGGAGCCCGCCATGAAAAACTACGCGGCTTTAGCGCTTTTGATTTTGTTGATTTTTCTATTTTCGCCGGTGGCAGCGCGCGCCGCGGAAGAAAAGAAACCCGCCGCGCGCGACGACAGCAGTCAGGGGGTGGAGGAGGCGGGGAGGGATTTTCGAGCATGGCTGGAGCGCTGGTGGAAATATTTAGGCGGCACCACGGCTCAAGAGCAGCAACCGGTGATCTCGCTGATGCTGCGCAACCGTGAGAAGCTCGGTCTTTCAGATGATCAGGTAAAGAAATTAGAGCAGCTGCGCGTTGATTTTGAGAAGGTATCGATCCGCAACGACGCCGAATCGCGCGTCGCCGAAATCGATCTCACCAATCTCTTGCGGGCGCAAAACCGCGATCTGGCGAGCGTAGAAGCGAAAATCCGCGAGATCGAGCGGCTGCGCGGCGACCTGCGCATTGAGCGCATCCGGGCCGTCGAAAAAGGTAAGGCGCTATTGACCCCGGATCAAAGGAAAAAACTTAACGACCTGCTTATTGACCAACCGTTCTCGCCTTTTCAATCATGGAAAGGGCGCTGATCTTCATCAGGGCAGCAAAATGACTTTGCCCGTCGTTTTTCTGCCTTCCAACTGCCGATGCGCTTCGGCGGCGTCGGCCAGAGGGAAAGTTCTTTCGATGCGCAACTTGAGTTTCCCGGAAGCCGTCCAGTTAAAGAGCTCGCCGGCGCGTTCGAGTAGTTCGTCGCGGTCCGCCGTATAATGAGCCAGGCTGGGTCGAGTGAGAAAGAGCGATCCCTTGGCGGCGAGTTTGCCGGGATCGAAGGGCGGCACGGGACCGCTCGACTGGCCGAAGAGGACGAGATAACCGCGCGGACGGAGACAATCGAGGCTCTTGTCAAAAGTGGTGGCGCCCACTGAGTCGTACACCACATGGACGCCGCGCCCGCCGGTGAGTCTTTTGACCTCCGACAGGAAATCCGCTTGGGTGTAAAGGATGACATGATCCGCGCCGGCTTGTTTAGCCAGATCGGCTTTCGCTTCCGTTCCGGCGGTTCCAATGATAGTGGCGCCCAAATTTTTCGCGATTTGAATCAGCAGTAATCCAACCCCGCCGGCGGCCGCGTGCACCAATGCGGTCTCGCCTTTCTTCAAAGCAAAAGTGCTGTGGGTCAGATAGTGGGCCGTCATGCCCTGCAGCATGAGCGTAGCCGCGGCCTTGGCATCGATATTTGGCGGCAAGGGAGCAAGTCTCCACGCCGGCACGACGGCGTACTCGGCGTAGGAGCCTGGGACCATTGAGTAGGCGACCCGGTCACCTTTGCTTACTTCCGTGACGCCTTCGCCGATGGCGTCGACCACGCCGGCGCCTTCCATACCTAGCGTGAACGGAGTCTTGAGCGGGTACAAACCCGTGCGCTGGTAGATGTCGATGAAATTGAGGCCGCTGGCTTCGATCTTGATGCGCGCTTCGCCGGGTTTGGGTTCGGGAACCTCGATCTCGTCGTTAGTTAGAACATCCGGACCGCCAAATTTATAGACGCGCACGGCTCTCATAAACCGACCTCCATTCCTTCATTGGCGTCGAGTTCAAGTCGTTCAAGCTGTTCAAGCCGTGGAACAGCCCAAAGGGCGTTTTGAACAACTTGAACTATTTTGAACGACATGATCGGTGCCTTCGTGGCGATAACGCTCTCGATTTTGATATTACCGCGAGAGACTTAACGCCGCTCCCAAGTCATCACAAAGATTTCCGTGGGCGGCGGCAGCTCCTGCTTGGTGATTCTCAAGACGGCGCCGTTGGTTCGCCGCACTTTGGCGAACCCGGCAGTGAAGCGGTCGGCGCCGCCTTCCCACCAGTAATGTTCGGGAATGGCAATGCGCGGATTGACTTGCTTCGTCACCTCGATGGCCTCGGTGGGCGTCACGGTAAACATGCCGCCGGCGACGGGCACCAAAAGAATGTCGATCTTGCCGAGCAGTTTAAGCTGGGCCGGCGTTAAGCTATGTCCCAAATCGCCCAGGTGGGCGATGCAGATATCGTCGACGCGAAAAACGAAGATGGCATTTTTGCCGCGCTGCAGTCCCTGGCTTTTGTCGTGATAGGCGGGGACGGAGTAGACCGCGACATCGCGGATCGTCGTATGGATCTTCTGCCAGTTCTCGCCGGTTCGAGTGATCCCTTCGAGAACCATCGGGCTGCCTTTCGCCATCCAAATGTTGCTGTGTGCGCCATGGGGATGGCTGGTGGTGACGATATGCTGGTCGAGCGTGGGCCAGGGCAGGTCATTGCGCGAGTGCGGATCGGCGAGAATTCGAGTGCCTTTCGACGAAGTAATTTGAAATGTGGCGTGGCCGAACCACTCGATCTCGATGGGTCGGTTGTGGCTTGCCACATAGCGCAAGCGCGGTCGTTTGACGACCTCGAGTTCGTGGCAAAAGCTCCACGCAAGCCGGGGTAACATTACTAATCCAGCGATAACCACACATGCAGCGGTTAACGACTTGGGGCAATTCATGGTGTTGGTTGCGTGGAAGTTTCTAGTTCCTGGTTTCAAGTTTCTCATTCATGCTCCAAAAACGAGAAACCAGAAACCAGGAACATAAAACTATGTTAATCCCCACTTCCTTCTCATCCACCACTCGACGCTCAGGAATGCCAAAATCATCGCGAAGGGCCAGAGCGTGCTCCAGAGCTTGGTCTGGCGCTGCTCGGTAATGGAAGTCGGCGCGTGTTTTTCCAGTTTGGCGGCTATTTTTTCAAGACTCGTCTCGTTCCAGTCGTTGATAGAGAAATATTCGCCCTGGCTCGTCTGAGCGATCTGTTTGAGCAGGTCCACGCGCGGCCTCCCATCATCGGCCTCGCCGTACGGATAAGCGACCGAAAATCCGGCGCGGTCTTTGCCCAGCGTTTTTCCTGCCAGCGTCGCTTCCGCCTCGACCCGGTATGCGCCTTCTTTAACCGGCGTGTACTCGCCGACGAATTCGCCGTCCTCGCCCTGCGCGGAGGCGGCACTGATCGTGGGCTCGCCGTCCGGCCCCAAAATACGCAGCTGCACGGATGCCTGGGGCGCCGGCGTAAAATCGTCTTTGAGCACGCGCAACTTGATGGCAGTTTTCTCACCTGGCTTCGACAATGGAATCGGCCGGATCTGCACCTGCTCGAAAGAGGGCTCCTGGGCGAGCCAGCGCACTGACTGGCGGATGAGCTTTAGATGATTCTGCGGCGTTTCACGGTTGCCTGCGGCGATAAAGTTCCAACGCCACGCCTCATCGCTCATCAGCGCCAGCGTCCGTCCTTTGCCAAAGCGCCCGACGGTGAGTAGCGGTAGAGCCCCGGCCCCGTCGCCGCTGGCGGTCACGAGGGTTTCGCCGCGCGCCGCGCGCACCTGGTTGTAGGCCGTGAGCGGGGGCATCTTACCCCATGCCTCTTCGTTGGAACGGGGGTCGGGGAGCAGGCGGGTGATAGGATGGGCCTTGCCCGCGGCGGTAAGCGCGGGGCGCAGGTTGCCCCCGTTCTGATAAGTCCCTTTGCCGTCCAGTTCCACGGGCAGCGCTTCCTTGAGTGCGCTCTCGCCGTAGCCGCCGCTGTCGAATCCGCGCACACCGCCGAACATCGCCAGTCCGCCGCCGTCGCGCACGAAGTCCCGGACGCGCTCCAGATAAACGGGATTGAAGTAGGAGCGGTGGGAAAAATCGTCGAGCACGACGACGTCGAAGTTTTTCAACTCATCGAGAAAAATATCGTCGATGGGAAACGGGATCAGGCTCAGCCGGCTGTCCGGCACATCGACGCTGTCGGTGGGCGTCCGCAGAAATACGAATGACACCAGATCGATCAGCGGGTCCTGTTTAAGGGCCATACGCAGAAAACGATAATTCCATGAGGGCGCACCTGACAGAGTCAGCACCCGGAGCTTGTCTCTCTGCACGTCGATTTTGAATTCTTTGTGGTTGTTCTGGCTGATCTGTTCACCGGGCTGCACCGGTAAATTGAGCGAAAAACTATGGGTGCCAAGTTCGCTGGGCGTAAAGCTGAGGGTTAGTTTATGCTCGAAGGGGTCGTCGTCGATCGCCACTGAGCGGCTCGTGATCAGGTTGCGCCCGCGGTTGAAGTATAGCGGCACAGTTTTACCTTTTAGGCCGGAGGCTCTGACCGTGAGGTCGAGCTTAATCTCACGGCCGCGAAAAGCGAACTCGGGAGCTTTTATTTCGGCGATGCGCAGGTCGATGAAGCCCTCGACCTCGCCCAGACCAACGGTGAATACTGGCACGGGAAACGGCGGCAATCCGTCCAGCGTTTGTCGTTCCCCGTTGGTAATGCCGTCACTGAAAACAACGATGCCGGATTGCACGCTTGCGTCTTTAGCGACCGCCTGGAGTGTTTCCACCAGACGCGTTCCATGATCTTTCGCCATGAGCTCGGCAAGCGCCGCCGGCGCGATCGGTTCCATGGTCGCGCCGAAGCGATAAAGGCGCAAGTCGTAGTCGCGGTCGAGGCTCTGGATCAGCGGCGCTTGGCCCGCCGCCAATTTTGCTTTGACCAGATCAAGCCGGCTTTGCCCCGGTTTTGCGCCGGACTGCAGCTTGGCGTTGGCCGGGAAGTTCATGCTCTGCGAGCTGTCCACCAGGACGGTCAAAGGCCGGCGCAGTTTGGTCTCACGTTTTTCTATGAGGGCGGGCCCAAGAAGAAAGAACAGCAACACGCCATAAACGCACGCGCGCAACGAGAACAAAAATAGCGCTTGGCCGAAAGCAAGCCTTTGCCTGAGCTGGACATACTGCAAGACGAGCAGCGCCGCGGCGGCCACGGCAGCGAGGGCGATGAGCCACCAGGGAAGGCTGCCGATCAGATACAGATCTTTCATGGCTATTTCGTGAGGCGGCGCCGGATGAACGGCACGTGAATCAAATCGTCCTTATAGTTTTCCGTCATGGCGTAAAGGATCACATTGATGCCCAGGTGAAAAGCGTCGCGCCGCTGTTCTTCGCCGCCGGGAGTGCAGGCATTGGTCCATTTCCCCAGCTGGTCGCGTTCCCATGCGCCGCTTAAATCGTTTTGGCAATAAATCACCGACGTCGAGGTGCCGACGCTGATGGCTTCCAAGTTGGGACTGGCGATACGCACGCCACCGATGCGGCGCAGCAGATAATAACTTCGCAGCGCCGCGTGACTGGACGGCATGCGCTGAAAATCGTTGTTGGGGAAAACCCGTTTGAGTTCGCGGCGCAGCGCCTTATCGAAACCGTAGCCCGTCTGTCCGAGGGCGTCGTCGGCGAGCAGAAAACCGCCGTAGGAAAGAAAGCGCCTGAGCGTTTCGATCTCTTCCTGGGCAAACGGCTCGAACTCGTACCTGCCGGTGATGTAGAGGAACGGATAGCTGAATAGATCGCGGTCGCCGAGGGTGACCTCGTGGCGCGCAGTGGCTGCTTCGACGCTGGTGCGCAGCATCAATTCTTCCATCAGTGGAGTTACCGCCAGAGGATGGGGATTCCAGTCGCCGCCGCGATATTTGATCTGGGCGAAAACAAATTGCCCGGCGCGCTTGTCCTTGGGATGGTTCGCCCTGGCCGTTGCCGGTAAGAGTGCCGCACCCAAAACTCCTTGGGAGATGAAGCGAATAAAGTCTCTGCGGTTCATAGTACGTAAAAAAGTTTTTTCCAACGCGAAGGTACGAAGTACACGAACTTGAATAAAATTCGCATTTCGAAAGTTTACTTGCTCAAGCTTGTCCTTCGACGTTGCTCATTATATTCTTTGCGGTTAAGTACCTTTCGCCTAAAACCTTTGCGCCAACCAGCCTTCAAACAATAAGATTACAATGAGAAGACCCAGTAACGGAAGAGCCAAATCGGTTCGTTTGCCGCCCTGTTGCACGGCTTCGACCGGGATGACTTCGACCTGAATCGGCCGAAGCTTCGCTTGCAGCTCGCGTTCGTTGATCTCGTCAAGGCGCGATTCAAGAAAAGGCGGATTGACGGCGTAAAGCGGCGGCACGCCCGCGTCCTTTGCCGCGCCCGCCGGCAATGCAACGCGGTAAAAGCCAGAGCGGTCATTTTCTTCAAAACGGGCAATGGAACGATCTCTATCGGCAACGATATCGACCTCGGTTTCCTCTCTGTTTGGCTTGATGATTCGTAAACTTTTTCCCACAGCGCCGGGCGGAAGCAGAATCATCTTCGTATCGCCCACGGCGACGCCGCCGTCGAGGGCGCCGCGTTTGCCGCCGGCCAAATAGTTAGTGAGTCCCTGAATCAACGGCAGATATGCGGTCTTGAGCGGCAAATCGGTCCAATCCCGGTCCGCCGATGTTGCGATAAAAACGACCCCTCCGGACCCGACTTTTTGTTCTACGACCAGGGGAGCGCCGTTGGCCAGCGAAATGAGCGTTGACTTGCCGGCCCCGTCGCTGCGGTAATAACCCCAGACGCGCGCACCGGCCAGGGATTCCTGCAAGATGGCATCGGTAAAATTCTCTAGCGCGGGATGGGTGACATCGATTTTGCCGATTTTTTCAGCTGACGCCTCCAGCGCCAATTTTTTCTCCCGCAACTGCGCGGGCAGGGCTTGAGCGAGTTTTTGGTTGTAACTGTCCAGTTGCACCCGGTCGCCGCCGAAAACCAGCAGGCCCCCGCCCTGGCTGAGATAGTTTCTCAGTTTTTGCGCCACGGCGTCGGTAAGCGCCGCGACGTTGCATAGCACCACAACTTGGTAGGGTTCCAGCGCCACCGCGTCCAGGCCGTCGGCAATGATCACCGTGGGCAAATAGAGCGACGAGTTCTGATCTCCCGTAGGATTGAGCGCACGGCTGAGAAAAAAAGTTTCGCTGCGCACCAGCGCGGTCTGGGGATCGCCGTCGACCACCAAGATGTTAAGCTTGTCCTGGGCTTGGAGCGCGAAATGGGTGCGAGGACTTCCGGCGAAGCCTTCTTTCTTGAGCGTAATTTCTCCCGTATGCGATCCCGGTTTGACGAGCCGCGATTGAAAATTTACGCTGGTCTCGCCGTGCGGTGGAACGGTGGCGAGTTTTTGTTCCTTGGTCTCGCCGTCGATGCTCAGTTGCACTAGCAGGTCTTTGATCTCCGCTGCGCCGAAGTTGGCGAGCACCGCCTCGATTTGCAACGGCAAGTTAACTCCCGCGCCCTGGCCGCCGAGTTTGATTTCCTTGACGGCGCCGTTGAGGGGCTTTTGTTTAGCGCTGATATGTATGGTTTTTAGCGGTATTGAAGGATCGTATTGCTTGAGCGCGGCGATGGAAAACTGATCCCAACCGGTGAGGCCCATGTCCGTGATCAAACGAATTTCTCTCTGGCCCGCCGGCGCGTTTAACAATTGGTAGGCTTTGTCCAGCGCCGCGGTAAAGTTGGCGGTGCCGTCGGCGATCTCGATGGCCTGCAATTCCCTTGATAGAACTTCCTTTTCTTCTTTGAGGCGAAATGCCGCTTTGCCGGAAATATTGGTCGGGATCAACGCCGCCCGGTCGCCCTCGTTGAGCGAAGCGATCAGCAGGCGCGCGGCTTCCTTTGCCCGCTTGAAGCCGCTCCCGTCTCCGCTCCAGGTCATGCTCAGCGAATTGTCCAGCAGGATTACCAGAGAGACCGTGCCGCCGCCGGCAAACAGCCCTGCGCCGGTTTGAAAGATCGGGTTGGCCAACAGCAGCGCCAGAAGAATAATTGCCATGGTTCTGAGCGCCAGGAGCAGCCAGTGGCGCAGCCGATAGCTGCGCGAGATGCGTTTTTGCGACAGCAGAATGAAACGCACGGCGGGAAAACGTATGCGCTTCATGCGCCGGCGATTGAGCAGATGGATCAGGATCGGCAGCGAGGCCGCGAGAAGGCCATAAAGATAAACGGGATGGAGAAAAAAAACCGACATTGAGCCGCTACCCTCGCCAACTCAAGTAGCTGGCTAATGCCTTATCCAGCGGCGTGGCCGTGGAGATCAACTGATAGTCGATGCCGCTGTCCCGGCACTGTTTGCGCATTTCGGCGACAAACTCATCGACCACTTGCCGGTAGGTCTTGCGGATCGCGCGCGGGTCGGCGACAACGCGAAGATCGAGGGCCTCCAGATCTTCGAAAAGAATGTTGCCTTCGAAGGGCAAATCCAATTCCGCGGGATCCAGCAGGTGAAACACAATCACGTCGTTGCCCTTGAAGCGAAAGAGGCGGAGCGCCTTTAGAATTCGTTCCGGCTCGTCGAGCAAGTCGGATACCAGAATTACCAGACCCCGCCGTTTGATCTGCCCGGCGACCTCTTCGAGGATCTTGCCGACATTGGTTTCGCCCGCGGGGCCGCGGTTCTCCAAAGCGTGCAGGATCTGCGTCAAATAGTCGCGCTTGGCGCGCGGCGGGACGAAGCTCTCGACGCGGTTGGAAAAGGTCACCAAACCGGCGGCGTCCTGCTGCCTCAAGATGAGATAGGCGAGGGAGGCGGTAAGCGTACAGCCATAGTCGAACTTGGTCACGCCGTCGGAGGCGTAATCCATAGACGCGCTGGCGTCGAGGCATAGGTAAGCGCGCAAGTTGGTTTCGTCTTCGTATTCTTTAATGAAGTAGCGATCGAATTTTCCAAGCGCCTTCCAATCGATGCGGCGGATTTCATCTCCAGGCGAGTATTCGCGGTGGGCCTCGAACTCGACGCTGAAGCCTTTGGCGCGGCTCTTGTGTATGCCGGAAATGATCCCTTCCACCACGCAGCGCGCGCGCAGATTGAGGTTGGATATACCCGCAAGTACTTTCGGGTCGAAATAGTTTTTGGTGGCACCGTTAGTCATGCATTCAATCCTACACCGTCAACACCGGCGTATGGAATACTAGGAGCGTTTATTCGCGGGTGACGGCAAGCGCGAACCGTGGCAGGCATTGCCGCAGGGGTTACATTGCAGCTCGGCCATCGGCCGATGGTTTCACTTCCTGTAATAGCCGGCTGATGATGTCGAGGGAGGTGAAGCCTTCTCCCTGGGCCTTGAAGTTGGGAACGATGCGGTGGCGCAGCACGGAAGGGGCAAGGGCTTGGATATCTTCGATGGACACCGCATAGCGCCCCTGGAGCATCGTGCGCGCCTTGGCGCCGAGGATCAGATACTGAGATGCCCGCGGCCCGGCGCCCCATTCGACATAGTCTTTGACGAACTGCGGCGCGTCGGCGGTTCCCGGCCGGGAGCGCTGCGCCAAGGCGACGGCGTAGGACACGACGAACGGCGACACCGGCACGCGCCGCACCAGTTCCTGGCAGCGCAGAATCGAAGCGCCTTCCATGACCTTGCGCGGCGCCGGCTTCTCGGTGGATGTGGTTTGCATGACGATCTGCACCTCGTCGTCAAAATCGGGGTAGCCGATCTCGATGTTCAGCATAAAGCGGTCGAGCTGAGCTTCGGGCAGAGGATACGTGCCCTCCTGCTCGATGGGGTTCTGCGTCGCCAGCACGAAAAAGGGCAGATCCAGGGGGTAGGTCGTGCCGCTGGCAGTGACTTTATATTCTTGCATCGATTGCAGCAGCGCTGCCTGCGTCTTGGGCGGCGTCCGGTTGATTTCGTCGGCGAGCAAGATATTCGTGAAAATCGGCCCTCTGAGAAATTGCAGATGCCTGCGTCCCGTCGTCGCATCTTCCTGCAAGATGTCGGTGCCGGTAATGTCCGACGGCATCAAGTCCGGCGTGAACTGGATACGGTTGAAGCTCAAATCAAGAATATCCGCAAGCGTGCTGATGAGCAGCGTTTTGGCTAATCCCGGCACGCCGACCAGCAGGCAATGTCCTCTGGCGAAAAGCGCGGTCAAGACCTCCTCGACGACTCGATCCTGTCCGACGATGACCTTGCGAATTTCGCCGATCATAGTATCGCGTTTAGCGGCAAATTCTTCGATCTCCGCGATTTCGTGTTGCTGAATTACCATTGACTCCATGTAACTCCTTCTCAACTGGCGCTCATGAGTTTGTCCAGGTTTGAGCGCGCCGCTTTGGCTTTTTGCGTATCCCCTAAGGCAGCGTAGCTCTCACTCAGCAAACGATAGATCATCGGGTTGAAGGGGTTGATCTGCACCGCTTCCTCGAGGGCGCCCTGTGCCTCGCGATAGTTTTTCGCCGCATGATGCACCCGGCCCAATTGAACATAGGTATTGGCGCTATCGGGATCGACGTCGAGGGCCCTCTTGAGGGCATCCCGAGCGTCGTCGAGGCGGTTTAGTTGTATAAAGGCTCGGCCAAGCTTGTTGAGGATGACCGGCGAGTGGGGACTGGCCTGCAAGGCGCGCTGGTATTCATGGGCCGCGGCCGCGGTGCGGCCACGGCCCATCAGCTGGTCGGCGAGATGCGTGCGGTTGCGCGCAACGTTGGACTGAATTTCCTTGAGCTCCACCGCGTCGTCATCTTCCCGGCTGTCTTTTTTCACCCTGAGCTTGCGCACGCGGCTGCCTTCGATGGGTTTGAGCCCTTTGCTTTTGAGAAAACCTTTCCAGTTCGATTCGAAGTCGGAGAAGGAGAAGCCGAACATATTTTCAATAGCGGCGGACGTCGGTTTGTCATGCAACGCGGCGAGCAACTCGCGCACGCCGTTGCGGCCTTTGCTGCTATTGATAAAGTCCACGGCCGACGCCGCCTCGGCATAGGCCAACTGCACCTGCTCGGGGGTGTCCAGGTGAATCAATGACGGCTCCATTTTTTGGAAGCCGACGAACTGGTTTTTCTCGAGAGCTTGCACCAGCAGCGTCTGGTTGGCGGGAGTCAGATAGTCCTCGGCGGCATCCTTGGGGGGCTCCGGTTTGCGCCAGCGGGTTTCGTAGAAGCGCGCCATGCCCTCATGGAGCCAGATGGGCGCTTTATTATTTGTCAAGCCGACTATAGCGTAGTGCAGATATTCGTGGCTCAGCGAATCGACCCAGCGGTAGCCCAGGCTCAGCACCCTGGGTGAGATGATCATGAGTTTGTTGAATTTGCAGATGCCCACCGCGCCGGTCTCCTCGATGTCGCGCAGCGACAAGGTCGAGATGGCGTTGAAACTCGAAGCGTCCGGCGCGATCTCGACGCGGACTTTCTCTTTAGGAAAATAGCCCAGCTCGGCGCCGATGGCCGCGTAGGTCTTTTCAAGCGTGTCCAGAGCATAGGAAGCCAGAATGCCATCGCGCTTGTCCTCGAGATAGACAATGAAATGGGGACTTTCGACGCGTTGCAGATTTTTTACGACATCGACGGTGAATTGTGTGAGCAGCTTGTAACCCTGGTAGCTCTCGTCTTTGGAATCGATGGCCAGCGCCTTGTCGAAAGCCGCGAGCGCGTCCTGATAGCGTCCCTGGTAGAACTTCACCCTGCCGTCGAAGGCATGGGCGCCGGCCGATTTGGCTTCTTCCCGCAGCGCCTTGGCGCCGAATGCTGCCGCCTCAGCGATACGCCAGGCATCCAAGAGCTCGTCGCCGGGTTTGAATTTAGGATCGGCCTCGGCGGCACACAGACGAGCTGCGGTATACAGAAAGACGAAAACCAAGAGAAACAAATTTCGATATTTCACCGGAGAACTACTCTGAGAGATTTTTAAAATAGCGCTCGATCTGGTCCTTCATTTGCGGCGGGACGCCCTGCTTCAAGGATTCGAGGATTTCTTCGCGCAAGTTACGCGGCGCCCTGTAGTCTTCCTTGCCGGGCAGACGGAACCGTTCGATCTCCAGCCCGGTGACGCCGCCCTCGACGTCGAACTGGGGAAACTGTGGCATGCCGGGCAGCGGCACAAGCATGCCCCCGGGCATGAAGCGGCCCTGCCGAAACAGCCGGGTCACCGGCATATTGCCAAGCTGCCCGCGCTGCGCCATTTGCTGCATCGCCGACTGCATCTGTTGCTGCGATTGCGACAAACGTTCAAGAGCGCTGCGCTCCGGCGGCACCGCGCCCGGCGAGTCGAGATTGCCGAGACGGTCCGAGGCGGAGCCCATGGAGTTTCCCGCCTCTTTAATGCCCTGCAATATTTTCGGGTCGAGGCTCGGAAAGAGCTGGAAGAGAGAATCGAGTTTCTCGTGCAGATCCTCGGTGCGCTCCTTGAGCGTGCCCTGACGCTGGGCGAGATCGCGAACTTTTTTCCTGTCCGCTTCGCTCAACGCCTGACCCGGCTCACCCATTAAAGCGTCCAGGTCGGATTTGAGATTCCTCAAGGTGGCCTCAGCCTGCTCCGCCTTGGGCTCCTGCGCCGGCGTGCGCGGTTTCGCCAACTCGTTGCGCGCCAGCTTGTCCCCCTCGCCGTAGCCGGCAAAGTCCTTGGCCAAAAGTTTGGCGATCAAATTCTTAACCAGCTGATTCATGGTGGCATCGTCGAGTTTTTTGGCGATTTCCGGATCGTCGTCGCCACCTTCGCGGTCGGGAAATACCTGCGTGAGCTGGCCTAGCTCTTTCAAGGCCTTAGCCAAAAAGCGCTCGAGTTTTTCCTTGAGGGCGCTGTCGCGCTCGCTGAGCGTCGATTTGTTGACCGTTTCTGTGCCGAGCAAGATTTCCTGCTGTTCGCGGGCGATTTGCTGTAGCTCGTTGGTTGAGCGCTGCATTTCACCCTGCATGCGCCCCATATTCGAGGCCATGGATTGGCGCTGGGAATTTTGCAGCGATGCCACCATGGCGGCCATTTGGTTGAACAGCTCGCGGGCCAGCTGGCGGGCGCCTTCGATATCGCCGGCCATCAGCTTCTTGCGGATTTCGTCGAGGGCCGAGAACATTTCATTGAAACCGAGATTGCGCATCGCTTCAGCGTTCATGAAGTCATCGGGCAGCTGCTGCGCCATCTGCGACAACGCCTGTTGCAGGGAGGCCAGAGCCTTGGCTAGCTCGGATATCTGCTTCATGACGGCATCGAGATTTTTGTCGCCGCTCTGGAGCTTGTCCAGAGAGTCCATCAGCCGCTCCTGACTGCGCGTCAGGTCCTGAGCGGTGGAGGCAAATTCCTGGGCCTTGAGCCGCTTGCCGATGTCTTCGGAGAGCAGCGACATCCGCTCCAGCTCGGTGGAGATGTCATCGCGCGCCCGCAGCTTGTCTTCAGCAGTCGGGGCTTGCTGTTGGCGCTGCAATAGCTCGTCCTTGGTGAACTGGAGGTTGCGCTTGAGCGCGTCGAGATCGCTCCAGGTCGCGAAATCGGACATCCGGTCCTTTTCGGTGCGCTGCATCGCTTCTTCGGTGCGTTTGAGCGCATCGGCGAGGCTCTTTTCGATTTTTTGATCGTTGTCACTTCCCATCGGCGCGTTTTTCTCGTCGGGCACGGGGGATTCCAAATGGTCGCCGAGGAGATCGACCATGCGCTTATTCAAGTCCTGGATCATCTCAGCCACTTGTCTGTGCTCGGCTTTGAGATTTTTGAGCCGGAGCCGGATGGACTTGGACGTGCCAAGCTTGGGGCCGCTGATGGTGTCATTGTCCAGCACCTGGAGATGAAAAAGCGCCTCTTCACCCTCGCGCAACGCCAGTTTGCTCAGATCCCATTTGAACTGGCCGCGCAGGATCAATCGCCTGGTTTCATCCTTCTCGAGGCGAATTTTTTCTTCGCGCTCGCCAATTTTGGCGACCAGATTGATTTCGCCGATGCCAAAATCGTCGCGCGCGCTGTATTCGAGCGGCAAGACTTCATCGCCGCTGACTTCCAGGTCGTCGGTGGGCGCCAAAAGATCAACGGTCGGGAAGCCGTCCGGTTTTGCGCGCATTTCGTAGGCGATGGGCGAATTCTGAAAGCCGAAAGCATCCTCGACCACGATGCGGTACTGCTGCGACTGAAACAGGACGAGATTGGCCTGCAGCTTTCGGCCTTCGATCTTGAGCGGCAGCTTGTTACCGTCATCGAGAACGAGTTCGCCCTTCGCAATGTCTTTGGTGGCCATGGCGTCCAGGCGTAGAGTCGAGCCTTTGAGTCCTTCAATATTGCCACCCGGCGAAGAAACCGAAGCCAGGCCGGCGTAGGCTGGCGGGTAAAGGGTGAACTGGATGTCGGCGATTTCCGGCGGATCGACGGCCATGGCGAGATAGACCTGGGAGGAGAAGGCGCCGGCCACGGCGCGGTAGCGGAGGCTCTTTTCCAGGCGCGGAATCGTGAGCGCGAATTTTCCGCCGCCGAGATTTTCCATGGAAAGTTTTTCTTCACGACCGGACGGGTCGGAATCGGCGCTGCCGCCGGCGACGAGCAAGTCGAGGGATTCGGCAACGGCGCCGGAAGTTGCCGCCTGAATCGTGACCCGGGAGCCGCGTGCGACGCGAAGATTTTTCGGCTCGACGTCAATCAAAATTATTGAAGGCGGCAGGTGATCGAGCGGGCGGGTGAGTAGACTGTAGGTTTCGCCGACCCACGACGGGTTGAACAGCACGGCGGCCGACACCGGCGCGAAAATCACAGCCAGCAAGCGCAGGCTGGCTTTTACCCGCTCGGTGTCGATCAATTCGTCCACCCTCAACGCGGCAATCTGCCGGCGCGTACTGCGCAGCAACGCGAGCACCATGGCCGTCGAGAAGCCCGACGTATCTCTGGACTCGGCGACCTGGGGATAGAGCTGTAATGAATTGATTAAATTATTGCGCAACCCGGGCCGCTGCTCTTCGATGTAAAGAGCAGCCCGCTCCTGGGAGAGCCGGCGGAAAAACCGGAATATCGTCCACGCCGCCATCACGATCAACACGACGGCGCTCAGGGCGCTGTAGGCCACCGGCGCGTAGGGCATCAAATGCTTGAGCTCTTTGATGCCTGGCCCCAACGCAAAGAGCACCAAGGCGCAGATCGCCGTCAGACAAAGACCTTCGATCCCCTGAACCAAGGTCAAACGGCGCGTAAAGCGTCGCAAGAACGATGAAAGCTCTTGGTATTCTTCCTGTCCCATAGCCGCAAACTTAAATATCCTATCCCTTATGATGCGCCTTGTCTATCCTTTGAGAGGCCGCCGCGTCGATGGGTGGCAACAGGAGAATTGATGTGCTATGCAACTTTGATCTGCGAAAGCAAAACAGAAAGGATCTACCCGAAAGCATGGACAACTTACAGGATCAACCCATGGAACTGCATGAAGGTCACGAAGACGAATTTGGCGAGGACGAAGATGGCGGGATGGCGATGGATGAAGAGCACCCGATGTGGCGCTCGGAACGGATTACCCTCACTTCAGTGGGCATTGATGTTGGTTCCTCGACTTCGCATTTAATATTTTCCCGTTTGACCTTGCGGCGCCAGGGCATCGCGCTTTCCAGCCGTTTCGTGGTCGTCAATCGCGAGATCATTTACGAGTCGCCGATCTTGCTCACCCCCTACGTCGATAAGACCACCATCGACACGGTGCAGCTCGGTGATTTCATTCAAGAAGCGTATCGCAACGCGGGCGTGACGCCCAGCGACATCGACACCGGCGCGCTCATCGTTACCGGTGAGGCGGCGAAAAAGAAAAACGCCGAAGCGATCGCAGCGCTGTTTTCGGCGCAGGCGGGCAAGTTTGTCTGTGCCACGGCCGGCCACAACCTGGAAGCGATCCTGGCGTCCTACGGCTCCGGTGCCGTCCACATGACCTACCATGAAGGCGGTGATTTTACGGTGATGAACGTCGACGTCGGCGGCGGCACCAGCAAGATCGCCATTGTTCGAGGGGGGCAGGTAATCGATACTTGCGCCGTGGAAGTGGGTGCCCGTCTGGTGGCAATGGACGAAAACGGCAAGATCAACCGGCTTGAAGACACGGCGCTAAAATTTGCAAACATGGCGGGTATCGATCTCAAGTTGGGCGGTACGATGAGCGAAGAAGATAAGGATAAATTTACTACAGTTCTGTGCGACTCGCTTTTCGAAGTACTCGAACGGGGAAAGCTCTCGGCGCAGGTGGAGGATTTGCTGCTTACGCCGAATATCGAATTTACCGACCCGGTCAATGCGGTGATGTTCTCGGGCGGTGTGTCCGAATACGTCTATGGCTACGAGAAGCGCAATCTCGGCGACCTGGGTGTCCAGCTCGGCCGCAAAGTGCGCGAGCGGGTAAACAAACTCGGCGGCGGCAACGTCCCGCTCAGGCCGGCGGAAGTGCGCATCCGTGCCACGGTGATCGGGGCTTCACAGTACACGGTGCAGGTCAGCGGCAACACCATATACTTATCCCATCCGGAAATGCTGCCGCTGCGCAATTTGCAAGTTATCACGCCGCAATTGGAGCAGAAGGAATCGATCACAGCGGGCGAAATCACGGCCGCCGTTGGCAGAGCCCTGCAGCGTGGCGACGCCGTGGAAGGGGACCGCGCCGCGGCATTGGCGATTCATTGGGAGCTCGGGCCGTCCTATCCGTTGATCCGCACGCTGGCGGAAGGATTGGTAAGCGGCATGAAAGATCATGTCGACCAGGGACAACCGCTGGTGCTCGTTTTTGACGCCGACATTGCCAAGTTGATGGGTAATATCATCGAACGGGAGCTTATGCCGGGCGCCGGCATTATATCCGTCGATGGCATCGATCTAAAAGATTTCGACTTTATCGACATCGGGCAGGAGTTACCGGATGCCAAAGCGGTGCCCGTGGTGATCAAGTCGTTGATCTTCCGCCATAGCGAACACGGCCGCGGCCATCATAATAGGTAGCCTCAAAACGAGGATCGAGGATAACAGATCGCGGATTGCCACTTGCCATCTTCGATCCTCCCTCTCGGATCCTCGACCAGTTTGACTGACATGCGCCGTCACGTTGACTTCGCCCGCGAATTCTAATAGTTTTTACAATATCTTACAGATTCGGGTATGCGATCCTTATGGAAGAACCGAGTGGCTGGCATAATTTTCTCGAAATCGTCACCAAGCCGGACAACATCCCGATCGTGGCGATGTTGATTCTGGTGATTTTCTTTACCTGGCTTGGGCTGAGGGAAGCCTACAAACACGACAGACTCATCGAAGAGGGCAAAGAGGACGAAATTCCCAAGGAAATGTGGAAGTAATTGATGCTGAGGGCCTGGTTGGCGGTGTTAGTCGCTCTCACGGGAATGGGTCTTATTTTTGCCGCCGACGGCAAAGCGTCGTTGGGCCAAGAAGCGCGTTGGCGAGAGGCGCGGAAATTGCTCGCCGAAGGCAATGCAGCCGCGGCCAAGCCGGCTTTCGAAGAATTGTTGGCGAAATATCCCGACGCGCCGGATCTGCATTTGTTCCTAGGGATCTCCCAGCTGCGCTTGCGTGATCCGGACGCCGCCGTCGTTGCGATCAAGAAGGCGATCGATTTAGATCCTAATCACGCCGAAGCCCGGACTCTATTGGGGTGGTTCGAACTGGAAATTCGTGGCAATTTCGACGGCGCGATTCAACAATACCTAAAAGTCGTCGAGCTCAAGCCCGATTCCCCCCAGGCCCATGTCAACTTGGGCGTCGCCTACAAGAATAAGGGCGCGCTCGACAGGGCCCTGGAAAGTTATAACCGGGCGTTGGGACTACGCTCCGACTATGTGGAAGCCCTGAGCAACCGGGGTTGGGTCTACGTCGATCAGCACAAGTGGCAAGAGGCGCGGCGCGATTTTGACCGGGCACTGAAGATCAAGCCGGAAGACCACGGCGCGCTTCAGGGCTTGGCCCGGGTTCTGGAAAAAACCCGCGACTACGCGGCAGCCCAACAGGTACTGAGCCGGTTGAACGCACAGTCGCCGAATTTTGTTTATTGGTTGCAGTGGGGCCGCCTCGGACTGATCCGTTATTGGTGGGTGCTGTTTTTAATTGCCATCGGGTTTTTTGTTAAAGGGCGGTTCATGAAAGCGAGGACTCAGACGAATGGCTGAAGCCGCAAAGAAACGCAAAGGAACGGCTCTATTGGCCGTAATGGACGAAAACTGCTCAAGCTGCGCCGGCTCGCCGATCTGTGAAGCCCATTGCCCGGTGGACGAATGCATCAATTTGCTTTATGAAGAGCTGCCTGGCGGCGGGCTCAAACCTTACCGCGTGTTCGTCGATAACGACAAATGTATCGGCTGCCAGATGTGTTATAGCGAAGATCTCACGAAGATTCACGAGCATAAAGAAACCGGCGAGATTTTTTACGAATACGCGAACCGGTTTTATGACAGCGACCGGAAACCCGTGGCGCCGGATAAGGTGCCAAAACGCATTCAGCTTCAGCTCATCGGCACGGAGTCCGAAGACCGGCTGGATAAAAAAATCTGCCCGTGGGATGCCATTAAGATGTATGAATACGAGGACGGGCTCACCATGTCAGAGTATTTTTACGACGCTGGGAAAATCAAACGGGTCAACGGCCTGTACGTGATCGATGCCGAAGAAAAAGCGCGGCTCGAAGAGAAACAAAGCGAGATTTACGAATAGCAGGTCACCCGGACGGCGGTTATTATATGGCACAAAAAGTCGAAATCATGGAAACGGTGCTGCGCGACGCGCATCAGTGCCTAGTGGCGACGCGCATGCGCACCGAGGACATGCTGCCGATCGCCGCCCAACTGGACGCGATTGGCTACTGGTCGGTGGAAGCTTGGGGCGGCGCAACGTTCGATGCCACTTTGCGCTATCTGAAGGAATGCCCCTGGGAGCGCTTGCGCAAGTTGCGCGCGGCAATGCCGAAGACCCGCTTTCAAATGCTGCTGCGCGGTCAAAACGTGGTCGGTTACCGAAATTATCCCGACGATATCGTGCAGGCGTTCGTTGACCGCGCCGCGGCTAACGGCATAGACGTTTTCCGGGTCTTCGACGCCATGAACGATATCCGCAACATGAAGACGGCCATCGAGGCCGCGCTCAAAACCGGCAAACTGGTAGAGGGAGCGGTTTGTTACACGATTAGCCCGGTTCACTCCGCCGACTATTTCCTGGGCGTCGCCGAAAAACTTGCGGATATGGGCGTGCAACTTATCTGCCTTAAGGACATGGCTGGAATGCTCGCCCCTTACGCCGCTCACGAGATAATTAAAAAAATCAAATCGCGCATTTCGCTGCCGCTTCATCTTCATTCCCATTGCACTGCGGGGTTAGCCCCCATGAGTTATATGATGGCCATCGAGGCGGGCGCCGATATCTTGGACACGGCCATCGCGCCGTTTTCCCAAGGGACGTCGCAACCGGCGACCGAGCAGATGGTCGCGGCGCTCAAAGACACGCCCTATGATACCGGCCTGGATCTGGCCAAACTGGGCAAAATCGCCGACTATTTTTACGGCGTGCGGCGGAATTATGCTGAGTTTGAAAGCCCGGTCAACAATCAAATTAAGACCGATGTATTGACCTCGCAGATTCCCGGCGGGATGCTCTCCAATCTCGTCGCCCAGCTGCGCCAGCAGAAAGCGGAAGACAAGCTCGATGCGGTGCTGGCCGAGATGCCCCATGTGCGCAAGGATTTGGGCTATCCGCCGTTGGTGACGCCGACCAGTCAAATCGTCGGCTCGCAGGCGGCGTTGAACGTCATGACGGGGAAACGTTACGCCGTAGTTGCCACGGAGACGCGCAACTACGTCATGGGTCTGTACGGCGAACCGCCGGGGGCCATCAGCGACGAAATCAAACACAAAATTTTGGGTAAGAAAGAGCCGATCACCTGCCGGCCCGCTGACCTCTTAAAGCCCGGTCTCGATCAAGCGCGCACGGACGCGGGCAGCCTCGCGACCAGCGAAGAGGATGTGCTTTCGTACGCGCTGTTCCCGGAAATCGCCAAGGAATATTTTCTTCATCGGGAATTATAAGTGGGAGCGCAGCAAGCTGTGCCCGTACTATTGCTCGCGCTATGGCGTCGTCGTCCTAAATCACCTTGTTGAGGGGATACTCGATTATTCCCACCGCGCCGTTCTGAATCAGCTGGGGAATCAAATCTCGGACTTTGGCTTCTTCCAGCACACTTTCGACGGAGAACCATTTCACGCCTTTGAGGTTCGGCGAGGCGTGCAGCGGCGCCACCGTCGGCGCGGTGATGCTTGGAATGAGCGCGATGACCTTTTCGAGATCCACTTCGGAAACGTTGAGTTTGATGCCGACTTTGTTTTCCGCCGACAGCGCGCCTTGAAGTAACAGCTTGATTTGCTCGATCTTTCCCCGCTTCCAGGAGTCCTCCCAAGCCCGTTTGTTGGCGATCAGGACGGGGCAGGATTCCATCAGCTCGTGAATGATCTTCAATCCGTGCGCGCGAATCGTGCTGCCGGTTTCGGTTACTTCGACGATGGCATCGACCAGTCCCTCAGCCGCTTTCGCTTCGGTGGCGCCCCAAGAGAATTCCACTTCCACGGGAATGTTTCGCTCGGCGAAGTAGCGCTTGGTGAAATTAACCATTTCCGAAGAAATTCTTTTTCCTTTAAGATCTTCGATCTTCGTGATGGGCGAGTCCTGGGGCACCGCCAACACCCATCGGGTGGGTTTGAAGCTGGTCTTCGAGTAAATCATCTCGCAAACGAGCTGGACATCGGAGCTGTTCTCGATGGTCCAGTCTTTGCCTGTAATGGCCACGTCCAGCGTGCCCATTTCCACGTAGCGCGACATCTCTTGGGGCCGGGCCAGGCTGCAGCGCAGGGTTGCGTCATCGATGGACGGGAAATAACTGCGGCTGCTGGTCGATATTTTCCAGCCCGATTTCTTGAAGAGCTCGATGGTCATCTGCTCGAGGCTCCCCTTAGGAATTCCTAACTTTAATTCTTTGTCTCGCTTAGCTTCCATTATCTCCGGAACCGTTGAAAATTGAACTTTTGAAGCGCCATCACAAAGGTTTCTTGTAAACCTCTTTGGGATCGAAAACTCGCTCGGCAACGACCTTCCACTCGCCATTGTCACCCTTGCGGAAAAAGCAGCTTCGGTAACCTTCGTGGCAGGCCGCCCCGCCAATCTGATTGACCTGAAGCAAGATGGTGTCGTTATCGCAATCGATAAAGATCTCTTTTACTTCCTGAAAATTGCCCGATTCTTCGCCTTTGAACCACGGCCCTTTGCGCGAGCGACTGTAATAATGGGCTTTGCCGGTGGCCCGAGTTTTCTCCCACGCCTCTTCATTCATGTAGGCGACCATCAATACCTCGCGCGATTGATAATCCTGCACGATCACGGGCACTAGGCCGTTGCCCTTCGCAAAATCGATCTTTGCCGTAGCCATAACGATTTCCTCGAATTTGTTTAGCTAACACATCTATAGGGGGGCTTCAATGACGTTCGGACGCGTGCCCTATAAGCGTTGACTTATCTGGGTCGCCTGTTTTGCAGCGCTGGTATGGCTTCGATCTTGTCCTGCGGCAGTATCTCCCAGTAGATGCCTATGGGCCGTTTGAAGAGCGCTTTGATGGCCATAACTTCGTTCGGCGTGACAATGGCGGTAAGCGGGATGTCGTGGTCGGTCATGGGAATTGCTTCTTCAATAACTTGCAAGGGATGGACGGAGGTGACGATGGGGGTGCTCGGGCCGATCTTTTTTTCTTCCGTAAGCAGGGCAAATTCCAAATCCGAATAACCGCCGCCTTTACCCACCCTGGCGCCTTTTCGGTTCACAGCGACGGAACCGCAGATAATGAGATCGATCCGCGGCACGTCATCGAGCGTCGCGGACTGTCCGTACAACGCCGCGCCCTTAATCGATGACGCGGCGTAGGGCGAACACTTGAGCTTCTTCGGATCCAATTCGATGAACGGTTTTTCGGCGCGCAGCCGTGGCACCGCCATGTAAATAATCTTGCCTTCGGCCAGCGCCCTGTGACGGATCGCCCGCTGCGGTGAATCCGGATTGACCTTGAGTACCTTGGCTTTCGACCACCATGCGGTTTCGGCGATGAGGCGCGCGCAGGCCTCGGCGCCGATGAAATTGGGAATCCGCCCCTCGGCGCCGGGAAAACGCGCCACTCGTTGCGCTTGCAGCAACAACCACACCGCCTCGCGGATGGCATCTTTGGTCTTCACTGGAACTACGCTAGCTGAGCCCCGAGGCGTTACGCAACAGGCAAAGAGTCACGGCGCAAACGCTTGGGGTTTGAGCGCTGGACGTCTGGAACGTTTCCGAGGATTTCAACCATCTGGAACGACTTGAACGGCTTGAACTGGCCCCGGGCAACTCACGTGTAGTTTGACTGACTGGGAAAGCCAGTTGTAAGATCAGCCCCGATGCGTGACTTCCTGGTAGTTTTTGTCACGGTAGGTTCGGCCACCGAAGGGGATTGTTTAGCCAAGGCGCTCGTGGAAGAGCGGCTCGCGGCCTGTGTAAACCGGCTCCCCTCGGTCCAGTCCGTCTATCGCTGGGAAGGTAAAGTCGAGCAGAGCGCCGAAGAGCTGCTCGTAATCAAAACGACAAAGATGCGCTACCCGGCGCTGGAAAAGCGCGTGCGCGAAATGCACAGCTATGAGGTTCCAGAAATCATCGCGCTGCCGATCGTTGCCGGCAGCGAGGCCTATCTCAACTGGCTGGACGTGCAAACTGCCACGGCAGCGGCGCGGCCGGACGGTAGCGTGCGCGAGACACACGAGGTCTCCGCCGGCGGAGTGGTGTACCGCAGACAAGGCGGCGGCGTCGAGATCGCGCTGATTCATGTGCGCGGCCGCTGGGGATTGCCAAAGGGACATGTCGAAGCCGGTGAAAGCCCCGACCAGGCTGCGTTGCGCGAGGTGCGCGAAGAAACTGGTCTGGAAGGACGAGTGGCGAGAAAGCTCGGTGAAATTCACTATTCCTACCGGGAGAAAAGAGCGGCTCAGCACCAGGAGGTCAAAGTTTACAAACGGGTTCACTTTTACTTGGTTCGTTATCTGCGCGGCGACGTACGCGACCACGACTATGAAGTGGACGAAGCGCGCTGGTTCCCCATCGACGAAGCGCTGCGCAGTCTCAGGTTCGCCACCGAGCGCAAGATGGTGAATCGGGCAAAGGCTCTACTGGCGGATCGCGAAAAGAAACAAGCACAGCAGGGACTTGTGGCGCCGGGGGAGGCGTGAAGATCAACCTCAACGGAAGTTCAAAGCGTTCAAAACGTTCAAGCCGTTCAAAACGTTTGGAACTATTTGAACGGGTGGAGCCTAGCCAGGTTACGAACTTGATCCCAAACGAGCAGATTGGTCGATGAAAGATTATTTCTCCGAATTCGTCTTCTCCGTACCTTATGAGATGGCGGCGGTGCGGCCGCTGCGCCAAACAACTCGACTTGAACGCCAAGCCGCACTACGGGCCGCCTATTTTAACACTGAACTGATCCCGCAAGAGTTGATTTATGTCGATCTCAAAACCGACAGCGGCGTTAGCGCGTTCAGCACCGGACAATTGGTTAAGCTGTTGGGGGCTGGCGCTCTGGAGTCAGGGATGGAAATGGCCGCGGAGGGAAGCGGAGCCTTCCGCTCGCTCGGGGAAAAATTCCGCGAATATTTTGGTCTTCCCTATATGCTCCCGGTGGCGCAGGGCAGGGCAGCGGAACGGTTGTGGACGAAGCTCCACGTCAAGCCCGGCAGCGTCGTGCCAGGCAATATGCTTTTTCCATCCACCCGTTATCACGTCGAGTCCAACGGCGGAAAAGTGCTGGACGTAATAAATGACGGAGCCCACGATCTCGCGTCCACCGCCCCGTTTAAGGGCGACATCGATCTCATCAAACTCGCGGCGGCGTTCAAAGAGCATGAAGGCAAAGTGGCCTGCGTCTATATCGAGCTGTGCGTCAACTCCTGCGGCGGCCATCCGGTATCGCTGCGAAATTTAAAGGCGGTCAAAGAGGTTGCCGGCGCCAATCGAGTGCCGCTGTTTCTCGATGCCAGCCGGATCCTAGAAAACGGTTTTTTGATCAAGCAGCGCGAGGCTGGTTATCGAGACCGCAGCGTGGCTGAGATCGTCCGCGCAATCTGCGCTCTGGCCGACGGCTGCACGATGAGCGCGTTAAAGGATTTTTCCGCCGCCGCTGGCGGATTCATCGGCGCCCGCGATCAAGCCGCTTATCAAAAAGCATTCGCCCAGAGCTTTCTTGACGGCGTCCAGCCGTCCAGCGCCGCCATGGCGGCGCTAAGCGTTGCTTTCGATGAGCTGCTAGCCGGTGATGCCTATGCGGCGAGTCGCGTGGAACAGGTCGAGTATTTATGGCGGCGGCTGAAAGACACGATTCCGGTGCTCCAACCCGCGGGAGGTCACGGCGTGTTCATCGACGTTGCGCGGTTCTTGACGCATCTTACCGTAGACCATTATCCGGCGCAGGCGCTGGCGGCGTTCCTTTACGAGACCTCTGGCCTTCGGGTCACAAAAGGACCGCCTCTGGCGCCGAGTCAAACGGCGCGGGGTGTTGAGTTGCTGCGCCTGGCCATACCGGCGCGCCGCTACTTGCTGGGCCACATGGATGATGCCGCCGAAGCCCTGCTTCACGCTTACGCCCGTAGGGAAGAAATCCAAGGACTCAGGCGAATCGAAAAAGCCGGCCGCCCGAAGTATGCGCCGGCGCTTTTCGAGCAGTTGGGACAATGAATACGATGCGGCAATTAGCACAGGAACGTCATCTAGCGGCGATCTTCTTTGATCGCGTTGCGGAACTTGGCGAGAAAAGCTTCATCAAGGTGCAACGCGGCGAGCAATTTCACGAAGTCTCGTGGCGTGATTTTGGCGCCAAAGTGCGCGCCGCCATTTTCGCGCTTTACACCCTCGGCTTGAACAAAGGCGATCGCGTGGCCATCCTCGGCGAGAACAGCCTTGAATGGTTGTGCGCCGACCTCGCGACCCTGGGGGGCGGTTTTCCCAACGTCATTGTTTCCCCGGGCCTATCCGACAGGATGGTGCGTATGATTCTCGGTCATTCCAGCTGCCGCGCGGCCTTCGTGCAAAATGAGCCGGCAGTGGGGCGATTACTCAATCTCAAGGGGCAATTGCCGGCGCTCGAATCTCTGATCGTTCTTGATGGCAGCGGCGCCCGCGTGCCCTGCGCGCTCTCGTTCGGCGAGTTTCTGTTGCGTGGCGCGCAAGATGACAAAGGACGTCTCGGATCGATACTGGAATCGGTTCATGGCGACGATCTCGCGACGATCATGTACACCTCCGGCTCCACCGGCGAGCCCAAGGGTGTCATGCGCACCCATAATAATCTGCTCGCGAATATCACCAATGGCCGTCCAATAGCTTCGAGCGATCCCGACGAACTGACGGTCATCGTATTGAACCTTAACCATCTGTTTGGACGGTTTGGCTTTTTGAAAAGCGTCGTCACCGGGCGTACCACGGCCGTGATTGAGGCCACGGAAAAGGCAGTGAATACGAAGATCATTGAGGCGCTTGCGCCCACCGCTCTGGCCATGGTTCCTCGGGTCATTGAGAAAATTTTGGAAAAGATTTTTGACGAAAGAGGCTGCCGGCAGCAATGTGAGCGGCTGGAAGAGTTGGATCGCCGCAAGAACACGGGCGCAAAATTGAATGGCCTTGAAACAGCGCGGTTCGAAGAACTTCGCGCCGAGCTCGGCGACGCGACGAGAAAGGCGCTGGGCGGTAGGATCAAATATATCGCGTATGGCGGCGCGGCGATGCCGCCGCGGATCATACGACTCTTCGAGCTCATGCGAATTCCCCTGTTGGGCTCCTATGGCATCACCGAATGCGGCGGCGTGACGCTCAGCGGCGTCGGCGATAACAAACCGGGAAGCCTGGGACGGCCCTTTGCCAACGTCGAGTTGCGCATCGCCGGAGATGGTGAACTCCTGGTGCGCGGACCCACCGTGACGCCCGGATATTTCAATAATCCCGAGGCAACCCGAGAGGCAATCGACGCCGAGGGATGGTTCCATACCGGCGATTGCGGCATGATCGACGATCAGGGTTGTCTCTTTATCGTCGGGCGCAAGAAAGATATTTTTAACTGCTCCGACGGCTCCAATATCTATCCTGCGCATATCGAGCTACTGCTGGAAAACGACCGCTTTATCCGGCAGGCGATTTTGCTCGGTGATCAGCGTCCATTTATCGCGGCGCTGATCGCGCCTGATTACACGCAAATCGCCGCCGAGCTGAAGAAACCCGAGTCTTGCCTGAGCGATGATGAAATCGAGGCATTGATCCGGTCGCGCCTAGAGGAGATCAATAGACCGCTCGAAGCGTACGAACACATCCGCAAGTTCGGCATAGTGCCGTCCGATTTTCCGACCGAGGTGCGGAGCGTCACCGTATTTCAGAAGATTAAGATCGATCGCCGCGCCGTGGAAGAGCGATACGGAAGAATCATTAGCGCGATCTATTCGACGACATCCAATGGAGGAAGTGTATGAAACAAGTGGCCTTGATCACGGGCGGCGGAGGGGGAATCGGCGGCGCCGTGGCGCGGCGCATGGCCGTTGCCGGCATGTCCGTCGTCATCGCGGATTACGATCATGCGGCGGCGGAACAGGTCGGCGCAGAGATCAAAGCCGCGGGCGGCAAGGCGGATGCGCTTTCGGTCGATGTGACCCAGGCGCGCGAGGTGAAGGCGCTCGTCAGTGATGTCGCACAGCGTTTCGGCAGCATCGACGTCTTGGCCAATATCGCCGGCGGTAGTTTTTACACCAAGCGCATCGAAGAATTTACCTGGAGCGAGTGGAGACGGGTCATCGACGCGAATTTGAAGGGCACGTTTCTCATGTGCCGCGAAGTCGCGCCGCTCATGCGCAAGCAGAAGAGCGGCAACATCATGAACACCGCCTCCAACTACGGCGCTACCGGCTCCGCCCTGCGCGCGCCGTACTGCGCGGCAAAAGCTGGAATCATCGCCTTCACGAAGAGCCTGGCGTTGGAGCTCGCGCCCGACGGCATCCGCGTCAACACCGTCGCGCCGGGTCCCACGGACACGCCCCGGGTAATGGAAAACGAAACTCCGGAGGCGCGCAAGCAGCGTTGGTATTCTTCCATCCCGCTTGGCCGTACCGGCCAGCCGGAGGATTTGGCCGAGATGTATTATTTCTTGACCACAGCCGAGGCCGCGGCGATTACCGGGCAAACCTTTCACGTCAACGGAGGGCTGGTGATGCCATGAGACTTGAAGACAAAGTTGCGGTTGTTACGGGTGGGGCGCAAGGGATCGGCCGGGCTGTCGCGCTCTGCATGGGTCGAGAAGGGGCGAAAGTCGTCGTCGCCGACCTGCAAGGCGAGAAGGCCGAGGCGGTGGCAGGTGAACTGCACGCTCTTGGGGCCCAAGCGGTCGCCGTAGAAGTCAACGTCGCCAGTGAATCCTCCGTCAAGCGCATGGCGAAGGAAACGTTCGGTCACTTTGGCCGCGCAGATATTCTCGTCAATGTTGCCGGCATTTATTTCCCTAAGTCGTCAGCGGTTGACCTTTCCGAACAGGATTGGGATCGCACCATGGACATCAACGTCGGCAGCAACTTTCTCTGTTGCCGTGAGTTTGTGCCGTCCATGCGGTCGCGAAAAAGCGGCCGTCTTATTAGCCTGGCATCCGGCATCGGCCACTACGGAATGCGGCAATTCTCCCATTATGCCGCGTCAAAGGCCGCGGTGATGGGATTCGTCAAAGCGCTGGCCCGCGAACTGGGCCCGGACGGGATTACGGTCAATGCCATTTGTCCAGGCTCGGCAAATACCGCTATGCCTCGCCAACACCGCTCCGAAGAAGAAATCATGGCGCGGCTGCGCTCGACGCCGCTGCCCCATGTGCTCGAGCCTGAGGACATTGCCGGGCCGATCGTGTTTCTGGCCAGCGACGCAGCGGCGTTCATCACGGGCCAGTCTTATAATATCAACTGCGGCAGCTTTATGTTTTAACTACCGTTCAAAGTTCAAGGTTTAAAGTTCAATGTTCCGGATCCGCGAGATACGATGCATCAACCCGGCCCAAACACGATGTTTCACACCCTCCAGTCGGTCAAGCCGTTCAAACCGTCAGAGGAAAAGGTCTTAAAGGAGTGACACTTCTCGAACAACGGGCGGATTGAGAACCGACTTCTTCGAATCGAAAACTTTGAACGTTGAACTTTGAACCTACGACAGCTATTGCGTCGCCAGGATTTGGCAGCGGCGCGAGAGGTCGGTGAGCGCCGCGCAGTCTTTGCTGATTTCGGCGCCGGTTTTCTCGAAAGTGTACTTCAAATACCGAAAGCTTTCCTGCAAACAGCCGGTCTGATCATTCTCTTGAGCGAGCGCGGCGCAGAAGGGGAACGCGTAGTTGCCATCCCAGGTGTTGTCGATGAGCGCATAGACGGCGCCGCGAATGCAGGCTTGTCGATTATCGCCCTGCGCCAGCTCGCACTTGCGCGCGGCGCTGGCGGTTTCGCCGACACGCACATGGTTGGAAAGATCACGCCCTATGGACATCGAACACTGGGCGCTATGAGCGCCGGCTTTGGCGCATTCGCGGAAAAGCTCTTCGGTGGATAGGCCCATTTCCACCATGCGCGAAGTTTGCATGACGTAGCACTCGCCGCGGTATTTGTCGATCAATTTGCTGCACGGGTAGTGATAATCCGTGGGACTGAGATCGCGAGTTTCAGGGGTGGCGTTAGCAACGTTTTCCATGAACACGCCGCCGTAACAAGAACCACGGCTCCATTCCTCTTCGAGCGCATCGCAGGCTTCCAGAGATGGCACCAGTTGATAACGCGAAAAAAACAGCAGCGCGTGGCCCAAGCCGTGCAGGCATTGAAAACGCAGCCGCCCTGGAAGTTTCGGATCGCAGGCGGTGGCGGCCTTTTGTTTGAGCTCGGCTTGCGTCGGATGCTTGTTAGCCTGAGCGTAAATCTCGTCACCGCGAAGAAATCTTTCCACTGAGCCGTGGTAGCAGCCGGAATGGCACGTCTGATCGCAAGCGGAAAACGAGTCATGAATATTGCCCCTCAAGCGAAAGGTCTCGCGGCCGATGGCATGAACCACCGGGTGACAATCGCGGCGCAATTCGGGGTCCTGCTTTTCGAACCTCTGGATCAGTTCAAGTGCCTGGGCTGTGGATTGCGTTTTAAGCATTTCGCGAAACAGTTTATCGAGGCACTCTGCGCCGTCGGATTGTCTCAGGCAGGCTTTAACCTGCTCCCGCGACGGCGCGCTTGCGTCCTGCGCCGGCACTTCTGGTTCCCTGCCGACTTGGGCAGTTGCGGAAGCAAAGTTAAGGGAGGAAGCCAGAATAGTGACAAAAAAATAAACCAAGGGTAATGGCGCCACGATGATGCTCCTTTAAATGGCAGGAATAGTAACGGATAGACTTGATGATCGCAATAAAAACAGTTGGTTGAAGGCCGTTTTGTTTTTTCCGAAAAACCTCTTAATATCAACCATGGCCAATCGTCTAAGGTTCATAATGAGAAATAGAACCGTCATTCTTGCTGCCCTGTGGATCTTCGCAGCGCTGTTTGCAGCGCCGGTTTCGGATGGCGGCCAGGTGCTGTCTATCAAGCCCGAAGCGGTGCCCGCGTATCAACCTAAGTTTTACCCTTTCAAGGGCGGCGAGAAGGCGGTTTACCGCGCCAGTTGGAACGGATTAGTTTCGGTAGCCACAGCGGAGATTTACACCACGCCCACAGTCGTCGCCGGCCGGCAGGTTTACAACGTGCAAGTGAAGGCTAAGACTTCCAGAGCGCTGGACCTGATTTGGAAAATGCGCGATACGATCCATTCGACTTTTGATGCCAAAGCGCTCATGCCTTCGCGCTTCCGCTTCCACCAATGGGAAAACTCCCGCGTAATCCACACCGAGGCGCGCTATAGCGATTCGACGAAACGTTGGACGGTGACCCGGCAGCAGGTGGGCAAACGGATGAAAAGCTACGAGTTCGATTCGCAGAACACCCTCGATCCGCTGACGGCGGTTTATCTAGCGCGCAGCATCGATTTTAGAACCGGTGACCGGCTGTATTTCAAGTTGTTTGGCGGGCGCTACCGCTATCTCTTGGAGTTGCACATCGAAGGCAAAGAGCCGGTCAGCCTGGAGTCCGGCAAGACCGTGGAAGCTTACAGGATCGTGCCGCGGCTGCAGAACGTCAGCAAAAGGGGCTATGCCGAACGCATGAATGAGGCGGTAATCTGGATCTCGGCGGATGAGCGGCGCATACCGATCAAGCTCAGCAGCAAAATAGTTTTCGGCAGCGTCTATCTCGAACTGATTGACGACAAGCACGCTACGCAATCAACATCGATTCAACCACCGAAGCCGGCGTCATGAAGCGGTTTTGTTCCTCGACGAGGCTAATATCCGAAGTTTATGAAGACCACCGTTGAAAATGCCAAAGGGCAGCCGCGATGGACGGTCGGACTACTGCTGCCCGCCGTCATTTTATTCTCCGGCTGCATTGCCGCGACGACCTATCCGGGCCCGCGCGCGCCGCGTGGTGATGCGTATCACGGCAACGCGCGGCGCGGCGAGTCCAACGAGTCTTGGGAAGCGGAGCGGCTGCGCCGCATTATCATTCCATTGGTTCGTGCGATGGACCGTCCGTGCCGCATGAACGAGCTGCGGATCGGACTGGTGCGGCAGACCGAAATCAACGCCGCCAACGCCGGCGGCTGCCAATTCTACGTCACGACGGCACTTTTGCAGGGGGCGAACGATGACCAGTTGCGCGGCGTAATGGCGCATGAAATTGCCCACGAAGACCTCGGCCATGTCGCCAAGGCGCAGATTCTCGGCGCCGGCATTAATGCGGGCGTGGCTTTGCTCGAGCAACTGCTGCCGGGAAGCAGCGCGTTGGCGCCGCTGGCAGGGACGCTCATTGCGCGCAGCTATGGGCGTTCCGAGGAATATGCCGCGGACCGCCATGCTATCGAGATTCTCGACCGCGCCGGATATTCGAGAGGCACCATGATCGACACTCTGAGTTGGCTGCGCCGCGCAGGGGGCGACCGGGGCGGCGGATTTTTTTCAACTCATCCCGCACTGGATGAGCGGATCGCCGTGCTGCGGCGGTTCGGTTGATGCCTGCAGAAGCTGAGTTCAATTCGTTCAAAAAGTTCAAATCGTTCAAAACGTTTTGAACGGCTTGAAGTGTTTGAACTAAATACATGCCCCCGGTCGATAAACAAACTCATCGCTCGAACGTCCAACGACATTGTAAGGAGGGCACTTGCCATGAACGTCGCATTTCATCGATTCAATAGACTGGCCGGGATAATTGGCGTGGCGGCGTTATTGGGCACCATGGCCGCGGGGTGCGCCGGCGGCTCCTTGACAAGCCGGGAAAAAGGCGCGGGCATCGGCGCCCTTGGCGGCGCGGCAGCGGGTGGACTCATCGGTTCCGCGGTGCGCCATCCGGGCGCGGGGGCAGCCATTGGCGGTCTTTTGGGACTTGGCGCCGGGGCGTTGATCGGCGATCAGTTGCAGGGCCGGGAAAACGAGGCGATAAACCAGGATGTCCAGATTCAGAAAAATCAACTTGAACTTGAACGCCAGCGCATAGAGCTGGAAGAACTAAGAAGGCGCAAGCCGGAGTATTAATCCGCTCCTGAGAAGGAATCACTTGGCGATAAGTGGACTTACTCGCCCTCTCGATAAACTAATCGCTACTGAAGTACCGGCGTGTTGTAATAGCGGAGTGGCGGCGCGATGGGTCCGAGACCCAACGTTCCATTACTTCAACGAGCGATTTTTTCTTCGCTTCTCCCCGCTTGCCGAGCCTCGAACTTCGCATTACAGTTTGTTAGCCATGAAAGTTTTCATCACCGGCGCCGCCGGATTGGTCGCCAGCCATTTCGCGTGCAGGCTCGCCCGCGATCACGAGGTGTTGGCTTTAACCCACCGAGAACTCGATATTACGGATATCGAGTCGGTGCACCGGCGCGTGGCGCACTTCCATCCCGATCTGATCATCAACGGCGCCGTCATCCAAGTTGACGAGGCGGAGGAAATGCCGGCCAAGGCTCAGGCGGTAAACGCGGACGGGCCGCGCATTCTTGCCCAGGCGGCGAATTCGGCGGGCGCCGAAATGATGCATTTCGGCACGCAGTATGCGTTCGAGGGGGAGCCGGCGGGTCGTTCGCCCTACACGATTGCGGACCAGACGCGGCCAGTGAATTACTACGGGCGAACCAAACTCGCCGGCGAAGACGGCGTTCTCAACGGCTGCGGGCGCAGCTATATCATCCGCACTTCTTGGGTATACGGCAGCGGCAAAAATAGTTTTCTCTGCACCGTGCACGGCGATCTCAGGACCGGCAGACGGGTGCGCGCCATCGATGATATCTGGTCGAGCACAACCTACGTGGAAGATTTGATTGACCGCTGCCTGGAGATCCTCAGGCGGCGGCGCTACGGCACCTACCATGTCGTCAACGACGGCGTCTGTACCTATTACGAGTTCGCGATCGAAGCAGGAAACTTGGTAGGGCTGAGCCGCGGTCAAATCGATGCGTTGATTGAAATCACGCATGAACGGGACATGCAGCGGGCCGCGGCGCGCCCGCGCTACACTCCGTTACGCTGTTTACTTTCCGAAGAACTCGCCTTGCCGCCGATACGCGACTGGAAAGCCGCGCTCGCTGCCTACGTGCGCGAGACGCGCGTCTAGAGTTGGAATTCTTTAGCGCTGGACTCGCACGCTTGACTCGTTTTTCCGTTGAAACCGATCCGGGACTAAGAGTGCGAATTCGACATTCTTCGCGGAGTTTATCGCGAGAGTCAGACGGTGTCAAAACTCTTCAGGAGCCCTTCTAAACTCAGGGCGAACGGCGAAATGCTTGATTTGTAATGTCTCACGTCCGTGCGTGGTGAGCCGGGTTTGTGAACAAATCACTGGGGCGGTGAAAAAATTCGCCCCTGCATCGATTGGCCGCAGCGCTTCGTTAGTTTCGTTTTGCCCGCTTCACCGCGGCGATGTCGCCTTCGCTGAAACGATAAAAACCGACTGGGTTGTCGTAGAGCATTTTTCGCTTGAATTCGTCGGAGAGGTCTGGGCGCGCCATCAAATGGGGCAAGTCGCCGCCGAACTGGTCGCGTTCGCGCTCGTGGGGAAAGTCGGAAGCCCACATGATGACATCGGGATGGACCAATTCCGGTATAAAAGGCGCGGTGCGCTCTTCGACTTCAAGGGTAAAAAAAATATTTCCCGACTTGAAGAACTTGCTCGGCGGCGATTTCAATTGCGGCGCGAGGCGCGCGGCGAATTTTTCGTAGTCTTCTTCCATACGGTCCATCATGAACGGCACCCAACCGGCGCCAGCTTCCAAGTAAGCCATGCGCAGCTTGGGAAACTCCTGGAAGACGCCCTGGAACATCATGTTGGTGATCTGCAGAAAGAGGCCCATCGGATGTTCGAGCAGATGGGCTTCCAAAAAGCTGCACAGGCGGTCGAGGCCGAGGTTTTGACTGACACCGCCGTGAATGGCGAGGGGGACGTCCAACCTCTGAGCTTCGTCGTAGATTTCGTGAAACAGCGGCGAACCATAAAGCGGGGTTCGGTTGTTGGTAACCGATGGCAGAAGCCCCGCGCAAAAGCCAAGATCTTTAACGCATCGGCGTAGTTCCGCGGCCGACGCTTTAGGGTCCTGGGGCGCGAGCAGGGCAACGCCTTTGAGGCGCGGTGATTGGCTGGTGAAGCGATGATAAAGCCAATCGTTATACCCCTGCGCAAGCGCCGAGGCCCAAGCGGGCAGCTGGATCATTCCCAATGCCAGAGCCGATGTCGGGTAGAGCACCGCCAAATCCACGCCATTCTCATTCTGAAAGCGAATCCACGCTTCGGCATCGGGATCTTCGCGTTTGCCTTTGCGCGACAAGCCACGCTGCCAGCCGTCGGCATCGAACATCGGCCAGGTCGAGTGCCAGTTCATGTCGGCAAAATTCCCCTTGATATGAGCGAAAAGATCCTTATGGTCTTCCATGATATGACCGTCTGCGTCGATAACAAATTCCGCCATGGAGATGACCTCCGATTTTTAGTTGAGTCGTGTATACTAGCCGGTGTCTCAAAGTGTTTTGCCGTGCCGCTGAAAATCAAGCTTGCTCATTTACCCGCCAGTTTCTTAAAAAATCCTTCGCGATCCAATTCGTCCAGGATGCCTTCGTCGAGATAGCGGCTCAGGTTCATATCGACTTTGACCGCGGGGTTTCGCTGCGCGATAATTTCCAAAGTATTGCGCAAGCCGTCGTGGGAAACGCGGGTCGGGAATGAAAAGCTCCTGGCAAAGTAGTCATAAGTCTCTTCAACGTTTTTGGGGTTTTTGAATCTTAGCCGCTTGCTTAAAATCGAAACGCCCTTTTCTCTGCTAGTGACGAATTGGTAAGTGCCTTCGGCGTAGGCCTGCTGGAAACGTTTCACGGTGTCACGATTCTTTTCGACGAATGAGCGGCGCGCGGCCATCACGTTCATGGGAAACGATGAACCTTTGACATCCCCCATTTTCGCCAACTCATGCATGCCCAGCCGGAGAGCCTCGTTGATGTCCGGATAAGACAGCATGGTACCGTCGATGGCCTTGGCCGAGAGGGCTGCGATGCGGGCCGCCGAATCCCCAGCGGGAAAAATTGTGACGGATTGGCGCGAAATGTTCCAAGCCCTGAGCGCAAGAAACGTCGCCGTTTCGGTAGCGCCGCCGACGGCGAGAATGCCGATCTTCTTTCCCGTCAAGTCTTCGGGTTTGCGGATTTCTTTCTGCGTGACAAAGCTATAAGGAAAAGAATTCAACGTTCCCGAAATCATGACGAGATCGAGGCCCTGATTAATGGCGTTGACGGCGGTAGCGGCATCGGCTTGGGCAAAATGAATACTGCCTCCCACTATCGCCTGGATTTGACGCACGGAACCCGGCACCAACACGACATCGCCGTTAAAACCATACTTGGCGAACAAGCCCAGGTCCTTCGGAGCCCAAACCGGCGCTTGAAAGCCGGCGAAGCCCGCATAGGCGACCAGGTATGTCTCTTGGGCGCCGAGCGATGACGGCAGGGCAAGCAGCGCGACGACGATTGCGCCGAACCATCGAGTGGACATAGTCAGCCTCCATGTTTATTCAAGGGGTGCGCCAATGGCCCGAAACTAGAAGGGCCAGACCCAAAAAGGATTCTCACGCCCAGCCTCGCGTCCAGCGCTCGCCTTTTTTGATCTTGTCGGCATAGTAGTTCCATTCGGCGGAATGGGGCAGCCGTCTTCCCCGGGAAAGAAGCTTCGCCTTGCTGCTCGCCAGTTGTCCGATGAACCCTTCGGGGACACCCTTGAAGCCAAACAGCTGCGCCATGGCCATGATCTTCGCCGTGCGCTCCATATAAACCGCGTTCATGCACGCCTCGTCGATGGTCGCGCCGACGGTAACGATTCCATGGCCCTTGATCATCATGCCATGGGCGTCGCCAAGCGTGCGCGCCAGGTCCGCCCCTTCCGCTTCATCCAGAATATAGATTGGCCGCGGATAGATCGGTACGCCGCGGCCGAATCGGCCAGATTGCACGTGCACGCAGGAGACCGGTTTGTCAGCGATACTCAGCGCGACGCACATGGAGGCGTGGCAGTGCACGGCGGCATTGACGTCCGGGCGTACCTTGAAAATTTCCGTATAGATAACGGCTTCACGGGGAATCGTGCCGACACCGGAAAATTTCCGGAGCGAATAATCGAAGCGCACCAGCCAATCTTTATTGTCTTCCTCCGCGCGCCGAAACAATTGCACGGCGATGCCTTTGCCGTCGGGCAGACGGACCCCGACATGGCCCCAAATATCACCGATTTCCCATTCCAGAATGTTCGCGGCGGTGCTGAGTTCATCTTCAAAGCGCGTGACTGCGGTGCGCTGTCGGGCGCCAGGTCGTTTTGAAGTCTTCATGGTGTCTCCGGGTGTCGGGTTGTAAAGGGCGAACCGCAGGCCAGCCCTATGGCTTCACGGCTGACTCACGACGCAGCTTTCTGCCGCGCCGCAAAGGACGCCGGGTTTTCCTTGCGGGCGGCCGGCGTCAAATAGTCGAACTTCTGCCGCCACGAAACGTTCTTGGGTACCAAATGGGCAAAGCAGTCGATATGCGGGAACCAGTTCCGCGCCGCTTCAAAGACGAGATGCGGCGGCTCGCTCCCCTGTTGCAGCTCCTTGATCGAATTGAGCAATCGTTTGCGCACGGCAATAACCGCCTTGTCGCTTATGCCGAGATGTTCCTTGCTGCGGTCGAAGATCGCGCCCATGCTTTCCGTGGCGCAGGCATCGTGATTCAAGAAATCCTCGATGCCGGTGAAGTTAACCGTCCTTTGCATGTGGCGGTCCTGCAGGTAATCATTGCGCGCATTGCGAACCTTAGAGTAGTCGGGGTTGATCTGCTTGCGCCGGTGCACTTCGTCGTCGCGCACGGCGCGGTCGCGGCGAAAACCAATGTCATACCGCCAGCAGTGCGTGTCATCGGCCGGGACATAGGTGTGGATTTCAAAGCCCTCGAGTTCATTGGTCGGTCTGCCGGCGGGGACGCAGCCGTACACCGGCATCACGAAGGCGGAGAAGCGGACGTAGTGCTGGTTTTCGGAATTGCGCGTGGCGATGAGCCGGACGCCGAAGTCGGTATCCTCGGTTTCATAGGCGGGAGCAGTATCGCTCTTATACATGGCTTGATTGCGCTCGTTTGTGAAGGCGCGGTGGAGAAACGACAGATGCGATGAGTCGCATTCGCCTTCGAGTCCCTGAAGGTAGTTACACTCCAGCAAGCACTTGGTCGCATAAGTGAATTCCAGCGGCACCTGGGTCCATTCGTAGTCGGGAAAGAGCGGCACCTTGTCGCGCGGGCCGAGGTAAGCATAAATTACGCCGTTCGCTTCATGCGTTGGATAGGCGGTGTGGCGCAATTTTTTTCTGAAGTCACTGTCACCGGATTCGGCCGGAGTCTCCATCACATTGCCGTCCGCATCGTATTTCCAACCATGATAAACGCAGCGCAGCCCACACTCTTCATTGCGGCCGAAGAATAGCGACGTGCCGCGATGGGCACAGTGCTCGCCGAGCAGGCCAATACGGCCTTGAGTGTCCCGGAATGCCACGAGCGCCTCACCCAAAAGTCTTACCCGAGCGGGCGGACAATCGGGGGCGGCAATCTCCTCCGACAATAGCGCGGGTATCCAGTAGCGTCGCATTAATTGGCCCGCCGGTGTACCGGCGTCGGTCCGGGTGATCAGATCATTGTCTTCTTTCGATAGCATGTTTGACTCCTTTGAAGTCGGTTCAAGGTTAAATGTTCAAGGGTCAAAGCGGGTCGGATGTTCAATTCGTTCAATCCTTCAAGTCGTCTAATTCAGAATCAAGTGTCGAGGACACCGCCCGCGAAAATCTCGGAGTAGGACGGCGCTCTGCGGATCATACCTTGTTCGACGTTGTACCTGATGAACGCGTCCATGGTGGTTTTGTTGGCCTTTATGCCGTATTGCCAGGGGTCGCCCCAGATTGCCATTTGCTCCTTCATTCTTTCGCGCAGGTAAACAACGGAGAAGCCGCCGCGGTCGCTGAGGATATCGTCATAAGCTATCTGCTTGGCTTTCTCAAACGCCGTGTACAATCTGCCTGCCAATTCGGGATGTTGGCGATCGAGCTTGCGGCTCATGACGATCATGTGCACCGGCGTGAAGATGCCGATGTCGCGGTAGAGCTCCTGATCGGCTTCGACATAATTGGGGAAAAGGCGGCGCACTTTGGGATTGTTCTCCAGCACTTCGAATAGTTTCGCGTCGGAAATATCCGTAATGAGCGCGTCCAGCTCGCCGGCGATAAGCCGCTGGGCCATGGTTTTTGATTCATCAACGTACTCGATATTCAGTAATGGATCATGCACCGGAAAAACTTCCCTGGCTTGCAGCACCCACCTGACTTTAGAGAAATCGACGCCATGGCGTTCCTTAAGCAAACCGCGCGCCCAAACGGTGAGTGCGGTGCGATAAGTTCGCGAGCCGATCCTCTTGCCCGACAGATCCGTGGCGGAGCGAATCGCGGACTCGGAGTTACAGAAAAGTAGTTGATAGACAGGCTTGCGCTTGGAAAAAATCGGCATGCCGACGATCTCCCAACCAGCTTCGACGGCCGGGAGAAAGTAACCCATATTCAAATCCAAGAGGCCGAAATCGCCGGCTTCAAGCATCGGGTCTTGCTTGTTGATCATCGATGATGCTCTCACTGGTTTCAGCGTAACGCCGTCCACGGGCACACGGCCCTCGAAGAGCGGCATCGTGATGTCGTAGCGCATCTGCGACACATCGATTTCCAGCGGGGGGTTATTCATCATTGCCCTTTCATCGCCCGGATCGTTCCCGGCTGTCAAGGCAGGTATCATCGAATGACAACGTCTTCAATACAAGCCATGCTCTGAAAATTTTTGCGCGAGCAAATCCGGTTGGCCATGGCCCTTGGAGAAGAGCCGTTCTATGTCGCCGTCGCGCACCTCGGCCAGCGTCGCCGGGTTCCAGCGAGGGTTTTGATCTTTATCGATGAGCCGCGCGCGCACGCCTTCGGGAAAATCCGAGCCCGCGCAAAAATTAACCGACATATCCCATTCGCGGAGGAACGCGGCTTTCTTGGACAGACTCTTGCCCTGGGTCATTTGTTTGAAAATCACCTTGACGGATGTCGGCGAGGCGGAGATATAGCCGTGGGCGGCGTTTTCCATCCACTCATCTTCCCCGCTCCAAGCGCGAAAGGCGCGATCGATTGCTTCGCTGCTCGGATGCGAAACAAGAGCTCCCACGGCGTCCAGGCGCGTCACTATATCGGACCGGCTGGCGGCATCGGCTGGCGCGAAAGAAGTCACGTGGTCGCGCAGGATTTGCTTGTTCGTGGCGTCGTCATGACTCCAGTCCAGGGCCGCCAGACCCGTCATAACCTCGGCTTTCTTTTCGGAGGGAATCCAATGATCCGCCATGCCGATGGCGATGGCGTCATGGCCGTCAAAACGCACCGAAGTGAGGGCGAGAAACAGACCCAGGCCCGCCGGCAAGCGATTCAAGAAATAGGTGGCGCCGACGTCCGGATACAAGCCGATGGCGCTTTCTGGCATTGCCATCGTCGTGCGTTCGGTGACAACCCGCGCGCTCGCCCCATTCATGATGCCGATGCCGCCGCCGATCGTTATACCATCCGCCCAACAAAGTATGGGCTTATTGCAAGCATGGATGAGATAGTCGACGAAATATTCCGTCGTAAAGTAATCGATGCCGACTTGAATTCCCGGATTTTCATTCAAGCTCAAGACTAAATTTTTGACGTCGCCGCCTGCGCAGAAAGCTCTCTCTGAGTTGGAATGGACCACGATGCAGGCGATGTCGCGCCGGCGCCGCCATTCGAGGAGTTTGGCTTCCAACGTTCGTAGCATGCTCAGGTCCAGGGCGTTGAGCGCGCGTGGATTGTTGAGGGTGACGATGCCGAGGCGGTACGCGCCAGCAATGTTTTCGGAACAGATCAAACCCTGGGACGGGGTCAAGCTACTATGGGCGGTCATTTCAGACATTAAATAGCAAAACCAATCGGGCCGCAATTTCTCGGCCCATGGAGAGAGTGCACGGGATTTCGCATGATTAGCCGGTAAGGATGGGACAATCCGTTGACAAGCTTTTGCACTTCACGGCTGTAGCGGATAGTTGCCAGCGAGCGATTATGCACGAGGTGGCAAAATCTTGCCAGAGTGACAATAAATTGACCGTTTCTTGCGTGTCACCGGCGCTAACCAGGGTTCTTTCGTCGCCCCAATTTGTGCCGAAAATTCAACGGCTTTAAATACGATTTAAGTGCTTGGCATCTGTATTGCGTCCCGACCATTCGAGCTTCGAGGAGAACAGGAGAACCGGCACATGGAAACGTCAATCGCTACCAGCGAATCGGCGATCAATTTTGACAATAACGTGTTTCACGCGGCTCTTTGCCATCGCTGTGGCACGAAAATCTATCCGGCGAAACAGATGGAGGCGCACTTGGACCGCCATCAACTCAAGGACATGTTTTTAGAAGGCGAGCTGAAAAAGCTTCAGTACTCCATGGGACGAATGAGATAGGTTCCGTAAATTCTAACCTTTTGAATCAGCGACCGAGCGACGTCAAAGTTTATCGCGCAGAATCTTAGCCTTACGGCTGGTCGGCCGGCTCCTGGCTGACCCAAGGCGCCGATTAACTTAACTCCCATTTTCTCAGCAATTAGCGTGCGCCGCCGCGTTTGACCTTACTCGCGGTGGTCCGCCGAGCCTTTGTCTCGTCGATCACCGTAAGCCAACGATCACAGGAAATTTCAAGTAACTCCGGCTAGTCCTTTCGGGTGTTTTGGGCTATCAAGACGTCCAAAAGAGCCGGGCCGCTTTGCTCCATTGCTTTTTTAAGCGCCGGCTCGATGGCCTCCGGTTGTTCGACGCGCTGGCCGAAAATGCCAAAGGTCTCCGCCAATCTGGCAAAGTTGACATCCGGTCCGACGATTTCCGCGCCCATTTCGGCGGCGATGCGAATCCTCTCTTCGGAACCGCGGAATTGATTCTTCACCGCCATATAAGCGCGGTTGTTGAACACAATCATTAACAACGGGACGCGGTATTTTGCCAGCGTCCAGAGTCCCTGGATGCCGAACATACTGCTGCCGTCGCCGAGACAGGCGACGACGCGGCGATGGGGAGAGGCCAATTTGGCGCCGATGGCCGCCCCGAGACCCCAGCCGAGATAGCCGCCGGATGAATTGGAGAAATAGGACCGGCCGGCGCCAAATTGGAAATTGGCCATGAGAATATCCTTGCTGGTCGGGCTTTCGTTGACGATTAAGACATCTTTTTCCAAAAGCCGGTCCATGCTGCGGGCCAGCCGGGCGGCATTGATCGGTGTGGCATCCCAGCCTTGTTTCGTCCGGGATTCCAATTCCGCTCTGGCTTGTTCCTGGGCTTTGCGAAGGCATTCGAGTCTCTCGTTGCGGGCCTTATCGGAGACAGCGAAAGCGCCATAAATTTCGAGCAGGGAGCGCAGCGCGCTCCCTGCATCGGCAATAATGCCGACGTCGACCGGGAAAACTTTACCGATCTCCCAGGGATCTTCCTCAATATGAATACAGCGGGTGTCCGGCTTCATCACCGGCTCCGGCAGATAACGGTATTCGCGGATCAAGCGGCAGCCGATGGCCAGGATCACGTCCGGCTCGCCCCACACCGGCAGATTGAACGACGGTTGGCGTTCCGCAATCTGAAAACTCTGGGGATGATTAGTCGGGAAGCTCAAAAAGGAATAACGCGGCTCCATAACCACCGGTGCCGCTACCATCTCGGCAAACTTGACCAGCGCGTCTATAGCGCCGCCCCTGGCCACGCCGCTGCCGGCGACAATCAACGGCCGCTTCGCCCCGGCGAGCAACCGCGCGGCATCCCGCAGCGCATCCGGATCGGCGCCGATGCGCGGCACGATGCGCGAACGTTCCGCCGGCGGATTTTGTAGATTGACGGATTCGCCGAGTAAATTGCTGGGCAGCGCAAGATAAACCGGGCCGGTGGGTGGCGCCGCCGCGACTTTAAACGCTCGATTCAAATATTCGGGAATGCGGTCTGCGCGATGAACTTCGGAGCTCCATTTGGTGAACTGCTTGGTCATCTCAACGAGGTCCTTGGCCTCCGTGTGCGAGTCGCGGCCGACGATCCGGGTGTCGACATTCGTCGACGTGACGACCACCGGCGAGCGGTCCCGGTAGGCATCGTAAAGCGCGCCCACCGCGTTCGCCGAACCGGGCAGCGTGCTCACCTGCGCGAGCGACGGACGGCCGGTGACCCGCGCATGCCCGTCCGCCATGGAGACGACGCAGGTCTCGTGCAGCGCGAGGACAAACCGGATTTTTTCCTGATCAGCGATGGTGCCGATGAATTCCTGCCCGCTGGTACCCGGCAAGCCGAAAACATATTCGACTCCATGTGCTGCCGCCACTTGCAAATAGGCCTGGGCTGCGGTTCTTTCGTTGGCTGACGCAGACATTCGATCAGATGCTCCTTTCGCCAAACCGGTTCAAGGTTCAAAGTTCACGTTTAAGGCTGGACCTTGGAGCCGTTGAGCCTTAAACCTTGACCATTGATCGGCAACGCAAAGATGCCGGCTATAGTTTGAATAGCGCTTTTGCATTGGCAATGAGAATCTTTTCCTTGACCATGTCTGTGAAATCCATCTTATCAAAGCTGATCAGCGCTCGTTCGAGATCGACGTAGGGGTAGTCCGTGCCAAACAGCGCTTTGTCCTGGAGTCGCCCGGCGATTGCTTTGCGAAAAATTTCCGGCAGTTGCTCGGCAAGATAGCCCGAGGTGTCGACGTAAACGTTTTTCTTATGGGTTACCACACCGATCAATTCTTGTTCCCAGGGCCAGCCGGGATGGGCGGCGATGATCTTCATCTTGGGAAAATCCCGAGCCAACGTGTCGAGATGAACTGGTCGCCCGTAGTCGAGGGCGATGCCGCCGCCGCCGTCGGTGTTGGCGCCGAGTACGGTAAAGCCGACGTGGAACATCACCGGCTTGTTGCCCGACTGGAGGACGTCCCAGATGCCGTAGAACTTTTTATCGCTGGGATAAAATCCTTGATCGGGAGGATGGAATTTAAAACCGACGACCTTGGGATTCCGCGCTAGCTCTTCGGCGTAGCGCGCTACCGCGTTTGAATCCTGGGCGCCGGTGTCGAGAGACGCCAAAATGCCGGGAAACACATTGGCATAAGTGGACGCAAGGTCGATCACATGGTCGTTGCTGTTGCGCATGCCGTCCGGCACCGTGGAAGGATGCCAGCCGATCAGCAACGCTTTCACCTCATTCTTAGCGTATACCTCGGCGAATCCCTCTGCCGTCTGCGGGATGTCGGTCAAGTTTCTTCTAAAGTAGCTGCAGGCGTGACGGTCCAGGCCGCGGGTGGTGGGATGGACGTGGATGTCGATGGCGCGCATGCTAGACCCGCCGATCTATGACCGCGTCGGTCTCTTGCAAAGGCGGCCGAGGGTTCTTGATGCCCCCGGCGGCGAAGAAGCCGGCCGTCGCCGGTGATGCGCCGAGAGCGGCGATGCCAGATGTTAGAATTGTATCGTTCATGCCACAGTTTCTCGCTAATGAATCGACTGGACGGGAAATACCATAGGCTACCGGCCAACTCAATGCAGTGAAAGGATCGCCTTGACTTGGCGGTGGCGCTTCTCTAAGTTCAGCCACAACGCCGATCTGAAAGGTCTCAATTACCCGGGTGCGTCAACGGAGGATGCATGCGATGAAGCTTTACGGACCCTCAATGCTTATTACGATATCATCACTCGGGCTCGTTTTCGGGATGACCAACCTCGTCCCGGCTGCTCAAGCGGCGGAGTTGGAAAAACTCAACGTTTGCTACTCCTCGATCGCCGCGACCTCCATCACCACCTGGGTTCCGTACGAAGCGGGTATTTACAGGAAATATGGCCTCGACGTCAGCATCATCTACGTGGCAGGCGCGCAGGCGATCACGACCTTAATTTCAGGCGACACCCAGATTGTTCAGGGCTCCGGCGCCGCCGCCGCGCTTTCGCGTTTGTCCGGCTCAGACCTGACCGTGATTGCCACGACCATCAACGTCATACCCATGAGTCTGGTGACTGCGCCGGACATCACCACGCCGCAAGATCTCAAGGGCAAGACATACGGCGTGAGCCGCTTTGGCTCGCTCACTGATTTGGGACTCAAACGAGCCGTGAGCGAACTAGGTCTCGATCCCGATAAAGACATCAAGATGATTCAAACCGGCGGCGTGCCTGAAAATCTGCTCTTCATGCAGCAGGGCGTGATCAAAGGTGGCTTGATCTCTTCGCCGACATTAGAAAAGGCCAAGGAACTGGGCTACCGAGAATTCATGAACCTGGCTAATTTGAAATATCGCTATCCGGGAACCGCCCTGGTGACGTCGGATTCTTTCATTCGCAGCCGCCCGCAAACTTTGAATCGCTTTCTCAAGGCGACGCTCGAAGGCATCAAATACGCCAAGGCCAATCCCGATGTTACGATTCGGGTTCTCGGCAAGTACACGCGCAATACCGATACGAGAATATTGTCGAGCGCCTTCAAGAGTTACGTTCTGGGTTACATCCGCAATATCCCGACCGTAACTCTGTCGGAAATGGAAGCGGTGATGGAAGACATCGCGACGCGCAATCCCAAGGCAAAAGGGGTCGATGCCCGGCAATTCTACGATCCCGCGCCCTTGGAGCAGCTCGCGAAGGAAGGTTTCATTAGAGAATTGTATCCGCGATGACGCGCTGCGGTGTCAACGCGGCGCGGGGCTCGGCGTTTTCGCGTCGGGCTCATCCGCACGGGGAGGGTTCATGTACTTGCGCACGGTATTGATACTGCTCGTGTTTGGAGTTTTCGCGCTGTTTACGGCGGCGAACTGGAGCGCTTTTACAGCACCCACGACGCTTTCCGTCGTATTCGCCACCGTGGAGGCGCCGCTGGGTCTTATTTTGCTCGGCATCGTGGTACTGCTCGCCGCGATGTTCCTGGTTTATGTTGCCTATTTGCAATCGACGGTGCTTTTTGAAACCCGCCGTCACGCCCGCGAGCTCAATGCCCAGCGCGAGCTTGCCGAGCAAGCGGAAGCTTCCCGTTTCAGCCGGCTGCAGGCGTCGCTCGAAACCGAGCTGAGAAAACTCGCTGACAAGGAAGAAGAGTCCGCGGCTAGGGTGATAGAAAGGTTGGACCGGCTCGACCGGGAACTGCGCGCCGCAGTGGAGCAATCTGGAAATACGTTAGCCGCCTACCTCGGCGAGATCGATGACCGGCTTGAACGGGCGAAGGGCGAGCCAGCGATGCGAAAGCCCGGCTAGTCAACGGGATTATGTGGCGCACCGGCGCAGCAGGCGCCGATGCGCCGCGCAGCAACCCTTTGAGGATGCCTATGGCGCCGCTCGTTATTGACATTTCCAAGTGAAAGTCGTTATAAATAAACGAGTTAGCGCGTGTTTATCCCCCCGACAAAGCGGCGCTTTATATCGCACGGTATAGAACAGGATGATGCAAGACCGCTATGCGCAGTCACCTTAGGGCACTCTTAGCTCAAGCCATTGAAAAAACGGCCAAGGGGGGAGAGCTAAATGCTACGGAGCTCCCCCCTTTGTTTCTTGAACCACCCAAGCAACGCGAGTTCGGCGATCTGACGACGAACGTTGCCATGCTGTGGGCGAAGAGCACGAAGAGGCCGCCGCGCGCCGTTGCCGAGTTGATCCTCAAGAACTTAGAAGATCCGGACCGGATCATTGCGCGCCGCGAGATCGCCGGCCCGGGCTTCTTAAATTTTGCCTTCGCGCCGAAGTTTTATTACCAGCGCTTGCGCGAGTTGGCGGCGGACGGAGAGGCCAGCCTCAATCTCGGCAACGGCGAAAAGGTTCAGGTCGAGTTTGCCAGCGTCAATCCCACCGGTCCGCTGCATGTCGGACATGGGCGGGTGGCGGTGATTGGCGATGTTTTGGCGCGCTTGCACCAAGCAACCGGTTTCGAAGTTCAAAAAGAATACTACGTCAACGATGCCGGCAAACAGATGGAAAACCTCGGGCTTTCCATCGACGCGCGCTACCGCGAGTTTTTCGGCGAGCCGGTGGAGTTTCCCGCCGAGGGCTATCCGGGCGATTACGTCACCGACGTCGCTAGATCGGTTAAGGAAAGCGTGGGCGATAAATTTCTCCATGAGGACAAGACGGCGGCGGTAAAATATTTCACCCAGTACGGTGGCGAGAAGTTGCTCGAAACGATCCGCGGGCAGCTTGGCGACTTCGGCATTGAATTCGACACTTTCTTCAGTGAAAAGGCGCTGCGCGAGCGCAGCGAGGTCGTCCGATCGATGAATCTCTTGCGCGCGCGGGGCTTGCTGTACACGCAAGACGGAGCGGAGTGGTTTCGCTCGAGCCAGTTCGGCGACGACAAGGACCGTACGGTAATCAAGAGCGACGGCGATTTGACTTATTTTGCCTCGGACATCGCCTATCACCGCAACAAATTCGAGCGTAAGTTCGGGCGGCTGATTAACGTCTGGGGCGCCGATCACCACGGCTATGTGGCGCGCCTCAAGGCGGCCATGCGTGGCTTGGGTTACAACGCCGACGCCTTGCACGTGGTGCTGGTGCAGATGGTGCAACTGACGCGCGGCGGCGAGCCGGTGCGAATGGGCAAGCGCACGGGCGAGTATGTCGCGCTGGACGAAGTGTTACAAGAAGTGGGACGCGACGCCGCGCGTTTCTTTTTTCTGATGCGCAAATCCGATAGTCATCTCGACTTCGATCTCGAACTCGCCAAGCGGCAGTCGAGCGACAATCCAGTCTTTTACGTACAATACGCCCATGCCCGGGTGGCGAGCATCCTCGAGCAGGCGCAAAAGAACGGCATCGCTTTGAATTCCATAGACAGCGGCGCGATTTCTTTCCAACGGCTCGAGCTGGCGGAAGAACTGGAACTGATCCGCCGGATGATCCAGTTCAACGACGTCCTGGAAGAATCGGTGCGCGAGCTCGAACCGCACCGCATGATTTTTTATTTGCTCGAGCTCGCCGGCGAGTTTCATCGTTATTATAACCGCCACCGGGTGATAACCGATGACCGGGAATTGAGCCGGGCGCGGTTGCTACTGTTGGTGAACGCGCAGAAAACTATCCGGCGCGGGCTCGGCTTGCTCGGTGTCAACGCGCCCATGCGCATGGCGTCGTTGTCGGGCCCGGAGGGCGACGCCTGCTAAACGGGGAGGCGGGAGGGGAAGCGATGGCTGAAAATCGCAGAGAAAAAGATAAACGATATTATTTTACCAGAGGGCAAATGGCGCTATTGGGCGGCGCTTTCACGCTGGCTTCGATTATTATTTTCGCACTGGGTATGTTTGTCGGGAAGGAAATCGAAGCGCGCAAGACGGTGCAGCCGGAAGAGCCCCTCGTGAAAGTGCCGGTAAAACCAGCGCCGCAGGGCGCGGCCGGAACAGAGGGCGCGAAGAGCAAAGACGATCTTACGTTTTACAATACGCTGACGAAAACGCCCGAGGCAAAGCAGGCGGCCGAGACAAAGGCGGAAGAAAAAAAGGCCGAGAAAACCGCCAAGGCCGCGGAGAGCCGCGCCGAGAAGGCTCAGGCCGCCGCCGAACCCGAAATCAAAGCGCAGGCGATGGAGAGCGGCGAAACGAAAACGAACGATATGGGCTGGAGCGTGCAAGCCCACTCCTACCCCGATGCCAAGTCCGCCACAGATTTGGTTGATCGTCTGAAAAATAAGGGATACAACGCGTTTGTCACGGAGGCGAACGTCAAAGGAAAGGTCTGGTACCGGGTGCGCGTTGGCCGCTTTGGTTCCCGCGAAGAAGCGGAAAAAACCGCCGCGGCTTTGCGGAGCAACGAAAGTCTCGACAAAGCGTTCGCGACCAGAAAGTAGAATCCGAGAACAAATTATGAGTATCCGTGAGGCCATTGAAAAGCTCGTCAACCGGATCAATCTTTCCGAACCGGAGATGATCGAAGCCATGAATCAGATCATGACCGGCGAAGCGACGCCGTTGCAGGTGGCGTCTTTTCTTACGGCGCTGCGCATGAAGGGCGAGACCGTCGAAGAAATTACCGGCGCGGCGCGGGTTATGCGGCAAAAGGCCCACCATGTCCGGGTCGGCTCGAAGACGGTGATCGATACCTGCGGCACGGGAGGCGATCAGAAGGGGACCTTCAATATCTCCACGACTTCGGCTTTCGTCGTCGCCGGCGCCGGCGTCAACGTCGCCAAGCATGGCAATCGCTCGGTCTCCAGCCAGTCGGGCAGCGCCGACGTGCTCGGGGCTCTGGGCGTCAAAGTCGATGCGCCGAAAGAACGGGTGGAGGAATGTATCGCCAAAATCGGCATCGGCTTTCTGTTCGCGCCGCTGCTCCACGAAGCGATGAAATACGCCGTCCAGCCGCGCCGCGACATCGGCATTCGCACAGTTTTCAATCTCCTGGGCCCGCTGACCAATCCGGCGATGGCGACGCACCAGTTGATCGGCCTGTACAGCGGCGATCTCGTGGGCATGATTGCCCACGTGCTGAAAAATCTCGGCAGCGTCTGCGCCATGGTCGTCCACGGCATGGAAGGCCTGGATGAAATTTCACTTTGCGGATCGACCAAGGTCGCCGAACTGCGCGGCGGTGAGGTCAAGGAATACACCATCGAGCCCGAACAGTTTGGCCTGAAGCGCTGCCACATAGAGGACCTTAACGGCGGCAACGCGGAGCAAAGCGCCACCATCGTGCGCCGCGTCTTGCAAGGCGAGGAAGGACCGGCGCGCGACGTGGTTTTGCTCAACGGCGGCGCGGCGCTTTACGTCGCGGGCAGCGCGGCCACTATCCAGGACGGCATGCGGGTGGCCGCCGAATCCATCGACTCCGGCAAGGCCAGGGAAAAGCTTGCCCGGTTGGCCGAGATGACTAACGCCGCGTAGACTCATGGCTGAATTTCTCGCCACCATCGCCGGGCATGCGCGCGAAGAGGTTGACCGGCGGCGGCGCGACAGGCCATTAATGGCGCTGCGCGATCGTCCATTGTTCAATGTCCCGACCCGCGGTTTCGCCCGAAGTCTTGCCGGCACTACCCGCCGCATCATCGCCGAGGTCAAACGGGCTTCTCCGTCCAGGGGGCTGATACGAGCGAATTTCGACCCGGTCGCCATCGCCCGCGACTACGCGGCGCATGGTGCCAGTGCGATCTCGGTGCTGACCGAGGAAAGGCACTTTCAAGGCAGTCTCGACGATCTGGAGCTAATTCACGCCACCGTCGCCGTGCCGCTTTTGCGCAAGGATTTCATGCTCGATCCTTATCAGTTGACCGAAGCGAAAAGTTACGGCGCCGACGCCGTATTGTTTATTGCGGCGCTGCTCGACCGCGCTGCGCTGCGAGATCTCCGCGAGCAGGCCACGGTTCTGGGACTCGATGCTCTTGTCGAGGTGCACACCGAAGAGGAGCTGGGCGCAGCCTTGGAAGCGGGCGCGCAACTGGTGGGGATTAACAATCGCGATCTGAAGACGTTCGACGTCGATCTCGCGACCACCGAAAAGCTGGCGCCCCTCGTCCCGCCGGGCGTGCCGGTGATTTGCGAAAGCGGCATCGATCGCGTCGAACAGATTCAGCGCGTCGAACGGTGCGGCATCCACGTTTTCTTGATCGGTGAAGCGCTAATGCGCGCGCCGGCGCCTGGAAGGAAGCTGAGGGAACTTTTAACGTGACTCATGATCGTGATTAAGGCTAGGCACGATTTTCGAGCGCGAACACGAGCAACGAGCACGATATGGTTAAAGTCAAAGTATGCGGCATTACCAACTTGATCGATGCGGAGAAGGCGCTCGAATTTGGCGCGGATCTCTTGGGATTCAACTTCTATCAGCCGAGCCCGCGTTGTGTTACGCCGCAAGCGGCGGCGGCGGTTCTCGCCGCATTGCCGGAGACATCTTACAACGTCGCGTTGTTCGTCAACTCGTCTCAAGCGAGGGTCCGTGAAGTCGTCGCCTGCGGAAAGTTGGCGAATGGCCGGCAAGCCTATTCCTGCTTGCAGTTTCACGGCGAGGAGAGCGCGGATTATTGCCGCGGCTGGGACATGACAGTCATTAAAGCATTCCGGTTGAGGGACAAGGAATCGCTGCTCGGCATGGACCGGTTTCCCGCGGAATTTTATCTGCTGGACTCTTGGACCGCGGGCTACGGCGGATCCGGCGCCGCGTTTCCCTGGGATTGGCTCGAAGGGATGAAAACAGACAAACTGATATTGTCAGGCGGGCTCACCGTCGCCAATGTCGCGGCAGCTATTCGCCGCGTGCGGCCATACGGCGTCGACGTTTGCAGCGGAGTGGAGGCGCGTCCGGGTATCAAAGATCATGACAAACTCAAAGAATTTATTGTCGCTGCCAAAAGTGCCTGACCGGCGCGGCCATTTCGGCCCCTTCGGGGGCCGCTATGTGGCGGAGACGCTCATGCCCGCCATCATGGAATTGGAGCGCGCCTATGCGGCGGCGCGCCGGGACCGCGCCTTTCAAAAAGAGTTTCAACGTTATCTCCGCGAATACGCGGGCCGGGAAACTCCACTCTATTTCGCCGAACGGCTGACCCGCGAGCTTGGCGGGGCGAAGATTTATCTTAAGCGCGAAGACCTGTGCCACACCGGAGCGCACAAGATCAACAACACCATCGGCCAGATTCTGCTGGCGCGCCGCATGGGCAAGAAGCGGATCATCGCCGAGACCGGCGCCGGCCAGCATGGCGTGGCCACGGCGACGGTGGCGGCACGCTTCGGCCTGAAGTGCGAAATTTTTATGGGCCGAGAAGATGTCCGGCGCCAGTCGCTCAACGTGTTTCGCATGAAGCTTCTGGGGGCGAAAGTGCTGGTCGTGGAGTCCGGCAGCGAGACCTTGAAGGACGCCATGAACGAAGCGCTTAGAGACTGGGTGACCTACGTGCGCACGACCTACTACCTGATCGGCTCGGTGGCGGGGCCGCACCCCTATCCCATGATGGTGCGCGACTTCCAATCCGTGATCGGCCGAGAAGCGCGCCGTCAGATACTCAAGGCCGAGGGGCGCCTGCCGGACTATCTGGTGGCCTGCGTCGGCGGCGGCAGCAACTCGATGGGGCTTTTTTATCCCTTCGTGAAGGACTGCAATGTCAGGATGCTCGGGGTCGAGGCGGCGGGTCGGGGGCTCGGCACCGGCAAGCATGCGGCGTCGGTTCTCGGCGGCGAGATCGGCGTACTGCATGGCAGCAAGAGCTACGTGCTGCAGGACAGCGCCGGACAGATTCGCGAGACCCATTCCATCGCCGCTGGGCTGGATTACCCCGGCGTCGGTCCCGAGCTGAGTTACCTGCGTGACCGGGGTCGCGTGCAGTTCGCCGCTGCTACCGACGACGAGGCCATTGCCGCGCTCAAATATCTCGCTGAAATCGAAGGCATTATTCCGGCGTTGGAGAGCTCCCACGCCATTGCCGTGGTGATGCGTCTGGCGCCGCGCTTGCCCAAGCGGCGCACCATTGTCGTCAATCTCTCCGGCCGCGGCGACAAAGACATGATGACTGTGGGCGAGTATTTGGGAGTGAAACTCTAACCTCCGTCCAACGTTCAAGCTTTTTTGATTAAAGCGAAGAAGACCTTTGAATCTCTAAACTTGAACTTTGAACCTTGAACTTTGAACGAACTGTGGGACGCATTGAAAAGAAATTTGCCGAATTGAAACAGCGGCGCGAGGCCGCGCTGATTCCGTTTGTGACCGCGGGAGACCCGGATCTCGGCACGACGCTCGAGATTCTTTACGCCGTGGAAAGGGGCGGCGCCGACTTGATCGAGTTGGGCGTTCCGTTCTCCGATCCGACGGCCGACGGGCCGACGATTCAACGTTCTGCGAAGCGCGCATTGATGAATAAGCTGTCGTTGCCGATGATTTTTTCCGTAGTTCGCGAGTTTCGCCGCCACTCCGAGCTGCCGCTCATTTTATTCGGCTACTTCAATCCATTTTTTCACTACGGCCTGGAAAGTTTTTGCCGCCAGGCCGCGGCAGCGGGCGCCGACGGCGTGCTCTGCGTTGATCTGCCGCCAGAAGAAAGCGGCGAGTTGACGCAGTGGAGCGACGCTTTGGGGTTGGACGTGATTTTTCTATTGTCCCCCACCAGCGGCCCAGATCGGATCCGTCAGGCCGTCCGGCAGGGACGCGGCTTTATCTATTACGTCTCGGTGACCGGCGTCACCGGCGCGCGCCGGTCATTGGACGGGCAACTGCGTGGACAGGTGGCGCGGGTGCGCCGCGCCGCGTCGCTGCCGGTGGGCGTGGGATTCGGCATTTCGAAGCCGGAGCAAGCCGCCTGGATCGCCGGCTTCGCCGATGCCGTTGTGGTGGGGAGCGCGCTGGTTCAAATTATCGAAACCGCCGACGGCAGAAAACAAAAGGCCGAGCGCGCCGGTAAATTTGTCGCTCGGCTGAAACACGCCATGCGCAAAGTAAGCGAGGATTCAAGGTTCAAGGTTCAACGTTTAAAGTTGCGCCTCAGGCGCGGTTCAAGGTTTCGCGTTCAAGATTCAAGGTTGGGCCGTGGCGACGTTGAACCTTAAACCTTTGAACTTTGAACAGGCGAAGCCATTGAACTTGAACTTTGAACTGTTCAGCCCACGTGGACGCTTATCTCCAAACTCTCGACTGGATCTATAACCTGCGCGGCGGCGTCATCGATTTGCGCCTCGAGCGTATGGACGAAGCGTTGGCGCTGTTCGGCCATCCCGAGCGGCAGTTTCCCGCACTCCATATCGCAGGCACCAACGGCAAGGGCTCGACGGCCGCGATGCTGCACCGGATTCTATCTTTGGGCGGATTCCGCGCGGGCCTTTATACCTCGCCACATCTGGTTTCTTTTACCGAGCGCATCCGCGTCGGCGACAAAGAAATTTCCGCCCCTGAGGTCGTCGAGCTGGCCGAGGAGATTCGGGCGCGGATAACGCCTGCTGGTGTGCCACTGACGTTTTTCGAAATCGTAACGGTAATGGCGTTCCTCTATCTAGCCCGCGAGCAAATCGACATCGGCGTGATCGAAGTTGGTCTGGGCGGGCGTTTGGACGCGACCAACCTGGTGCGGCCGTTGGTCACGATGATTACGACGATATCCAAAGATCATGAGAGCTATCTAGGTTCGGACTTGCTTTCCATCGGCAGAGAAAAGGCGGGAATCATCAAGCCCGGCGTGCCCGTCGTTTGTGGTGCAGTGCCCTCCGAAGTTGCGGCGCTGATCAAACAGGTTGCCGAGGAAAACCGCTCCCCTTCATACTTTCTCGGCGCAGATTTTAAATTTTTCTTGAAAAATGAGCGCTTCTTCGATTATAAGGGAATACAACACCATTTCTCGGATCTCACAGTAACACTCCATGGGCGGCATCAACGGTCAAATGCTGCTATCGCTATTGCCGCGCTGGAGCTGGCGGGTGGTTCTTTTCCCGTCAGCGAAGAAGCGATTCGGCGCGGCCTAAGTTCAGTGGTCTGGCCTGGCCGCTTCGAGATTGTGCGCGAGCGTCCATGGGTGATCTTGGACGGCGCGCACAATGGCGAGGGCGCGAGCGCGCTGGCGGAGGTGCTGAAAGAATTTCGGCGCGGGCGAAGGATCAAGCTTCTGTTCGCGGCGATGGAGGACAAAGATTGGCGCGCCATGCTGTCGCTTCTGCTTCCTCTGGTGGATGAGGTGATGGTGACAAGGGTCCGGATGGAACGCAGCGCTGAGCCCGGGAGAATTGCCCGCTGGGCGGCCCGTTCCTTGCCGCACCGCATGGCCGAGGAGGCGGGCGCGGGATTGAAGGTGCTTTTCCAAGAAGCCGGGCCGGACGATATAATTTTGGTCGCCGGCTCGCTGTACCTGCTGGGCGAAGTCCGGCCGACGGCGCAAGATCTCGCAGCGCGGCGCGAATCGAGGAATTGAGACGGGCTGATATGGCGCTGAGAGCAATCTACGTTATCGCTCCACTACTAGGAGCATCAATTCTCCTCACCGCCGACTCCGCGTCGGCACAATTGGCGCGGCCCGGCGCTGACGGCGCGGCAATCAACGTTACCGCTGATAAATTGTCGGCGGGCAACGGCGCGTCAAAAATAGAAGCCAGCGGTAGCGTCGAAATCAGGCGCGACCTGACCACGCTCCGGGCCGATGAGGTTCGCGTGGACCGCGACACACAAGATGTCGAGGCGAAGGGGCGGGTCTCGGTGGACGACCCGGAATGGAAAATCAAGTCGGCGGATTCGCTGCAGCTGAATTTGGGGAAAGAAACCGGCGAGATTCAAAACGGCGATCTTTTCATCGAGCAGGGTCATATCAGTATCATGGGCCGGCGCTTTCAAAAATTGGGCGGTCAGGTTTACCATGTTGACGACGGTTTTTTTACCACCTGCCTATGTGAGTCCGGCAGATCACCTTGGAGGTTTTCCGCGGATCAAATGGACCTCTCGGCCGATGGCCTGGGCATTGTTAAAAATGCGTATTTTTACATTTTGGACGTGCCAGTTTTTTACCTGCCCTACGGGTTTTTTCCATTAAAAACCGAACGGGAAACCGGGCTTCTGTTTCCCAAGTTCGGATCATCGACCAAAGAAGGCTACCGTTTCCAACAACCGTTTTTTTGGGCGATCTCGAAAAGCACCGATGCGACTTTGACATTCGATATCCAGACCCGCGCGCGGGTCGGCGGCATCGGCGAGTTCCGCACGATATTTGACCGGGATTCGGATTTTCAGTTTCAGACATCGTATTTCAGTGAAAATCTGCGCAAGCATGCCGACGAGTCCATAGTCGACCGAACGATCGCGGACCAGCGCATTCCGAGGGACCGCTGGAGCGTGGTGGCGACGCACCGTTATCTTACGACGACCGATTGGCAGACCTACAGCGACGTAGCCGTTTTCAGGGACGACCTGTTTGTGCGCGAGCTGGTCGATCGTTTCGATCTGCCGGGCACCAGGGAAATGGATATCAGGCGAAGCCGTTTCGGCGAATCTCGATTCGGCGTATTCAGAGCGTGGGGCGATACGTTTTTTAAAGGCGGGTGGAAATTCTATCAGGATTTCATCCAGCCCGACCCGACCACCTTGCAGCGCACGCCGCAGGTCGCCTTTTGGGGCCAGCGGTTCATGTCCGGCTTTCCGCTGGAGTTTCGTTGGCGCACCGAGGCGATCAATTATCTAAGAAGGGAAGGCGGCGACGGATTGCGTTTTGACCTGCGCCCGGAAGCGGTGCTGCCGTTCAAGCTGGCTTCATACCTTTTCGGTGCGCTGAGCGTGGCGCCTCGGCAGACGATCTATCATCTTTATTCTCCGGTTAAATCATCGGACCGAAATCTGGCGCGGCCAATGGTGGAAATACGCGGCAACGTCGCGACGTCGTTAAACCGAGTTTTTGACTGGGGCGGGACCAGCTTGGCGGCAATTAAACATGTCATCGAGCCCGAGCTGAGTTACCTTTTTGTACCCGATGTCGATCAAAGCAAAATTCCGATCATGGACAACATCGACAGAATCAGGAGACGGAATGTCTTAACCTTGGCGTTTGACAACAGGTTTTGGGGTAGACCGACTAGAACACTTGCGGCTCCGGCCGACGACAAAGATACCGAACTTGTCAATGTGCCCGGACTCATCGGCGTTTCTGAGATGGGGCGCGTGAGATTGGCGCTCAGTTACGATATCGACAGAGAAAGGAAAGGCGGAGACAGCCTTTCGGATCTTGACATCAATATCAGGTTGAACCCCTTGAGTTACGTGGTTCTGGGGTTTGATGGTGGCGTCAACCCTGGGCCGTGGCAAGTGTCGCAAGGGCGCGCTTTCTTCAATATTTCCGATCCGCGCTTGAGGCGGCAAACCCTGGATGCGGATTTCAATAGACAGGACTACATCGGCATCAGCTACCAGTTTTTGCGCCAGAGTCCACTCGGCTTCCTGTCTGAAGACGCCAACGCCGATCTAGACGAGCCCGCCACAGCCGCCTATTGCGCGCTGCATTCTGTCGACCCGCGTTGCACTGGATTTTCAAAGAATATCGTCGGCAGCGTCGGCACGAGTTTGCTTTATCATGCGACGGAGAATATTCTCTTGTTTCTCAGCTCGTCCTATGACGCCCGCGAAAGCCGATTCCTCGGCGTCCGGGCGGCCGCGAAGATTCTTTCAAGTTGTGAATGTTGGTCTTTGACCTTTCGCGTCGGGCGAGATATCAACCCGGCAAAAACGACCTTTAACTTTGATTTTAACCTGCTCGGTTTGGGTTCCACGAAAAGCACGTTGAATTAGTCGCCAAGCAGCGAGGGCGCTGATTCCCGAAATTTACTTGCCTTCGCGGCCCTTCCGTTTTGATTCCAACATGCCGACATAATGGTAGAGACGGCCCTTAGTGCGGTAGAGTTTCCTCTCGCTGCCGAATATCGAATAGAAACCGTATTGAGTCAAAACCCGGCCCAGGTCCATGATGATGCGCCCGACGCTTTGGCGTTTGAACAGAAACCGGCTGGCGCCCTGTCGTCTGTGAACGGATTGAAAATAGGCCTCGGTCAATCTCAGTCGGTCTACTTGATGATAAACAACCGCTTGCCCCAGATAACTGATTTTGATACCGGCCCGGCGGATTCGTTGGGCGAGCTCGACGTCTTCCGAAGTCCCGGAAGCTCCGGGACCGAGCCGGATATCGAACTTTCCTACTTTGTCGAAAACCTCGCGGCGAAATGCCATATTGGCGCCGTTCAATGAATGCATTTCGCTAGTGGTGCCATCGAAATCGACCTGGCGCACGGTCCGATACCTTTCGATGAGCCGGCAAATCTCCGGGTCCGCACGATCCCGCGGCGGAATCAGGACCGCTCCCTGAGCGGCGAGATGAGAAACTTTACCGAAATGGGTTTCCAGGGCGACGAGCCAAGCCGGGTCCACGACGACATCATCATCCAAGAAAGTCAGGACGTCGCCTTTTGCCACGGCAATTGCTTCATTTAGCGCCCTGGACTTGCCCGGGGAGGTCGTTCGCAACAAGCGTATAGGGACCGGAAAGTCCGTTGCGACCCTTTGGAGGCCTGGCCATGTTTGGTCTTTGGAGCAATTATCGCATACAATGATTTCAGGTTTAATATGCGCCAAGCTGTTTAAGTGTTTGATGCTCTCTAGAAGGTTGGTAACCTCTTGGTGTCGATCTCTAGTCGGTATGATTACGCTGAATGAAGTGGCCACGTGTGTCTCAGGTTGAAGGTATTTTTGTCGGAGCGAAATAGCGATAGCCAGTCACTCAACTTTAGTTACTTTATCACAGGTTCGAGCCCGCAGACTACAGTATAACTGAAATCGTAGTGGTTCAATTGGAAGTCGCCCGGTATTCGGAAAGCAAAAAGATTTCTCGCGAGTTTACCCTGAGCTTAGCCGAAGGGCTCGAAATGACAAGCAGGGTGGAATTGTCATCCCGAACGACAGACTGTGTAAAAACTCTTTACGAGCCCTTCGATCCTTCGAGGGGCCGCAGGACAGGCCCCTCGACAGCCTTTAGTCCCGAGCCTGTCGAGGGATCAGGGGGAACGACTAAGTGCTTGATTTGTAATGTCGTACATCCGTTAGTGGTGAGCCCAGCTCGAACCATGTACGGAGTTTTCACACAGTCTGACGAAGAGAGCGATCTTTGAAAGCGACCGTAAGAATAGCTACGGAATGTTCATTACAAGATTGAAACTTTATAGGATACTGTAAAATGCGCGCCGTGGTTATCGGAGCCAATGGTCAGCTCGGCACCGATCTGATCAAGATTCTTTCCGGTTGGGATATCGAAGGATTGACGCACAGCGATCTTGATATTCGGGACTTGGCGCGGGCGCGCGCGCTTCTTTCCCAGTTAAAACCGAATGCGGTGATCAATACGGCCGCGTTTAATCGCGTGGACGATAGTGAGGATGATCCGGAGAAGGCTTTTTCCGTAAACGCGTACGGCGCTCGGAATCTTGCCCGAGTTTGTGCGGAATTGCATTGTGCACTGATGCATATCAGCACCGACTATGTTTTTGGCGGCGAAAAGGCTTCTGCTTATACCGAGGATGACGCGCCTAACCCGCTCAGCGTTTACGGTGGGTCGAAGCTAGCCGGTGAATACTTTGTCCGAAACATATGCTCGAAACACTTCATCGCGCGCACCTCAGGTCTTTATGGATTGGCCGGGTCGAGCGGTAAGGGAGGCAACTTCGTGGAGACGATGATTCGCCTGGCCCAGGAAAATAAGCCGGTTCGGGTGGTTGACGATCAGGTTCTGACTCCCACTTATACAAAAGACTTGGCGGAAAGACTCAAAGAACTTGTACAAACCGAAGCATACGGCTTGTATCACGTCACCAATAACGGCCAGTGTTCCTGGTATGAGTTCGCGGCCAAAATTTTCTTTTTTCTCGGTCTCAAGCCGGATTTCGGCCCGACAACGGCCCAGGCTTTTGGCGCCAGGGCCAAACGACCGGCCTATTCGGTTATGGCCAGAGGAAAGCTCGAACAACTTGGACTCGATGATCTGCCGCCGTGGGAAGACGCGCTCAAGCGCTATTTAATTGAGAAGGGACACTTGCCGATCGAGAGTGCAGTTACGCCGGCGTGTTGACTAACCGACCGTCGATTTATTCAGTGAAGCTTCGAGACGGCGCACTGAAGGATGCATGAGCAACGATGCAATAAAGCAAGTTTTATGGTATCAAGAAAAATATTTCACCCATTAGCAATCCCGGTCAGTACTTCAGAGCACCTGATTTCGCTGGCGCCCAGGGTCGATGAATCGCGTGGCAAAGAGGCGGAGAAGCAGTCCTATTGTATAGCTGTAGTCGGGCGAGGGTTGTCTTGGTCCGGCATCTTCGCTGGCGAGATAGGCTTATGTTAAACGCATGAACCCTCACCAAGCTCGCCCCGCCAGTCTTCGAGAATTATTCGCGAGCCAGTGGCGCAACCGCCAGCTGATCCTGCAAATGACGAAGCGCGAAGTCGTCGGGCGCTACCGCGGTTCCGTCATGGGTTTGGCCTGGTCGTTCTTCAACCCTCTGCTCATGTTGAGCGTCTATACTTTCGTGTTCTCCGTCGTCTTTAAAGCCCGTTGGGGGGTGAGCGGCGGCGAAGACAAGGCGAGTTTCGCTGTTTTCCTATTTGTCGGCATGATCGTTCATGGGCTCTTCGCCGAATGCGCCAACCGCGCCCCTGGCCTGATTCTAACCAACGTCAACTACGTCAAGAAAGTTGTGTTTCCGCTCGAAATTCTACCCTCGGTGGCGATGGGTTCGGCGCTATTCCACGCAGCTATCAGTCTTGTCGTTCTGCTGGCGGTCCGGCTCATCGCCAACCAGCAATTGGCATGGACTGCGATTTTTGTCCCCATGATCTTCCTGCCTTTGTGCATCGCCACCATGGGCGTGGCATGGTTTTTGTCCGCCATCGGCGTCTACCTGCGCGATGTCAGCCAGACTATCGGCATTTTCACGACCGTGCTCATGTTCCTCTCACCGGTTTTTTATCCCATTACGGCTCTGCCAGCCGAGCATCAAATATGGCTGAAATTGAATCCGCTCACCTTCATCATCGAAGAAAGCCGCAAAGTGCTGGTGTTCGGGCAACTACCCGATTGGAGCGGCTGGATCAGCTCCGTTTTGGTCAGCTTAGCTGCTGCGTGGATCGGTTTCTGGTGGTTCCAAAAATCGCGCAGGGGTTTTGCCGATGTTCTCTGACCAAAGCGCGGTTCGCGTGGCCAACTTATCCAAGTGCTACGAAATATACGGCCGGCCGGAGGACCGATTGAAGCAATCCGTCTATCCGCGATTGCGCAGGCTGGCCGGTCAAGAGCCGAAAAATTATTACCGGGAGTTCTGGGCGCTCAAAGATGTTTCATTCGAGGTCAAGAAGGGCGAAACCGTCGGTATAATCGGACGCAACGGGTCGGGAAAATCGACGTTGCTGCAAATTATTTGTGGGACGCTGGCGCCAACAGGCGGCACGGTTGAAACGAACGGCCGGGTGGCGGCATTGCTGGAATTAGGTTCTGGGTTCAACCCGGAGTTCACGGGCAGAGAAAACGTTTATATGAACGGCGCGGTTCTCGGCTTGAGCCGGGAAGAGATCTCTGCCCGTTTTGACGATATCGCAGCCTTCGCGGCCATCGGCGAATTTATCGAGCAGCCAATCAAGACCTACTCGAGCGGCATGGTGGTCCGGTTGGCCTTCGCCGTCGCCATCAATGTCGATCCGCAGATTCTGGTGGTTGACGAAGCTCTGTCCGTGGGGGACGAACTCTTCCAGCGCAAATGCTTCTCGCGCATCGAAGCGATCAAGAGCAAAGGCGCGACCATCCTTTTTGTCTCGCACTCCGGGGCCGCGGTTGTGGAACTGTGCGACCGTGCGATGCTGCTCGATTTGGGGGAAAAGCTGGCCATGGGCGTGCCCAAGATCATCGTCGGCAAATATCAAAGGCTATTATACGCGCGCGATGACATTCGAAACATCATCAGGGAAGAAATTCGCGAACCGGTCTCGACTCAGAATCAACCTCAGGAGCCGGCGTTGCCAGAATTGGCGCTCCGAGTTTCTCCAGCTGGTACACCTGGGGTCGACTCTGAGATCGAGGAATTTTTTGATCCTAGCCTCGTGCCGCAGAGCACTCTGGCCTATGAAACCCGGGGGGCTCACATTGAATCCCCCAAAATTCTGACCATGTCGGGAAGACGGGTAAATTGTCTAATACGGGGGAAGACATATCGCTACACTTATAAAGTATGCTTTAAAGAAGGAGCAGCGAACGTTCGCTTCGGCATGCTGATCAAAACCACATCCGGTCTAGAGCTTGGCGGAGGTGTTTCGGCGTCGTCTGCTAGTCACGCCGTCTCTTACGTCACATCAGGGTCCTCTGTCCAAGTGGAATTTCGGTTTACCTGTGTCCTCAATCAAGGCACTTATTATCTCAATGCGGGCGTGGTAGGGACCTCCGGGGAGGAGGAAATTTACCTGCACCGTTTATTGGATGCCTGCATGTTCCGGGTATTGCCGGTCTCCGACACTACGTCTGCGAGCGTAGTTTATTTTAATGTGATACCTAAAGTCGTAATTGGAAATAATAAAGAAATTGGGCAGGCGCTAACATAATGGTGAATCAAAATTTTATTTCGGGTGCGATCCACGCGTTACGAAGGCTGGCGGCAGTCTCGGCATCGTACGATGAGAGGCATGTTGAACGTCAACCCGCTGGGGAGCAGCACCGGGATTTTGTCGGCGGCATGTGGGACGCAATTGGTCGGCTCCAGTTTGACTTCATGCGGGAACGGGGTTTGTCTCATGAGATGGTGTTTGTTGATATCGGTTGCGGATGTTTTCGGGGTGGAGTGCACTTTATTCGGTTTCTCGACGCCGGCCATTACTACGGCCTTGAAATGAACCAAACCTTAATTGACCTAGGTTTCGAAAAAGAACTCAAACCGGCGGGCCTAGCAGAAAAATTGCCCCGAGAGAATTGTCTTTGTAACGACGTCTTTGATTTTATTGGCCTCGGCAGCGTCAGATTCGATATGGCCTTGGCCCTGTCCGTTTTTACCCATTTGAACTTCAACCAAATTCGCCTCTGTCTTGAGCGATTAGCCCCTCAAATGAAGGAAGGCGGATCCTTTTACGCGAGCTTCTTCGAGCGTTCACCGACAGGGACAACGGGAGATAGCCTTTATCACGAGCTCGGGGGGGTGACCAGTTATGGGGCAAAGGATCCGTATCACTACAGCGTCGACGATTTGCTGTATGCGGCGAAGAATCTGTCTTGGTCTGTGTCCTATATAGGAACATGGGGACATCCAAGAGACCAAAGAATGATTTGCTTCACAAAGACCTAACGTCGCGTGATGAAAGGCGGTTGTTTGACCAAACTCCCGACCTCGGCTGAGACTTTAATATGATAGCCAACTAATCGCCGCGTGGATGTGGATGAGTTTCTGTTGGTTCCAGAAACCGTGCTAGGGGTCAGTTGATGTCTTCTGAAGATTTAGCCGTACACGTGAGCCACCTCTCCAAGTGTTACGAGATATACGGCCGTCCTCAGGATCGGTTAAAGCAATCCCTCTATCCGCGCTTGCGCCGATTGAGTGGGCTAGAGCCGAGAAGCTATTATCGGGAGTTCTGGGCGCTCAAAGACATTTTCTTTGAAGTAAGAAAAGGCGAGACCGTCGGCATCATCGGGCGCAACGGCTCGGGAAAGTCAACCTTGCTGCAAATCATCTGCGGCACCTTGGCACCCACCAGTGGCACGGTTGAAACTATCGGCCGGGTGGCCGCGCTGTTAGAACTGGGCGCGGGGTTCAACTCGGAGTTCACGGGCAGAGAAAACGTGTATATGAACGGAGCGGTTCTCGGCTTGAGCCGGGAAGAGATCTCTGATCGTTTCGACGCTATCGCGGCGTTCGCCGACATCGGTGAATTCATCGAATATCCCACAAAAACATACTCCAGCGGGATGCTACTACGACTGGCTTTTGCCGTGTCCGTTTGTGTAAATCCCGATATCTTGGTCGTAGACGAGGCGCTGGCGGTGGGCGATATGGCGTTTCAACAAAAATGCCTTCAACAATTATCCGACTTGCGTGAGAACGGAACGACGGTTTTGTTGGTCACTCACGACATAATGTTGACTCGCAACTACTGCACTAGAGTAGTCTATCTTGAAAACGGCACCGTAAAAAAGTGCGGTGACCCGGAACTGGTGGGTGAGTTTTACCTCAAGGATTTATTCTCGGCGCAACAGGGCTACTGCAGTGGCGCGGAGATCGTATGGCGAACCGCCAATGGGCGGGCCGGATTCGGCACTGCTCGCGGCCAGGTGACCGGCGTTACGGTATGCGGTGATCGTTCCGCGGGAACGGTTTTTCAGCAAGGAGAGAAGTTGATTGTAACGATCACCGCCCGGACTGCCGACGACGTGAAAAATCCAGAGCTGGTTTTTCAATTGCGGGACTTCAGAGGATACGTGCTGTACGGAATCCGTTCCACTCCCAATAGTTTGCGGCGCCAGAAGTCGGAGGAGGGAGAATCAATAACGGGGAGGTTGGAATTCACGGTCGAACTTGCTGCCGGTGACTATGGGATTACAATCGGTCTCAATGATCGACACAGCGGAACACTGTACACTCTGCTGGATAAAGTCGTATCCATTGTGAATTTTTCGGTGTCCCAAGATCGTTACGATTTTTTTCACGGCTGCGTCAATCTTCACGGTAACTGGCTTTCGGCGGATCGTGCGCTGGAATATTAAAGTGCCGGCCACCGTGTCATTTGCAAAAGTGATGACTATATCTTAGGTGTCAGAAGATAGGAGAATTGTGAATAGCCCTGGCATTAGTCTATCGGTTGGCTGTGTTGCGGATTGCACCTCAAAGTACTTAGATCAAGCTCTGCGGTTGCTGCAGTCATGGCGTTGGTTTGCCGGAGCGATGGCATCGGCTGATTTCCACGTTTGCATTGTCGATGAAATTGATCTTAGTTATCGCAAGCGTTATGAGGAATACGGCGCGAAAGTGCACCTGGTGCCTCGGGTCAGTTCCCGCCATCCTCCATCCAACAAGCTTCGGTTTCTAGAGCTTCCAGAGGTCGGAGATTCAGATCGCGTGGTGTTGCTTGACTGCGATACGATTGTGGTCCAAGAACCGGCGAGGTTGATCTCGAAAGTGGATTTCGTCGCCAAGATCGCAGATTATCCGACCACTACTCCTGATATTTTTAAAAGTCTGTTCGCTGCCTTTGGTCTCTCGCTGCCCGCCGCCGATCAACGCTGCACCGTGCGAGGGGAGTCAACCATTCCCTACTTCAACAGCGGTGTTTTGTCTTTTTCGCGTAAGGCGATGCGGAGGCTGGTTCCGGAATGGACACGAATCAATTCCGATCTCATCGAGAAAATGGAGTTACTCAAGGAATGTGAGTATTTTTGCGAGCAGGCCAGCCTGAGCCTTGCGCTAGCAGCCACCGTCACGTCATTCGAGCTCCTCGGTAACGACATGAATTTCCACGCCCACGTCAAAGAGCCGCTTGATTCGGCTTTCGCAAATACTGACCCTGTGATCATCCATTATCACTGGCTGGTGAATGAGGTCGGCGTGCTTGAGCCATCCCCGTACCCGAACGTTAATCGGCGAATCCAGCAATTCAACGACCGATTGCGAAAAGAGCAGGACTCTTGGGTCGTTGCCACTAGTGTTTGTTGCGACGGCCAAAACGGCCCAGGTGCTCTTGAGTCGTAAATGGCGATCCAGAAGCCAATGATCGTAAAGCCGATTTTTATAGTTGGCGCGATGCGGAGTGGTACGACCTTGTTGGCGGAGATGTTGAGCCGGTCGGTTCACATTGCTCACTGCCCTTTCGAATTGAAAGATGTATGGTCGCAGGTCGGTGGCGTTCCGATGGCGTCGCCGAAGACGCGAGATTTCCAGTGTCCGGAATGCTCCGCAAACGATCTTTGGGCGGGTCAGAGAGAAGCATTGACCGAGAGGTTCCTCCAACGGATTGCGGCCTGCGACGGTAAGGTAGCGGGAGCGACGTTCTTGAACAAGAATCCTCATCTGAGCAATAAATTGCCTTTAGTTGAAGCGCTTTTTCCTGACGCAAGGTTTGTATGGATATTTCGCGATTTGCCCCAAGTCGTGACGAGTGTGAGGCGGCTCTTTACGGACGTCTGCCAGCGCCGGGAAACTTGGCATTGGTGGCCGTATCCGTCCGAGACGACGAGAAACCGTTGCTGGAACGCCTTCTATTCAGTGGATTCTCGCCCCGATATTTCGCCTGATAGGATTTTCCCCGGTGGGGATGTTCGGTTCATCGCAGAGTATTGGCTGGAGTGTAACCGCGCCATCTCTGGGTTTGTTAAGCGGTTGCCCCCCGCATGTCAAATGGAATTGGACGAAGAAGCGATGTTAATTGATCCAGGCAAAGAGCTGGCCGTCCTAGCGGCAAAACTCGAAATTCCGTCCATCGACTGCGATCTGGTGCGAGACACGGTTGACCTCTCTCGTAACGATCAATGGCGCGATCTCCTCGATGAGAATGAACTGGAAGTGCTTACCGACTACGTTCGTGCGCAGGCCGAGGAGATCGATGAAATTTTGCCAGAAGGTAGACATGCATCGCGCCAGCTTGCCATGCTGAGAAGCGTTGCGAACCGGTAAGTCGAGAATTTATTGCACAGTTGAGATTTGGTTTTGCCGCGGAAATCTTCTGCGCGCCGCTGGAGTAGCAAAGGCCCCAACCGTCAAGAAAGATTGGATCTAAAGAGTTCTATACGAGTTAGGAGCTTGAACGATGACGGTGCGGCTTTGCATGCTGCTCGCAGCTTTATTAGTAACAACAGAGTGCTGTAATACGGGCGGCGCTCAAACCGCCAAAGACAACGCCGGCGGGATGGCGAAAGTCGCAGTGGAGTTGAGGAGTGTATACGACGAGTATTCCACTTACGTAGCCTCACATCAGGGGGGAGTATTTCAGCCGACCAGCCGGCTCGTGCGGGTTGTTGACGACCGGGTCGTGATCGACGCGGTGGCGGCAGGCGACGTGGACGTTCTCAAATCGGATCTTGAGTCCTTAGGGATGCGGCACGCCGTCGCCTTCGGGCGCACCGTGTCGGGCGAGTTGCCGATCGCCGCAATTCGCGCTATGGGAGCGTTACCCAGTCTGAATTTTGCCAGGGCGGCGTCAGCGTTACTCCAGGGCGGTCCGCGATAACGGCGACGGCGAACGAACGGCAGGGCATTGTTTCGACGATCGGAACTTCGGCATGCAACGTTGGCTTCTTATCTTCTTCTCACTCCTTTTGCTGCTGCTGACCACCCATTCCACTCACGCTCAAACCAGCAAAAGCACGGAGAAAATTCCGCACAACCTGATGGCTCTTTACGATCGATACTCGAGCCATCTGGCGCAGAGCACGGCACCATCGTTTACTTCCGACGACCCCTCGGTCCGACAAATTGACGACTACGTTGTGGTCGACGCGGTGGCGTCCGGAGATGTTGAGAATCTCAAGGCTGATCTTACGTCATTGGGAATGCAGGGGGCGGTCGCTTATGGCCGCATGGTCTCAGGATATCTGCCGATATCCAGCATTCCTACAGCTTCGGCATTGACGAGCTTGAAATTCGTGCAAACCGCCAAGGCAGTGACCCATGTGGGAAGCGTCACAAGCCAGGGCGATCAATCCATGCGCTCTAACTTGACGCGGGCGGCGTTCGCCGTGGATGGAAGCGGAATAAAAGTAGGAGTGCTCTCCGATAGCTTTGACTGTTTAGGCGGCGCCGCGACGGACGTAGCCAACGGCGACCTTTCCTCGGTCACCATCGTGCAGGAAATCTCAAGCTGCACCGATGCCACCGATGAAGGGCGTGCCATGCTGCAAATCATTCATGATGTGGCGCCCGGAGCCGGTCTTTCCTTTGCTTCAGCATTCAATGGAATGGCGTCATTTGCTGCGAACATTACGGCTTTGAAGAACAACGGCGCCAAGGTCATCGTTGACGATATAATCTATTTGGCCGAGCCCATGTTTCAGGACGGAATCGTTGCTCAGGCAGTTGATGGGGTCGTGGCGAGTGATGCGGCCTATTTTTCATCAGCTGGAAATCAGGCTCGGCAAAGCTATCAGAGCGCTTTTAGACCGGGCGATTTTTTCGCCAACGGCGCCATCCCATCCGCCCCGGGCGCCCCAGCCTTTCTCGGCGGAACGGGGCACAATTTCAATTCCATCGGAGGCAAAGATCAGTTCCTCAGCGTCACAATTCCCGGAGGCACTGGTGTGACTGTCGTCTTGCAATGGGACTCACCGTTTTTCTCGGTTAGCGGTTCTCCCGGCACGCAGAATGATTTGGACCTCTACGTCCTCGATTCGTCCGCTACGCAGGTACTAGCCGGGACAACATTCAACAATATCGGCGGCGATGCCGTCGAAATCTTTGGCGCCACAAACACTGGACTGGCGGCCCTTAACGTGAATCTTATGATCGTGAATCATTCGGGCGTCGCTCCTGGGTTGTTAAAAATTGTCTACTTCTATTCCGGTGCCCCGCCTATCATTAATGAGTTCGACACGCAAAGTGGGACGATCTACGGCCATGCCAACGCGTCAGGCGGGGAAGCCGTTGGCGCCGCACGTTATTCCAACACTCCCGCGTTTGGAGTTTCACCGCCGGTGTTAGAATCCTTTTCCTCATCGGGCTCGACGCCGATCCTGTTCGATCTTACGGGTAATCGGCTCGCGACCCCCGATCCCCGCCCCGACAAGCCGGAGATCGTTGCTCCGGACGGCGCCGACACAACGTTCTTTGGTTCCTTTGATTTTGACGGTACTGGATTTCCAAATTTCTTTGGCACATCCGCCGCGGCGCCGCATG
>DATBLC010000139.1:0-5605 GCA_036555515.1 Binatia bacterium
GTGCGACCGAGAGGCGAGCCCTTCCGATCGCGGTCAATGGTTCTCTGCCTTGCCGGCCACCACCCCGTCCTCTCCATAGGTGGAAATGCCCGCCGGCACGGCCTGAAAACAACCTTTGCGCTCCTGTGCCCGCGCTCTCCAGGTCTCACCCCTCGGTCGCTGTTTAATTACTCTCCTTAATAACCCAAAGAAATTCTGTCACTTAAGTTTGCGGCGGAAGATATTCATTTGGAGCGAGGTATTGGACACTTGCAATGAAGTCCATCACATCAGGCACCGAGTCGGTGACCGTCAGTTCAACTGGCGGATGTCGCCGAGGGCGAGGGCGGGTTCCCAGAGCTTGAGACTCAGACAGCCATGCCGAGTCTTCCCAAACGCCATACGGAACAAAGGTGGCTGCGCCGCGGAGCGCCGCCTTGCGCCGGGCATTGCCAGTGTTGATTGGGGTCAATGACGTTTGCGCAGCATAACGGCGCAACAACCGGTCGTAATCAATTCTCAACACGACCTGCGGGAAACGGCTGCACGCGCGTCGCTGGCGATTAAGCCGCTCAGGGTCGAACCAAAAGAAGACTTTACTGTTTAGGAGCTCGTACCACTGAGAGGGCGTGAGCCCAACGAGGCACCGCTCCAGCGCAGCCGGAGGGGCCGGTTTCTGGTCCCGGATGACCAATCCGGTCGCAAGGATCGTTCGATTAGGGCGGTGCTTCCGCTCAACGGCAGCGCGGTTGGCGCCATGTACCCCGATCCGGTCGAGCAGTGCACGCGTGCTCAACAGACCATGGCGCTGAATGGAATGCCAGTTAGCGGCTTCAGCCAAGTGGTACACAAAGGGCCCAGAATTCATATGACGCTGTCCTCGACCGCCCCTGGCGGTAGCTTCTTGGCGGGTTCAAGAGAAGTGCAGAATTCCTCGCTGCCATTACGCGCGATGATGAATGGGACTCAGGGTTGGGCACCACGGTCACTCACCCCTCCTGCCGACTTTCTTGATGCTCGGGCAGCTGATCGGCCAGTTTGACCCAGCTGAGCCTGCTACTCGCGTGAGTGTGGTCCCGCGGCGGCAACCCTTCTGGGTCATCAAGGCTGCATGTCGTGACGTCGATTTCGTCCGAGAAGTCTTCGTGCTCGAAGGTCAACTGCGTGCCGCACTGGGGACAGAAGCTCCGCGTGCCCTTCGCAGTTGACCTAAACCGCCTTGGCTCACCGCACACGATCCGAAACTGAGATCGAGGCACGGTGAACCACGTCAAGAACGGAGCGCCAGCGGTTCGACGGCAGATCGAGCAGTGGCAGTTTGTCTCATGAAACGGCCTACCCTCCGCGTCATAACGGATCAGGCCGCAAAAGCATCCGCCCTTCAGCATTCAATCACCTGTCCCTGTTATGCAAGCGTCAAAATCAAAGCCCACGGGTACGATAAAGTATGGTTGTTAAGCGTCACTTTCGCTGTTTTAACCCGGCAGCGGCAGGTGCCGAAATAATGGCGTCCTCGACCTAAAAGAAATTCCTGTCACTTGGGATGCGGACCAGCCGTCATGAATTTTTCAGCACATTTTCTCGTAAAAGGGAACGTGCGCGGTCATTCGCCAAACTTCATCCCTGCGGGACGCGCCAGGAGACGATCTACGTAAGCCTCCAGCTTTGGCCGATCCGGCTGGCCGGTGAACATCCGCCTCCAGAAAAACATGGAGCCGATCATCACATCGGCCGCGGTAAACCAGTCGCCGAACAGGTAAGGCCCGTCTCCCAACTCGCCTTCGATCACGTCCTTGACCGTCTCGAAATCCGTCCAGCCACGTTGCGGTAGCGTCGCCTGACCCAAAAGCGCGTCGCCCATCGCTGGCTCAAGCTGCGCGGTCGAGTAGACCATCAAAGAAAGATAGCGGCCGCGTTCCGGTGCTCCGATCTTAGGAGCGAGGTTGGCTTGTGGAAACTTGTCGCCGAGATAAAGACAGATCGCAGCGCTCTCGAAAATTCTAGCGTCGGCATCGACCAGGGCCGGTAACTTGCCTGCGGGGTTAATCCTAAGGAACTCCGGCGCTTTGTGCTCGCGTTTTTCAAAGTCGATGGAAACGATTTCATAGTCAACGCCGCACTCGTCTAGCATCCATTTGGCGATCACCGCGCGACTCTTCGGATTGTAGTAGAGCTTCATTGCATCACCTCCTGATAGCTGAAGATTTGCAGTGAATGCGAATCAAGGCATAGCGACGACCATTAACGATCAGCGTTCTGGGGCATTCTATTACTAATGAGTTCGTTATTTAGAGACTATGTCGCTAGTGTGCGACCGAGAGGCGACCCTTCCGATCGCGATCAATGGTTCTCTGCCTTGCCGGCCACCACCCCGTCCTCTCCATAGGTGGAATGCCCGCCGGCAGGGCCTGAAAAACAACCTTTGCGCTCCTGTGCCCGCTCTCTCCAGGTCTCACCCCTCGGTCGCTGTTTGGTTACTCAATTGTGGACTCCTTAATAAATTGTGCAGGATCAAAAGGAGAATTAAAGAGGACCCGGACTTACTCCACGCCGCAGAGTAGCCCCGTAACAGCCCCGTAGCAAAGTTGAGCTCGTCGAGCCGACACGGCGCCTGCTCCAGATCGATGGCGAGTTCGCAATAGGCGGCAGAAATTTCCGATTCTTTCAGACTCATCTCAGGTCGTTATGGACCCGCTCGCGCGCGCTTCGAGAGCCAAAAGCTCCGCTTTGATTTCGACGCCGCCGGCAAAGCCAGTGAGCGCTCGGTTCGCTCCGACAACCCGATGGCAGGGCACCACAATGGCAAGCGGATTCTTGCCGCAGGCGGCGCCCACGGCGCGGGACGCCCGAGGTGAGCCGACAGTTCTGGCTATATCCCCATAAGTTTTCGTATTCCCGAATGGAATTGTCCTCAGATAGCCCCATACTTTCTTTTGGAATTCCGTTCCCAGTGGCTCAATGGGAAGCTCGAACGTAGTTCTCTTGCCGGCAAAATAATCGACAAGTTGCCGTTCGGCCTCCAGCAGGATCGGGTGATCCTCATCGGCGCTTGGCGCGTCGAGTCTCAATCGATCTGGACGCTCCCGCTCCAACCGAATGGCTACTAGCGCGTTTGCGTTTGCGATCAGGTTCAGTTTACCGACCGGTGATGCCATCTCCTTGCAAAACAGCGCCATTTCTTTCACTCCTTTCAAGCTCAGTCTCAACAAGAAGTTCAAAAATAATCAGCCATCAGGCAATCGAGGACGATCGCTTTACCCGACGAGCGCAGTTCAAAACGTTCTATTCGACATGCTCAGGACGTGAGTTTATCGAAGGCAAGCCGTTAAAAACGCTTTGAACTTTTACTGAGGGACACAGCAGATCGTTGGCCTAGGCGCAGCTAAACCCATACTCCGCATGAGCAGCCCCGACGGATCTTCGAGGCGGTTCTCACGCAGAGCTTGTCGCGCTGCAGGCGAAATGCTCTGTCCCGCCAGAAGCATTGGCACTAGTGAAAGACTCGTAAGAAGCCTCCTTGCTGCGCGTTTCATTTTCTGCGGGAACCGGCGTCGGCATGATTCTTGGGTGGCACAAATCTGCTACCTGGCCGGCATCCTGCGTACTCCGCAGCGTCTCAGGCAGCCACGGTTTCCGTCGTAGATGACGCAAACGTTTTTGGAACCAGGTCCCCTGGGGCCAGGCCCAATTTTGCATTGCCAAGCTGTCGCCGGTGTAGGGATTATCGTTCACTTTACTTTGAAGGAACATGAGTTGCCATGGGTTCATAAGCACTTCCTCCTTAATAGATTACGAGTTTGTTCCGAGCTTGACATTAGCCAGCCATCCTTGTCCCTTCCCAAGCATTCTGGCCGGGCTGACTGGCCAGTTTCTTCTCCTTCCAGCGCAGCAGACCGCGGCGCACGTATTCGGGGTTAATGCCCAAGTGTTCACAAACATTCGGAAAGGAGAATATCCAATCGCCGCCCTCTGCCACGACCCACTCTTCGGCCTCGTCGAAAAGCTTCTTTGCTTTGCTGCTCCCAGCCAAAACATTGTCCTGAAAGCAATTAACGGCATCTTCCAAGATCGCCATGAGGAGCCTTTTCTCCGGCTCTAAGGTGGTCCTTCCGCGCAGATTGCCGAAATACTGCGCCGACACTAACGTGTCCGGTTCGAAGAGCGAGCTGATTTTCTCCTCAAGGTCAACCTGGCCGCGCTCCGCCGCGCTTTCGCTAGGATAAGAATTCAATTCCATACTTCCTCCAATCTCGCCATGGCGTCAGAGTCGTGCTTGCCTTTGCGATGGATCGCGCGTTTGTCCGTTGCGCTGATCATACCCGACTCGATTCACGTTACCCTCGCCGGTTTTCTCTGATGATCTCCTGGACGATGCATTTGGTCATGCATCCCGCCGCCTTCAGCTCCGCCCCGTTTTCATGAAGCCGCGCCAACAGTCTTTTTCCGCTATCATCAATAAAGGTCACGCCTTCTAATGAAATCTTCACGGCGCGACCACGGGCAATCTCGCGCCAACACCGCTCCAGTTCGTTAACCCAAGCCCCTGCAAGCTTCCCCTCAAGCTCGAAAGTTGTCTTCACATCGTCGGTCTTGGTGGTGATTTTCAACATGAACTTAGTGCATCGTTCAGACAATTCAATTCCATGTCACTTGCTTGTGCACCACGGCCTCTTTGCCGTTTTCGTCCACTTCGACTACCGGGTGACACCAACAGAAATCTGACTCCAAATGATTCAAACCAACCGGCATCTCCACCGGCACTGCCGCTGGATAAAACCATGGACGATTTTCGATAATCACGGCGCCCATCCTCATTCTTTCTTTGACCCTACAGGCCCGATACCGCGCTTGTGGAAAAGAATTTCCGCCGCGCCGCGCTGATACGGTTGATCGACCACTCGACCGCCGTTAATAAAAGCGCTTGCTCGATGCCTTGAACCGCAATGCGAGCCAACAGGTCAGTGCCGACGAAAAGCGCAGCTGCCAAAAATGAAATTTCAATCTTCATGACGCCAACCACAATCTTCTCTTCTCGCGCTAAACACTCATGGCAAGTCGCGTGCCAAGCCCCATCGATGACCCGAAACGCGACAAGTGGCGGGAATCGAAAGATTTTCAAAATCTATCACGCTGTTGATTATCGAGCGTGACGAAGAACGCTGCCGAACTGTCGGCACGCGCCGAAATGCTGGCTTAGTCTATTGTTGGGTTAAGCAGACCGGAACTATCCCCGTTCGGGCCGTCCGCTTATTTGGGTTGATGCTGATCTGCGTTCATCCCAGATTCCGCGGTTGCGCTCAGCAGGAAGCGCGAGGCGGAACCCTTCCGTAGCAAAGTCTCAGCCGAAGGCTGATCCGCCTGTGGCGGAGATGCCGTCTGCCTCTAAGCAGACATCGATCACGGTGCTTAGATGGAAGGTTAAAGCTCGTGACAGCGAAGTGCGTAAGCGCGAAATGACTTTGAAATTTCGACGTTGTTCGAAAAGTACGTGATGGGTTGATTTTTTCTTTGCAAAAAGAAACGGATTGCTTTCATCTTGGTGTTGACAGACCCCAAGAGAGGAGAGCAATCCGTTGGGCGAGATCACAATGGAGCTACGCCTGGTTTTTGAGATACCAGAATCAGG
>DATBLC010000140.1:0-8050 GCA_036555515.1 Binatia bacterium
TCCCGGTCAAATTTCTTCGGCAGTTCCGAACGGAATACAATTGATCCACCGGCGAACCTGACGTGGGGTATTTTAAGGTTTGAGTCGAGCGAGATCGAGGTTGCCAAGAAGTATCTGGTTAAGGGCGTTTTGAAATAGGCCGCTTCTTGAACGTTTATTTCTTTGAGAAGTGATTCCCTTGTCAGCGGCCGAGCTGCTGCCGAGGGCGAAGACAGGGCGTTGGTTATTAACCTACGTTTTACAGGAGCCGGCGGGGGCTTCGAGAAGGATAAACACGTTTCGAGAACGCTGACCAAGTCATCCAAGAGGAACCATCCTTCGTATCCAACTTTTCCCTCGGAGTTGATCCGTTTGGCGGTCTCCAATCGTTGGATTATAGTGTCCATTCAGGTGGTGTCGGGCTTTCGTATTGGTGTGTCCAGATGAATTGCTGTCGTGATCCATAGGGTGACTCTCCTTTAGGTGAGGGAAGTCCCGCGGCGGTAGAAGCCAGAAGCCGCCTAGCACGGGGTAGCGGCATGAAGAGCAATCGACATGCTGAAGCCTACTGACAAAAGTCAGCTTAGGGCTGACGAGCGAGTTGCCGGGTTGCAACGCGATTGAACGCTGAGCAAGCCTCGTTAAAGCCAAGAACCGATGGTCGAGCCATTCAATACGTGGCGAAGACAGTATGGAGTATCTCAGACTGGCCGATGGGATAGTCCACAGCGGCGGGGTAGTGGGCGGCGACACGGTAACAGGGACACGACAGAAACTGGAGAAGTCCTGCATGCCCCGAGGAGAAATCCTCGGAAAGAGGTAGGTCCTATAACTGTGGACACGGGAAAAGGGCCGAACGGCAGCAGGATGGCGGATTGGCCCGTAGTAGCGAAGAAGGGGAGTAATGTCTCCGGAGCGAAGGGGCCATGCTGAGTTTGACTCTTTCGACCGCAAGGTGAGGCAGGGAGGGGATGACAAAGCCTTCCATGAATCTGCAGGAACTGAGGCGAAAGATATACCGTAAGGCGAAAGCCGAGAAGCAGTGGCGGTTTTGGGGTCTCTATGCGCACGTGGTGAAGCCGGAGACCTTAGAAGCGGCGTATCAACAGGCCAAGAGCAACAACGGAGCGCCGGGGCTCGATGGGGAGAGTTTTCAATCCATCGAAGCCAAAGGGTTAGGAAAATTTCTGGAGGATCTTGGCCAGGAGCTGATCACCGGGAGTTACCAACCGACGAAGAACCGGCGTGTGGAAATTCCCAAGAGCAATGGCAAGACCCGCTGGCTGGGGATACCCACCATCAAGGATCGAGTGGTTCAGGGGGCGGTCAAGCTCATTCTGGAAGCGATCTTTGAGGCGGACTTTCAGGCAAGTTCGTTTGCCTACCGGCCCAAGCGAACGGCGCATCAAGCGCTGGATCGTGTAGTGCGCGGGTTGGTACAAGGGCTTACGCGCGTAATCGACATCGATCTAAAAAGCTACTTTGACAACATTCGACACCACCTGTTACTGCAAAAGCTGGCTCGCAGAGTTCAAGATCCAGCGATCCTGCATCTGGTCAAGCAGATACTGAAAGCCAATGGCAAGCGGGGAGTGCCCCAAGGAGGAGTGCTCTCTCCGTTATTGGCCAATCTGTATCTAGACGAACTAGATGAGGCGATGGAAGCAGAAGGGGTCAAGCGGCGCGGAGACGGGAAATGGGAACGGGTCGTGTATACCCGGTATGCGGACGATATCGTGGTGTTGGTGGACGGGTATGCGCAATGGCAACCTCATGTGGAGGTGATCAAGGGGCGGCTGGAAGAGGAGCTGAGGAAAGTAGCAGTACAGGTCAATGAAGAAAAGACGCGGGTGGTGAATTTGGGCTGCGGGGGGAGCTTTTGTTTCCTGGGATTTGACCTGCGAGAGGGCCGTAACCGGTTCGGCAAGCGATTTGTTCTGCGCACGCCGATGAAAAAGAAGCAGAGTGATCTGTTGCGGCGTGTCGGGAGGATTTTGAAATTCTCACGGCAGCGCACGATCAAAGACGTGCTCGAACAGATCCGGCCGATCATCATGGGTTGGGTCAATTATTTCCGTGTGGGAAACTCGTGCCGGGTCTTTGACCGGATCCGGTTCGAGGTCATGCGCAAGATACGCCGGTTTGTGATGAAGCAGAAAGGCCGCCCCGGCTGTGGCTGGAAGAGATGGAGTAATGAGCAGATCTATAAAGAGTGGGGACTGGTCAACGATTATCGGGTCCAGTATTTCTACCGATCGCCCGTGAAAGTGTCTCCAGCACGCTAGGCAGATAACGCCTTGTGAAGAACAGACCCAGGAAAGCCGGATGACCGAAAGGGTCACGTCCGGTTTGACGCGGCGGGGGCTGGAAACGGATTTACGGTGAGGCTAGTGAGGCACCGTCAAACGAAAGAGACGGTTAACAGATAGGCTTCACCTGCGGAACACCGCGCCAGTCCTCGACCCTACACTTATTGACTTCAGCCGGAGTATAGAGACGGCGATGGCGCGTAAGCCGAGGGTGGAATACGCCGGGGCGTTTTACCATGTGATCTGTCGAGGTAATCAGAGCCAAGTGATCTTCGGCAGCAATGCGGATCGAAAATACTATCTGGAGCGTCTGGAGGAATACCGGCAGCGCTATGAATTTAAGGTTTATGCTTACGTCCTCATGAGCAATCATATCCATCTGCTGATTGAGACCGGGGAGGTTGCGCTGTCGAAAATCATGCAGGGGCTCCAACAAAAGTACACGCGCTACTACAACCACAAGTACAAGAAAGTAGGACACTTATTTCAGGGGCGCTACAAGGCTATTTTGTGTGACCGCCAGGCGTACTTGCTCGAATTGGTGCGTTATTTACATCTCAATCCGGGGAGGATGCGCGCTCCCATGGATCCGTGGAAGTATCCGTGGAGCAGCCATGCGGCCTATTTGGGAAAAAGTAGACTAGTGCGGATCAATACGTGGAGCGTTTTGGGGGAGCTAAACCGGTCGGTGGGGCAAGCGCGGCGAGCGTATTTGAGGTTTATGGCGGAAGGGAAGGGAGCGGGGCACCAACCGAACTACTATGATGTGTGGGACCAAAGAATTTTGGGCGACAAGAATTTTGTCGAACAGATCGATGAAAAGATTCGGATCGAGCGTGAAATCAAATCGCCGGGGCCGAGGGCAAAGCTTTCAAAGCTGCTGCGTTTGACGGCTCATGCTTATCACGTGACGGAACGGGATTTGGTTCGACCGGGCCGGCAAAGAAGATGGGTGAAACCGAGAGCGGCGTTGGTGTATTTGGCGCGCGAATGGGGCAGGGCGAGCGTTAAGGAGATCGGGCGCCGGCTCCACCGCGATCCTTCGATCATCAGCCGGCTTTACTCCGCGTACGCTGCCGATCGCGACCCCAACAAGGAGATGTGGGTGGCAAAACAGCTTGAGCGATAATGCAATACGAAAGCCTCACACTTATTGCCCCGGCCGCTGACTACGAGAAAAGGGAGCCGTCGGTCACAGTATTGTCGCAGGGGTGGAGTTTTAAAGACCGTGAGAACTGCGGTATCATGCCAACGGGGGGAGGATCGCAATGGCTAAGAGCGTTGATGAGATAACCGAAGAAATTCGTAAACTGCCGGACCTCGAAAAGTTGCGCCTTGTGGATACGATTCTTTCTGATCTAGACAAGCCAGACCCAGAGATCGATCACGTGTGGGCCGAGGAAGCGCGCAAACGATGGGCGGCGTACAAAGCGGGCAAGGTCGCTACGATTTCTTATGACGCCGTGATGGCCAAATACGGCCAGTCGTGAAAGTTGTATTCCTTGCTCCGGCGCAAAAGGAACTCGACGACGCGGTCGCTTGGTATAATCGACAAGCGGAAGGGTTAGGGCGAGAATTGCTAGATGAACTGGACCGAGCCGTTCGGCGCGCGCTTGCCTTTCCGCAGTCATATCCAGAAATCGAACCAGACGTTCGCCGGTGTCGCTTAGGGCGATTTCCCTACGCTGTGATATACGGTCTTGACGCTGACGCCCTCGTAGTTGTAGCAGTCGCGCATTTGCATCGCCGCCCTCGCTACTGGATCGATCGAATCTAGGCAAGGTGCTAATCACACCGTTTGCGTCAACCGTCAGAGCGGAAAAGTTTCTACCGCTCCCCGCCACAGAGAAAAATCAACGAATTTCTTGCTCAGAAGATTTGCAGAGATCTAGAAATACCAAAGCCGTAACGCTGTATAAGGGCTGGATAGGTCTGGGTGGTCCATTAGCAGGCAGGTCAAGAGGCACAGACGTTCCTTTGAGAATTTTTCTTATTCCCTTTTTTCCCCTCGCGGAATATGTGATCCCTGATTGACGGGCGTGGGTCATATCTGGGTCGGACCCAGCCAACTGCTTGATTAACCAATGTAAGGTAGGCATAAAACGCGTCGTTTAAGAGCTTAGAAGCCGCTTTTTGACCGTGAAAAGGGCCTTCTAAGAAAAATCGATGCTGCCCGGCAACCACTATTTCTTGCTGTGGAACGAAGGCCTCGAAAACACCAGGCCCATAGCCTGACCCGCCAAGCAGGTTGCTACCCAATGTCTTCGAATTGACCATCCGATTTAGCGGCGCCAAGCCAAAGCCGGGTGTCGCTAGATAAGGGCTTCCAATCCCTTACGGTCGAGGAGGTCGAGAAGCTTCAGAGACGGTCCGCTTGGCTGCTTGGCGCCGATCTCCCATTGACGCACGGTTGAAAGACTCGTGTTTAAAACCGTCGCCAGTACCGCTTGACTGATACGGTGCCGTTGGCGCAAAGCGCGAATCTTCTTACGCGAGTAGCTCGGTATAGGGGCGAGACAGAGCGCATCGTACTCGCGCATTCGACGTTTGCTAATGAATCCGGCCGCACGGAGATCGGCGGCCGTCCCATGAACAGCCTCCAAGATTCGACTTTTCGCTTGTGTTTTAGTTTTCATGGCATATCTCCTGCAACGTTTTTGCCGCTACAGCGGCCGACAATTCCGACACTCCGAGTCGGAGAAGATCAGAAGCAAGGGCTTTGAGCGCAGTTAACTCCTTTGCATTGATATTGTCTCTATCATTCTTTTCAAATCCAAATACGAAGAACCATCGATTCGCACTGTTCGTCGCAACCAACGTGCGTGCACTTTCCTCTTTTGCCACGACCCGGCAGCGCCACGCGTTTTTTTATGATTCCACCGCCAAGATTCGCATCAATCAGCCCTCGTTCCATCTCGTCAACACTCCTGCAAAGGGCTTCCACCGAAAGATCCGTTTTACCGAACCATCGACTGAAATGACGCGTCATGAAAACCCGCCTCATCGTTTGCACTATATCACTTAGTGAAATAGTTCACAAATCTTGTTTGAGTACGCGGCAGTAAAGAAAGTATGAGTCCATGTCTGAGAAGCGCCAAAGGGCTCAAATCCTTTGTTGATAGTCAAAGGCAACATCGCGGCGTAACAAACAAGCCAATGCACGTGCGGATTTGGAAGAGTGGTTTCGATCGGCAAGAGGCAAAGGTCACCATTTTTTCCCTGCGAGGTGGGAAACGAACCTTTTACACCAGCTCTGTCGACTTGGGACAGGCGGAGTCTCATCATCCGATCCTTGAGCTTGCTGGGTCAGTCAACTGGAACTATGCGGACCGGAATTTATATGTCGTTGAATTGAACCCAAAGGTATTCGATCGGGAACGGCGTTTCTTCGAAGCTAATTTGCACTGGATTCCCGGGAAACACTCTGTCTACGTTGGAGTGACCGGACTCACACCAGAGCAGCGGTTTCGCGCACACTTGCGCGGCGAACATGCAGCGTGGTTCGTCTGAAAGTACGGGCGCCGCTTGCTCCCGGAACTTTACCAACATTTTCAACCCGCTTCCTCACGACCTTGCACGACAAGTGGAACCGGAGTTGGCGCGGCACCTGCGCGCCGACGGCCTCGCCGTCTGGCAAAACTATCTGTCAAGTGACCTGCCAACAGCCCGAGGAGTCGGTGTGCATAGCATTCATTACATTTAAATCTTAGGCCCCTTTTTTTTGTCGCGGGGCTTATCCACTTTTCGAATCATCTGCCTTGCCTGCTATGATACCACGTAGGCCCCCGAGGATTGTTGATATCCCTCGATCTCCAGGGGATCAAATGAATGTGACAGTGCATGACGGTCTGTCCGGCATCAGTGCCGACGTTGACCCCTACGTTGTATCCGTCCGGCTTAAAGCGTTGATGATACCAACGTTGATGATCAGCGCTTTAAGCTGAGTAATGATCAGATCAAAATTGTTGATCAACTCTTTGAAAGGCTCTGAGCGCGTGGAGTCGAATGGCTGCCACTTCGTTAGTGAACCTCAATAGAAGGTCCGCAACATCTCACCTCGCTCGAAATGCTAGCGACCCTCGATCCACACTTTACCTTACATTGCTCCCTGCCACCGTCTGTACGCATCTGGCCTTCCCCGGATCCCTGATAACCCCCTTAGGATCTCTACCTTCTTTCACCGCACGTATCGCTTCCCTGAGAATCTTTCGGAATATCATCACTCCGCGGTCCGAACTCACAAGGTGTTCCAGCGCGTGGATCGCAATGGGTCCCTGACCTTCCTGCGCCTCCTTGTCATCCGGATAGCGTTGCGTGTATTCATAACTATGGTCTTTTCTCGCCGCGGGACCAAAATCGGCGTGACTCTTTCCCTCCTGTTCGCCCGCTGAGACGGAGCGGATACCGGCCCCAATCTGGTGGGTATCATCAACCGGAACGCAAAATGCCACATTCCGAGATTTTCTCGTTACCGGCACGCCCGTATACGACATGAAAACCGTAAACGGCATCAGCATCTCCCACGTATTGTCCCATTGCCGCCCGTCGGGCAGCTCGTAAGTCATGGTAAATTTCATGCCTAATTCGGTCTCCTCGTACTCTAGGTTCTTCGGCCAATGGCTGTATAACTCCGTGCCAAGCTGCTGGCCGCTTTGCCTTGAGTGAAGCCACAGCACATGCAGAGCGTCCACGATATTCTCCTGGCTTTGAATCCAATTACAGTCAACCGCTCCGCCTACTCTGGGTCCCATTCTCGCCTTCAAGGTGTTTCCTGGCTGAGTCCAGACATCGTAGATCGGGAACTCCGGAATTTTATCCGGCGGGCCCATGTAGGCGAAGACCAGACCCCCAAACTCGCGCACCGGGTAGCAAGGGTGTAAAACCTGTTTCAGAAAAGGATTGTTCGTCGGCTCCAGCGGCATGTCCAGAACATTGCCTTCGATGTCGTAGAGCCAACCGTGGTAGCAGCAACGAATTCCTCGCTCCTCAATGCTTCCGTATTCAAGCGAAGTTCCTCTGTGACTACAACGGAAATATAGTAATCCTGCCCGGCCTTGGCCGTCCCGGAAAGCCACGAGATCCTCGCCTAAGACGCGAACGCGCTTCGGCAAGTCCTTCAATTCGTCAGATAAGCACACCGGCATCCAGTATCGGCGGAGCATCTCGCCGCCAGGTGTACCGGGACCCACGGTGGTCAATTCGTAGTCCGGTTCTGGGATCTTCAGACCGTGCGCGCTCTTCATAGCCCACCTCCTACTTCATGAGAAACATCCTTCAAGATGGAATTATCCAAAATTCGTTCGACTTCGATCTTATCAATCTTTGCCTTCATATCGGGCCGCGTTTCTTTCAAGAAGTTTGCAGCAAACCGCATTCCCGCCGGCGACACATAGGGGATTCTCTGACAGAAGTATTCCATGCACGATTTGTATGTCAGCGCCAAGGTCTCTGAGTCAGTTATACCGGTAAACCTCTGAATGGCTTTATAGGCCTGCGTCGGTTCTTTTTTTGAAAGATCATAAGCCTCGACCAACGACTTTAAATAGTTTTTTAGCTGCTGTCTTTCTTGTATCAGAGAGGATCTTCGAACCAGATAACTACTACGGTTGAATTCTGATCCGCCGACTTCAGCGGCCGCCTTAATCCTGTTGAGCGCATCGGTTGCCAGTCTTTGTCTGCTTTGAAGTCGTAGCAACCAGCAAGCATGGCGAGTTGCTGACACCAGATGTCCATGATTTGCGATCTCCCCCGCTACTACTGCT
>DATBLC010000141.1:0-65460 GCA_036555515.1 Binatia bacterium
GCTAACGGGATCACCTTTTTTTGCGCCGCCGGGGACCCCCGCGGACCGGATCGAAATACTCATGCAGGCGGTCACCAAGACTTTTAAAGATCCGGCATTTCCCAACGAATACAAAAAATTAGTCGGTGACGATCCATCACCGCTTTTCCCGGAAGAAAATCAAAGAGCGATTCGGGAATTGCCCCGCGATGCGGAGACGGTTGGCGTTTTTAAAAAACTTGCGGGCCCAGGACCGTTGCCGGCGCGATAGGCCTTGCGGCGGTTCAAAGTTCAATGTTTAAGATTCACGGTGGGACACGGCGACGTTGAACTGACTTATCCGTGCTAAGAAACTGTTTCGCAATGTCATTCTGAGGCGATAGCCGAAGAATCTCGACTTCGTAACCACTTGAAAATGCGAGATGCCTCGCTGTGCTCACGACATCGGGTTCCTTGCGCGCATTGCGAAATAGTCTCTAAAGGAGATTGAAGTGGAAATTTCACTTTTCGACGCCGCGGCCAAAGGATTCCTGAACATCTTACAGTTCAAAGTTTTCTTGGCCATGATGGTGGGGGTGAGCATCGGCACGTTCACCGCCGTAGCGCCGCAGGGCCTTGGCGTTCCGCTGGTTTACGCCATCATGCTGCCGGTGGTGATCAAGTGGGAACCGGTGACCGGCATCGCGCTCTTGATCGGCGCGAGTTCCGTTAGCGCCATCTGCGCGGCTTACCTGCCGGTGCTTTTCGGCATTCCCGGCGGTGCCGGCTCCCAGGCGACGATCCTCGACGGCTATCCGATGGGCAAGCGGGGCGAGGCCAAGCGCGCCCTGGGCGCGTCCTTCATGGCCGGCGGCATGGGCGCGCTGATCGGCACATTTACCTTGGCAGTGGCCATACCTGTGGCCAAGCCGCTAATTTATTTGATGGGTTCGCCGGAGTTGTTTGTCGTCGTGTTGTGGGGTCTCAGCATGGTGGCGGTGCTGGCGGGACGCCGGCCGCTCAAAGGGCTGATTGCCGCCGCGTTCGGATTGTTGCTTGCCACCATCGGCCAGCAAGAACAGAGCGGCATCATGCGCTATGTTTTCGACCAGCCTTATTTATTGGATGGGATTTCGGTCAGCATCATCGCCCTGGGGCTGTTCGGTATACCAGCAGCGCTGGATTTAGCCCTGATGAAGCTGGGCGTGGAACAGCAACCCGCGCCTTTAACCGGCAAGCTGTTCGACGGGGTCAAGGACACGATTCGGGAGTGGTGGCTGGTGGTGCGCTGCAGTTTCATTGGCGTGTGGGTCGGGATTGTGCCGGGAATTGGTTCGCAGGTGGTGGATTGGCTTGCTTATGGCCACGCAGCGCAGAGCAGCAAGAGCGGCGGGGCGACATTCGGTACCGGCGACGTGCGCGGCGTAATCGCGCCGGAGAGCGCCAACGACGCCAAGGACGGCGGAGATCTGGTGACAACATTACTTTTGGGTTTTCCACAGGGAGTTTCGACGGCGCTTTTCATCGTTGCGCTTCTCGCATGGGGTTATCTCCCTGGCCCGGAGATGATCAAAAAAAGCCCGGACTTGATCTACAGCATCGTCTGGATCCAAGGCATGTCCGGAATCGTCGGAACTTTGATCGGCTTTGGTCTCTCCACTCAACTGGCTAAACTGGCCCAGGTGCGCTACTCGATCATGGTGCCGATCATTTTTATATTCGTCTTGATGGGCGCCTTCAGCGTCACCCGCGACGCGGTGGATCTGTTGATGGTCGTTGCCTTCGGCATATTCGGCTATGGCATGCGCCGCTTCGGTTATCCGCGTCCCGCGATGATACTCGGGCTGGTCTTAGGCAACTTGATGGAAAGATATCTTTACCGCTCGATGGCGAGCTACGGGTTTACCTGGCTCATGCGTCCCGCTGTGATGGTGCTCTTGATTCTAGCCGCGACATCTTTCTTCTTCGCGGTGCGAGGGCGGATGAGGAGCGCGGCGCGACCCGCAGTCTCCGGCGGCACGGTGCTCGCGCGGGAGTAACATGACAGCCAATTCCAGGTTATTTTTCGTCGCCGTATTCTCCGGCGTTACGTGGTTGAGTTGCGCGTGGCCCTATCTTGCCAATCTCATTTTATACGTCTAAATAAGATTTTTATCCGAGCTCGCCGTTAGCGCGCTGAAAGCCGGAAAGAGGGTTCGCCGTTCCCACTACTGCTTATCTGCGGTCTTTTTGGCAATTTAGGGAGTTAGTTATACGACTTCAGTTTGACATCTAGGTCGCTCACAAGTACCCACTCAGTCGACCCATGCTAACTCGGAGTGCCATGCCGACTCGGAAGATGTCGACTGAAGGCCTGTTGCCAAAAAAATCGTTGCGACCGTTTTCTAAAACACTTAGCCCGCGTCTAGCCGATAGGTGTTTATCCTTACCGGCTGTCATTCCATTCGCCCAGCCGGTTCCCCCAGACAAAAAAAATGTCTTTAACGACGATTAATCCTCTTGACAAGCAAACCTAACGTAAAGTATACGACCTATGTTCTAGATACTAATTGGTCTTAAGTCTTAATTTTCGGGAGGCAACGATGAATAAGCTAGTTCCGGTTACGAGTGCCGCGGCAATCGCAATGCTATTCGCGCTATCGTCGTGTGCGACACAAGAAGAGATGGCCAAGCCAGCCCCAGCTGCTCCGGCTCCGGCGGCCAAAGCTGAAGCCAAGGCGCCGGCGAAAGCCAAAGTTGAGAAGGCGAGCGGCGATGTTGGGCTTCTCGACATGGAAAAGAATTACATGATCCTCGTAACCAAGGATGGCAAGCTCATTACCTTGGATTTTGATCAAAAAACGAAGGTCACGAAGATCACGCCGACACCGGGCAAGGTAGCGGACATTGGCTTGGGATCGAGCGCCACCGTGACATATGAAACCGCGAAGGACAAGAACGTCGCCACCAAACTGGACTACCGGCCGGCGAAGGGCGGAGATTGATCGCTTTCGTGGTTCGTCATCTGAAAGACAACACAATCGGGGGGAGAATAAATGAGAACACAATTGAAGATCGTGACCGGGTTTGCCGTGGCGCTGGTGCTGGGTCTGGCATTTCCAGTGATTGCTCAAGAAAAGAAAGCTGAAAAAGCCAAGGCCCAGAAGGTATCGGGCGATATCGGCTTATTGGATACCGAGAAAAACTACATGATCGTAGTAACGAAAGACGGGAAATTGGTTACGGTCGACTTTAATCAGAAAACTAAGATCACTGCATTAACGCCCGGTCCCGCGAAAATGTCGGACGTCGGTCTTGGGTCAGCGGCATCGGTGCAGTACATCAAAAAGGGTGACAAAAACTATCTGAATGCGCTCGAATATGTCGCAAAAAAGGGCGGCGATTAACCTCCTTCGCGGCAGACAGAACACCCGTCACACGCTCTGAATCTGACCTTTGCGGCGGTTGTGCACGCTATCTTGGGGGGTTCGGCGCCTCACTCCGCTAAGGGTACAGCGAAGGAGATTTTCGTTCCTAAACCGGGGGCGGACTCGATAGCGAGTTTGCCCCCGATTTTCTCGATGCGGTTCGCCATCCCGTTCAAACCAAACCCCGCATTCCCTTTGAGAGCAGAGGAGTCGAAACCGACACCGTCATCAGTGAGCGAGCCGCTCAACTTTGCGCCGTTCTTCTTGATCTGAATCGCTACTTTGGAGGCATGGGAGTGTTTGGCGACGTTGGTGACCGCCTCTTTCAGTACGTAATAGATTTCCCTTTCCATTTCCCGTGTTAGTTGCAGCTCTTCCGGCTCGCTCTCGACAATTACTCGGACACCCAGACCGTCCCGAACGAATTTCGCATCATCCCTCAGTCTTTCGATTAATGTTCCATGGGCAAACGCATCGATCGATTTGCCGGACAGAAACTGACGAATCTCGTTCATCGAACTCCTGGTGAAGTCCTCTATCGATCGGAGATCATCGTTTATTTCTTTTTGGGCTTCGGGAAGTCGCTTGCGAATGGTCTCCAGGCGAAGTAGCAAGGTGGCAAGGGATTGGAGAATGCCATCGTGTAATTCACTGGCAATCCTCCGGCGTTCCTCACGTGTGGCCATTTCGGCGCCGATTTTCGAAAGGGCCAGGAGCCGTTGGTTTTGTTTTTTCTCGAATTCGCTGAGGTAACCGAAAACACAGCCCAAGAGGATGAGATAAAGACTCCTAACGATAATTATATCGATTCCGATCGGCTCAGCCATTGCTTCAGCAGCGAGAGTCACCCGGATTAGGGCATATAACCCAACTCCGGCGACGGCGACGGGGATGCTCCCTTTGATGCCCCAACGTACGCTCGCTGTAAGCACCGGGAAGGAATAGTAAAAAAAGAACGGCGTGCGCGTTCCTCCGGTGGAAAACACGATTAGCGCGATACCGATCACGTCGAAAATTGTCGTGACAAGGGCAATCTTTTTCGAGATTAGTTTGTTTTTCCGGGCCAGGTAAAGGAGGACGAGACTATAGACGAAAAACAAACCAAGCGAAATTAGTGATAGTATAGGAAATCGCGCGACCCTCGATGGATTAGCAAACTCAATGACAAGAAGTGCCAGAGCGGCGAAGGCCACCCGCAACCACGCCACCAACCGCTCCCTCTGTAAGAGCCACCCAACATCAGGAGTGATTTTGTCTGCGTCAACCATAATAGCGGCAAGTCAGCGGGGCATCCGTCGAATTATTTTCGCGCGCCAAAATCACTCTTGCCTTTGTCCCATGATCATGAGCGCTGCCTTGAAACGGTTATTGACCTTGAGCTTATCGAATATATTGGTGAGATGAGTTTTTACCGTCTTTTCGCTGATGAAAATCGTTTTGCCGATTTCCTCGTTGGTCATGCCCTCAGCGACCAGGTGGAGAATTTCCAGTTCCCTTCTGGTTAAACTGTCAACTGCTTGGTCGTGGTGAGGCGCCGTGACAGATTCTATCTGGCCCTCGGCGATCTCCTCAAAGGTCTCGGCCGCAGGTATCTCCTTGTCGATCCACAGCTCGCCTTTGTGCACTTTCTTGATCGCCTGGAGCAGCGTCGCGAAATCAGCGCCCTTGAGCAGGTATCCTCTGGCCCCACCCTTGGCGGAATTCAGGACGCTTTCATCCTCGGCGAACGCCGTAAGAATCATTACTTTGGTCGCCGGGCAGCGTTCTTTGATGTCCAACAGGGTTTGTACGACGTCGCCCTTGGGCATTCGGAGATCCAGGAGCAAAACGTCCGGCTTATTGCGCTCGACGGCTTTAACTACCTCATCGCCGCGCGCGGCTTCACCGACCACAAGGATATCTTTTTCCAAAGAGAGAACTTTCTTCAAGCCATCGCGGAACAATGTATGATCATCGGCCACTAAGACTTTAATGGGTACCATGATCTATCTCCCTAAGTGATCGCCTGTTGGCGGTAGTACATGATTTTTTACCGTCTGCCAACAGAAATTATCTTCTTAGACCATACCTCTAAGACTCCCGTCTTACAAATGAGCGCATTTCAACCCCATATTGGGGCAAAAATACTGCACAAAGCCTATTGAGATGCCACAAATGTCGGGATAATTTCCTTACCAATTCAAAGGAATTTGCTCATCATGGAGGTAGTAGGTAATGAAGAACGTTTTGGCGATAGCGACTATTGGTTCAATTTCCGCGTTTCTGACGCTTTCCTCTTGCACGGTGCAGGAAGATATGCCGGCCAAGCCGGCCCCGGCAGCTCCAGTTCCGGCGGCCAAAGCTGAAGCCACGGCGCCGGCAGAAAAGGCACCGGCGAAAGCCAAGGTTGAGAAGGCGAGCGGCGATGTGGGGCTTCTCGACATGGAAAAGAATTACATGATCCTCGTTACCAAGGAAGGTAAGCTGATCACCCTGGATTTTGACCAAAAGACCAAAGTGACCCAGATTACTCCTACCCCAGTCAAGGCCGGGGACGTTGGTCTCGGCTCTTCGGCGACTGTCATTTATGAAAAGGTTAACGACAAAAACGTCGCAACTAAACTTGATTTCCGGCCGGCAAAGGGCGGGGACTAATCTCGTATTTCTTCGGCGCCTGGATCACGTCTTAATCAGAAGGAGCATGCAAATGAGAACGCAATCGAAGATCGTAGGTGGATTGGCTGTCTTGCTGGCGGCTTGCTTGGCGTCGCCGGTCATTGCTCAAGAAAAAAAGACAGAGAAGCAAAAGGCGAAAGCAGAAAAAGTTTCCGGCGATATTGGATTGCTGGACACCGAGAAAAACTACATGATCGTCGTGACCAAGGACGGAAAACTGGTCACCATCGACTACAACCAGAAAACCAAGGTCACCGAGCTTCGGCCGAGTGACGCCAAGATGGCGGACATCGGATTGGGGTCGTCTGCGTCCGTTCAGTACACCAAGAAGGGCGATAAGAATTTTCTATCCAGCGTCGAATTCATTGCTGCCAAGGGCGGCGATTAAGACCGAACAACATCGAACCGAAATAAAAAATGGGCTTTCCCTGTTATGCCGGGGAAAGCCCATTTTGCTTCAAAGCGGCGTTTGCCACGAGGCGGCGGATGGCCAGTTTAGAACCCCTCTTCTTCGATATCACCCACCACTAGCCGCCGGTAGCCGCGCTCATCTTCGGTGTTTTTCTGGCGCTTGCTTTCTTTCTCGTTTTCTTCCTGGCAGCGCACGCATAGCCGCGTGAACGGCAAGATTTTCAATCGCCCCAGTTGGATTTCGCCTTCGCAGGACTCGCAGATGCCGTAGGTTTTGTCTTTGATGCGTTGGAGCGCCTCGTCGATGGCATGGAGTTTTTCGCGTTCGCGGTCGTTTAAGATAAAATTGATCTCACGGTCGCGCTCGTCGCTGGCCAGATCATAGGTATCCCGGCCTTCGTCTTTGACGCCCTCTGTTTCCACTTTGACGTGGTCCTGCATTTCTTTCATCGCCTGCCGCTTCATATCTTCAAGCATCTCGGCGGCCTGCTTGAGAAACTCCCTGCGCTGTTTTTTTTCTTTTTCGGTATCTTTTTTAGACATGGGTCATCTCACCGATCAGGTCGTATTCTAGGGCTTGAGTAATTTTAACGTCAGCCAGTGTTCCGGCCGACGGCTTGCTATATCCGTTGGCATCGGCGCCGGTTATGTAAACGACACCGTCGACTTCCGGTGCATGCGCCTGGGTTCGTCCGTGGAGTTGTTGGGTTTCGGCGTCAGCGCCGCACATCATAACGCGCTGTATCGTGCCAATCAAGGCTTCGTTCTTGTTTCTGGAGATTTCCGCCTGGAGGTCCATGACTTCCTGCCAGCGCCTTTCGATTTCCTCGGCGGGAAGCCTATTTTCGAGCTTGGCGGCCGCGGTGCCCTCCTCATCCGAATACTTGAAGACCCCGAGGCGCTCGAAGCCGGTTTCTTCAACAAAGTCCAAGAGTTGTTTAAAATCCGCCTCGGTTTCTCCGGGAAAGCCGACAATCAAAGAGGTCCTAAGGGTCAGTCCAGGGATGGCCGCGCGCAATTTTTGCACCGTTTCACGCACGGCGCTGCCGCTTTTTCCGCGGCGCATGCGCTGCAATATGGCGCGGCTCACATGCTGGAAGGGGATGTCCAAATAGCTGCAGATCTTGTTACTATCACGGATGAGCTCTAACAGCGCTCCGTCAAGGTAATTAGGATAGGCATATAGCAATCTGATCCAAATAACGTCCGGGACCTGATCGAGGTCTCTGAGCAAGCCGTAGAGCGTCGTGCCGTCCTTGCGGTCGCGACCATAGGCCGTGAGGTCCTGGGCGATGAGATTGATTTCCTTGACACCGCCTTGGGCCAAGAGTTCGGCTTCTCTAATAATCGAATCGATGGACCGGCTGCGGTGCGGGCCACGCAGCTCGGGGATGATGCAAAAAGCGCATTTGTGATCGCAACCCTCTGAGACTTTGAGATACGCGGTATAGGGTGGCGTCGAGCGCAAGCGCGGCGTCACATGGTCGTAGAGATAAGAAGGCAGGCCGACGAATTGACGGCGGCTCTGGTCGGCTTCATGCTGGCGCAGAATCTCGGCGATTCGCGGCACCTCGCCGGTACCGATAAAGAAGTCGACTTCCGGCAGTTCTTTGGCAAGTTCGTCCGAATAGCGTTGAGACAAGCAGCCCGCGACTATGAGTTTTTTGACTTTGCCCTCGTCTTTCAAGCGCCCGATTTCCAGAATGGTATCGATGGATTCGGCCTTGGCGGCATCGATAAAACCACAGGTATTTACGAGCACGACGTCGGCGCCGGCAGGTTCGTCCACGACGTCAAAGTTGTCTTGCCTGAGCAGCCCGGCCATTACTTCAGAGTCCACCAGATTGCGTGCGCAACCGAGGCTGACGATATTGATTTTTTGCTTGTTCACTGTCCAAGTTCCACGACGTCGGCGCCGTTGGGAATTTGCAGCAGGAAGAGCGAGTCCTTAAGGCCAACGCCTTTGCGCATCTGTGAAAACTGCAGAGTGGTCAAATTGCCGGCGCCGTCGCGCACGTTAACCCAGAGGATGTCCGAACTATTCTTACTGACGCCCATCTCGATATCACTGTACCCGCCCGCGTCTGCCTTGGGCACCAGGCGCAGGATATTCTGGCTTTCCTGCGTGGCTTTCAATGTCGCGTCGAAATCCTTCTTGAGATTACCCAGCCCGAGTAAGAAAGAAAGCGGAATATCGGTCCGAAAGGCATTCTTGAGCGGGCTCTTGATGATTTGATTCTGTTCGGGCTGGTAAAAATAGAGGTGTTTGCCATCGGCCAGGACAAACTGGTCCTTCGGCGTATCGTAGCGCCAGAGCATTTTGCCAGGGCGTTTAAAGGACAATTTCCCCCAGGCTTTGAGCGACCGGTTGAGCGTTTTTACTTCGGTTTCCTGGCGAAAGTCGGCGACGAAATCTGTAGTCGCATCGTAATTTCGCTGCAGCCGATCGACCACGGCGTCCGCGCCGCCATTCTCCGCCGCCTGCAGCGGAATACCCCCTGTCGCGGCACCAATCATGAGCCAGAACCAGCCACGGATCAAAGCGAGCCGGATTTTAGTCTTCGATTTTCCTCGCATAAACTTCACGCGGCTTGGCGCCGTCGGCGGGACCGACCACTCCGTCCCTTTCCATCTGTTCGATCATGCGCGCCGCACGATTGTATCCTACCCGTAATCTACGCTGAATCATAGAGATGGAGGCCTGCTGGGTTTCAGAGACTATGGCAACCGCCTGGTCGTACATCTCGTCATCTATTTCGTCGGCCGCCGCCGCTTCAAAATCTTTTTTGATTTCAAAAACTTCGGGCCGGTATTGGGGCCGAGCCTGCTGCTTGATGAAGGTCATGACTCTACGCACATCCTGATCCGACACGAAGGCGCCGTGCACCCGCGTCAGACGTGCGGTGCCCGGCGGCAGATACAATAAATCGCCATTGCCCAGGAGCCGTTCGGCGCCGATGGAATCGAGAATGGTGCGAGAATCGACTCGAGAGGTCACTTGAAATGAAATCCGCGCTGGGAAGTTGGCTTTGATGAGCCCGGTAATGACATCGACGGAGGGGCGCTGGGTAGCGAGGATCAAATGAATCCCGGCGGCCCGGGCTTTTTGCGCCAGGCGCGTGATGTATTCTTCGATGTCTCGGCCCACGGTCATCATCAGGTCCGCAAGTTCGTCAATGACGATGACGATTCGCGGCAGGTGCTCATGCAGCAGCGGCGCGTCTTTAGCGAGGTTGCCGCCGATCTCACTGCCATCCTCGCTCGGCTCTGCATCCCTAAGTTCAACTACCGGCTTTCGCGCCCCTTCTTTCTCAATGGTGCGGTTATAACTGTCGATATTACGCGCGCCTTTGTCTCTCATCAGACGGTAGCGCCTGTCCATTTCGTCCATCGCCCAGAAAAGCGCGGCGGCCGCTTTCTTCGGGTCGGTAACGACGGGCACGAGCAGGTGTGGAATATCCTCGTACACCGTGAGTTCGAGCATCTTTGGGTCCACCATGATGAATTGGACGTCCTGCGGCGTCGATTTGAAAAGGATGCTCAGAATCATGGCATTGATGGACACTGATTTTCCCGTGCCAGTAGCGCCGGCCACCAAAAGATGGGGCATACGGCCAAGATCGGTGACAAATGGTGCGCCGCCGATATCTTTGCCCAGCGCGAGGGTTATGTTGGAGTCGGCGCTTTGATAGGCCTGACTTTCGATTACTTCGCGCAGACAGACGGTTTCCCGGCGCGCATTGGGGATTTCAATGCCGACCACGGACTCCCCGGGAATCGGCGCCAGTATCCGCACGCTCACCGCGCGCAGCGCCATGGCGAGGTCATCCGCCAATGTAACGATCCGCCGCACTTTGACGCCCGGCGCCGGTTTGAACTCGTACATGGTGATAACCGGCCCTGGGCGCACCGCGGTGACCTCGCCGTCGACGCCGAAGTCGGCGAGTTTCTTTTGTAGAATCAAAGAGTTGGCGTGGAGTGTCTCTTTGTCGAGCTTGAACGGTTCAACTTGCGGCTGATCGAGCAAGTCGAGTGGCGGCAGTTTGTAGCCCTCGCTCATCTCGGGTAGTTTGTATTGTTCCTGCGGCGCCACCGTTTTCTTGGCGATTCTTTTGGCTGGCTCGGGCTTGGGCTCTTCTTTGACGACAATGGGCGGCGGCGTGTAATCCGGCCGCTCTTTTCTGAGATTTTCGCCTTTGCGCTTCTCGCTCTTTTCGCGCAATGTCCTGAGGTGCTGATTGATGACTGGGAATATAGAGTTTTTGAGCGCCAAAGAATGCCTGCACGCGCGTTGCCAGATTTCGAGCAGCGAATATTGGGTGAGGAGCATCACCGAAAGCAGCAGTGAAACCAGCGTGATCAAGGTTGCGCTGATACGGCCGAACCAGGGCACCAGCATGGTTTCTTTGAGAAAGCCGCCCAAGATACCGCCGGCGTCGCGGGCGTTTTCTGAATCGATGAAAAGGCTAATTAGCACGGCGACGCTGATGAAAAAGACGCCATAGCCAAGAATTTTTCCGAGCGGGACCGCCTTGAAACTCGGCTGAAATAGTTTGTAAGCCGATAGTCCTAAAAATGCCGGCAACAAATAGGCGGTGAGGCCAAGTCCCTGCAGTAACATATCTGCCAGATAGGCACCCACGAAACCGCCCCAATTGTGGGTGCTCGCCAATCCAGACGGGGTGTTAAATGACCGGTCGCGCATGTCATAGGTGAACAGACTGACCAATATCAACAGCGCGATGAAGGAGATCACCACGGCCCAGATTTCGCGATTGAGTCGTCCTTTTTCCATAATTCACCGATAGTAAAACTACGGTTCAAGGTTCAAGAGTTCAAAGTTTCGCTCATAAAATTCCGAATTCCTCCCTTGAACCTTGAACTAAGACGTTGCGGCTCGCCCTTCAGCCGCCGACGTTGCCGCAACGAGATTTCGTCGTGGCGTGACCGGCGCGGATTACGTTTCGATAATATACGAGAGCACCACCGGATGGCGCTCGAGCGTTTTCCTGAAGTAGCGCCTGAGCGCCTTGCGCACTTCTTCTTGCACTTCCGCCGGGTCGGTGCGCGTTTCCCGATTAATTTGGTTAAGCGTCTCGATGACAACCTTGCGCGCCTGTTCTAGCACCTCCTCGCTCTCTTCGGCCGCCATGAAGCCGCGCGTTATCAGATCCGGCCCGGCCACCAGCTCGCCCGATTGTTGATGGATCGCCATGACGGCGAGCACCATGCCGTCCTCCGACAAGTGGCGGCGGTCGCGGATCACCACGTCGCCCACGTCGCCGACGCCTTTGCCGTCGACGAACACCCTGCCGACCTGCACCGGTTTGAGCTTGCGCGCGCCGTGCGCCGTTAACTCCAGGACGTCGCCGTCTTCCATGATGAAACAGTTTTCCTCTGGAATGCCGACGTCCTGGGCGAGCCGGCGGTGCCGCACTAGATGTCGATACTCGCCGTGAATCGGCACGAAGTAGCGTGGCCGAGTGAGTTGGAGCATGGTCTTCAGCTCCTCTTGGCTGGCGTGACCCGAGACATGGATCTCGGAGACCTTTTCATAATGAACTTCCGCGCCGCGCCGGTACAGGTGGTTGATGAGATTGGAGATGGTCTTCTCGTTACCAGGAATAAATTTCGACGACAGGATCACCGTGTCGCCAGGCACGACTTTGATGGATTTATGGTCGTCCAGCGCTATGCGATGGAGCGCCGAAAGCGGTTCTCCCTGGCTGCCGGTGGTGAGAAACGTGAGCTGGTCGGCGGGAAGATCGTGCCAGCGTTCGCTCTCGGTCATGAAGGTGCGGGGCAAATTGAGGTAGCCTAGTTCGGCGGCCACCTGACTGTTCCGAATCATGCTGCGCCCACTCAGCACCACGCGCCGGCCAAAGCGCTCGGAGATATCGATGACTTGCTGAATTCTGGGTATGCTCGATGAAAAAGTTGAGACCAAGACCTTGCCCGCGCTGTTCCCGATGATCTGTTCGAGGGTCGTCCCCACGGCGCGTTCGGACGGCGTGTAACCCGCCCGCTCGACGTTGGTCGAATCGGAAAGCAGCAAGAGCACGCCCTTCTCGCCATAGGCGGCGAAGCGCTGGAAGTCGAACATCTCGCCTTCCATCGGAGTATTGTCGATCTTGAAGTCTCCTGTGTGCAGCACCGTGCCGATGGGCGTTTCAATCGCCAGGGCGAGGCAGTCCATCAAACTATGGGTGACGCGAATGCCTTCGACTTGAAAGGGGGCGATCTGCCAAGGCTGTCCCGCCGTAATCTCCCGGGTATCGGCGCTGTCTTCCAGATCATGCTCCCTCAGCTTGTTGGCGAGCAATCCCAATGTAAGGCGGGTGCCAAAGATCGGCACGTCGAGATGCCTGAGAACAAACGGTAAAGCGCCCACGTGGTCTTCATGGGCGTGGGTGAGCACGATAGCTTTTAGCTTGTCTCTTTGTTCAAGCAAGTAACTAACATCGGGGATCACCAAATCTATGCCCAGAAGGTCGGCGCCGGGAAACATGAGACCGCAATCTATGGCGATGGCGGCGTCGCCGTATTCGACGAGCATCATGTTGAGGCCGAATTCGCCGAGACCTCCAAGCGGAATGATTTTTATCGGGTCCACTGATGCACCAGTTTTACAGGCACAGCTCCTGTTCGCGCATTTTCCAATCGTTTAATAGGTTCAAGCTTTTTGAGCGATTGGAACGGCTTGAGTTACTTGAACCGGTTGCGCTCACTATTCAGTGCCCTTTGCCCTTCGACATGCTCGGTTCTTCGACAGAGGCTCAGGATGGTGAGCGAAAGTCGAACCATGAGTTAGTCGAACCACGTTTTTTGCGGTCAAATCGTTCTTAACTCTGCCATCGAGATTGCTTGCAGCGCTGCTGTTGAGCGTGAGGTTTTTTTCAACAATCCGTCGTACTTCAGTAGACAGCGCGCGCAGCGACCCGTGCCGGTGCTCCGTCATTGGTATCGGGTCGCTGACATGGACCTCGACGATGCCCGAGCGCAGACGCCAGTCGCCCTTGGGCAGTATTCTGCCGCTCCCATTGATGGTCAGCGGCACGATTGACACGCCGGTTTTCGCCGCGAGTAAAAAGCCGCCGCGTTTGAACGGTAGCAGACGCCCGTCCGGGCTGCGCGTACCTTCGGGAAACACCACGACCGAGATCCCGCTTGCTATGCGGGCCGCGGCCTTTTTCAGACTGCCGAGCGCGCCGGTGCTGTCCCCCCGGTCCACGATGATATGTTTTCCGGCCCACATCGCCCAGCCAAAGAAAGGCACCCAAAGAAGCTCCTTTTTCGCGATCCAGCGCAATTGAAATTCGGGCAGGCTTTGCACCAACACTGGGATATCGATGTTGCTCTGGTGATTTACCAAAAAGAGATATCGTTGCCGCCCGTCAAGGCGGCTTAGACCGCTGACTTTTATCGTGACTCCGCTCACGGCGAGGATCACCCAGGCCCAAAAACGGGTGATGTGATACACATATTTGCCGTGGCGATCGAAGAGTCCTACGAGGATGGTCACCAGCGCCGCTGGCACCGTGACCGCCACGATCCCAGCCAACTTTAACAAATAGCGCATCAGGGTCGAATGTGCTTTGCTTGGAACGCAACTTTAAAACGCAGATTTATCTTAATTAACGGTGGTCGAAAAAGCAATAAAACAGGCTGAGCCGTTGGTCCCCAGCTCTTGAAATTAGTGTCAATAAAGTGATTTTGTATCTCGCATGCGGCAGCGGAATCGGAATAATTTACTTTGAGCCGTATAGTTATCCTGAGTTGGCCTTTATCCCCGCGCATTGACCAAGTCGGGATGCGGACGTCGCCCGATTGCTTCTTAGTAAATCGGCGATTCTTTTTGGCGCGGCGCAGGGTAGTAACATGATGACGAAAGAAGATAACCAACTTCTAACCCAAACGGGGCGTGGCACACCGGCCGGCGAGTTGCTGCGCCGGTACTGGCAACCCGTTAGTCTTTCCGAAGAGCTGCCGCCGGGGTCTTGGCCCCTAAAGACGACAATTCTTGGCGAAAATCTCGCCCTATTCCGCGATGAGAATGGGCACGCCGGCCTGCTAGGTATCCACTGTTCTCACCGGGGAACCGATCTGAGCTACGGGCGAGTCGAAAACGGCGGGCTTAGGTGCCTCTATCATGGTTGGCTCTACGACATTCACGGGCGCTGTCTGGAACAGCCCGGAGAACCGCGCGGCGGTGAGCACCGGGACAATATTCGCCATCTCGCGTATCCCTGCACGGAGGCGGGCGGAGTAATTTTCACCTACATGGGACCCGGCCAACCGCCGTTGTTTCCCAATTATGATTTTCTAAAGGCGCCGCCCGATCATCTCTACGTCTCGAAAATCTTCCATGAGTGCAATTACCAGCAGGCCAACGAAGGTAATATCGATCCGGTCCACCTCTCCTTTCTCCATCGTTTTTTGGAAAAGCGCGACGACGAATATCGCGGCGTACGCGGCGCCGGCGAGTCTCATTACAACTTGGTGGCTCGAAATATCGCGCCGACCATCGACGTCGAGCTGACCGACTTCGGCGTGCGCATCTACACGACAAGGAAGTTGGAAGGTGATAAAAAATATTTGCGCGTCTCGTACTTCATCCTGCCCAACTTGAGCGCCTTCCCCGGGCAAACCGGCGGGGAGGGCTATTCGGTGAACTGGCATGTGCCGATCGACGATACGCATCACTGGAAGTATACGTTCGTCTACAGCTCGAAGGAGGCGCTGCAAAAAGAGGCGGTAAGCCGGGAACGCTCTGAGCTAACACCCAGCTACCGGCTGGTGCGCAACGAAGCCAATCGTTACCTTCAGGACCGGGAAGCCATGAAGACGCATACCTATGCGGGCATGGGCGCCGGCTTTCAGGCTCATGACGCCTTTGCCACGGCGAGCCAAGGCGCAATCCAGGACCGTACCGAAGAGAATCTAGTTTCTTCGGACAAGGCGATCGTCGCAGCGCGAAAGCTCCTGGAAAAAGCCATTAGGGACGTCCAGGCCGGGCGCGAACCGCCGCATGTCGTTAGGACTCCGGATCAAAACCGGTTTCCTCATCTGCTGGTGGTCTCCGATATGATTTCTGATAACAGCGATTGGAAGGAATACACAAAAAATTTGGAAATGGAAGCGAGGGCAAGGCTCTGAGTCAAAGATTGCGATTGGGAATCGCCGGCCTGGGCGTGGCGAGCACGCAAATTCTGCCGCCCATTTCAAAGTTGCCGTTTATTGAAATCACCGGCGCCGCTGACACGCGGGCGGACGCCGTGGCGAAGTTTCGTGAGCAGTATAAGGCTGAGGGATATGCGAGCATTGAAGACCTTTGCGCTAGCTCAAATGTCGATGCCGTATATATCGCCACGCCGAATTTGCTGCACGCCGAGCATGCCATCACCGCCGCGCAACACAAGAAACATATCATCGTCGAAAAGCCGATGGCGATGACTCTTGCGGAGTGCGACGCGATGAACGAAGCGGCGGAGAAGCACGGCGTCAAGCTCCTTTGCGGCCACACCCATAGTTTCGATCCGCCGATCCGCAAGATTCGCCAGATCGTGAAAAGCGGCGAGCTGGGAAAGCTCCGCATGATCAACACCTGGAACTACAACGAGTTCATGTACCGGCCGCGCATGAAGCACGAGTTGGCCATGACTCGCGGGGCCGTCCTCAATCAGGGGCCGCATCAAGTCGATATCGTGCGCCTCATCGGTGGCGGCATGGTCCGGAGCGTGCGCGCCATGACCGGCGTCTGGGACAAAGCGCGCGAGTGGGAAGGCAGCTACACCTGCTATCTCGAATTTGCCGACGGCACGCCCGCGACGCTTGTCTATAGCGGCTACGGTTTCTTCGACACCGCTGAATTATTCGACTGGATCGGCGAAGGCGGACAGCACAGAGCGCCGGAAACGAATCTGGATGTCCGGAAGAAACTGCGCGAAGTGACGAGCGCCGAAGATGAAGAGCAGCTAAAGGAAGGCATGCGCTTCGGCGGACGACGCGAAGGTGAATTCAGCCATGTTTGGAGCGGCGAGCGCAAGCAGCCATTTTTTGGTTTTACCATGATAAGCTGCGAGCGGGGCGATATTCGGCAGACGCCGGACGGCCTAAAAATTTACGGTGAAACGGAGCAGCGCGAGGTCAAGTTGCCTTCGGGAAGCCGCGGCCGCGAAGCGGAGGCGGAAGAATTGTACGACGCCGTGGTGAAGGGCCGGCAGGTATTTCACGGCGGCCGTTGGGGCGCGGCGACGCTGGAGGTCTGCCTGGCGATGCTCGAATCGGCGCAAGAACGAAAAGAAATTTTTTTATCGCGCCAGGTGCCGAGTCCGGAATAGCAATTCAGTTCAGTATAGAGCTCGGAGTTCGGGGTCTGGAGGTCAACCCAACAGCGTTCAAAACTCGCGCCAAGCTGGAAGCTCATGTTCGCCAGTAACCTATTCGCTCTTACTAGGATTGAGGATGGCGCGTCTGTTCGTAGATTTTAAAGGGGAGTGAAAAATGTTGACTGCGAAAGAGAATGAATTGCTAACCCGCGTCGGCCCCGGAACGCCGGCGGGAGAATTGCTTCGCCGATACTGGCATCCAGTCGCCATCGCGGCGGATTTGACCCCGGACAGCCCAACCAAGTTTCTCAGAATCCTTGGCGAAGACTTGGTGCTGTTCAAGTCAACCAAGGGCGAAGTCGGGTTGCTGCACGATCGCTGCTCGCACCGCGGCGTGTCACTTTCGTACGGCCGAGTCGAGGAGCGCGGCATCGCCTGCGCGTATCATGGCTGGCTCTACGACACGAAAGGCAACTGTTTGGAAACGCCAGCGGAGCCGGCGGAAAGCAATTTCTGTCGGACCGTGAAGCAGAAAGCTTATCCGGTGCAGAAATTAGCCGGGCTTTACTGGGCCTATCTCGGACCTGAGCCCGCGCCGGTCATGCCAAGATACGATGTCTGGGCGCGCACGGACGGCTGGCACTGGCTGCGGGCGTTGCCGCAGCTCGACTGCAACTGGTTACAAGCGATGGAAAATTCCGTCGATACGGCTCATCTGCATATCTTGCATCAGGAGCTTGTCACCGACGGCTTCAAAGTCGAGAGCACGACGCGGGGAACCATCGACAATCTGGTAAAGTTTGAAGTGGAAGAGTTTCGTCACGGCATTATCAAACGGCGAGTTTTCAAGGACGGCAAGGTGGAGGAGCATCCGCTGTTATTCCCGACCGTCTTGCGGCAAGCCAATCGCACACAGATTCGCGTGCCCATCGACGACACCCATACTTGGATCGTTTACGTGCACTTCGTACCGGACTCCGCAGAGCCGCGCGCGAACAAAGATGACGTGCCGGTAAATTACCGCAAGCCGTTTAAGAATCCGCTCGGCGTGCTCCATCCTTTCACCAAGTTCCGCCTCGACGAAGTGGACGCGCAAGACTTCATGGCGTGGGAAACTCAGGGACCGATCTTCGACCGAACGCGCGAACGGCTGGCGGCATCGGACCGCGGCGTGGTGCTATATCGCGAGATGCTAAAGCGGGAGATTGACAAAGTCGAGCAGCATCTCGACCCGATGAATGTCTTCCGCGACCCCAATCACGCCATCATCGATACCAAGATGGACGAGTCCCTGGAAGTCGGCAAGGCCGGCTCGGTCAGATATCATGTGCCGCCGGCGCGATAGCGGAAAAACTCGGTCCAGTCGTTCAAACCGTTAAAATCGTTAACGGAAGAAGAGTTGGAACCGGATAAGTGGCGGCAAAGAACGCAAAAGGCGCAAAAGGAAATCGATCTTGTAGGGGCGCGATTCATCGCGTCCGCTCCTAGCATTGCAGGAGGACGACGAGTGAAGCGACTTATTCTATTCATCGTTTTGATGGTGACCTTGAACTACGTCGCGATTGCCGCCGCGGCCGAATCCAAACCAACTTGGCAACGCGAGTGGGAAAAAATTATCGAGGGCGCAAAGAAAGAAGGCGAAGTGCGGCTCTGGGGCGAGCAGGAGATTACCCATGCCGACATCATCGCGGCGTTCAACAAAGATTTTCCTTTCATCAAGGCGGTGACGGTGAGCGGTCGCGTCGGCGACTTGATGCCCCGCATCGTCGCCGAGCGGCGCGCAGGCAAGTTTCTTGCCGACATTTACAGCGGCGGCTTGGGCGGTCGGTCGTTTTTTGATTTCCACAAAGCCGGTGTCCTCGATCCATTAAAACCGGTCCTGCTTTTGCCGGAAGTCGTCGATGGCTCGAAGTGGCTCAACGGTGAACATTTCTACGCTGACGGCGAAAAGCAATTCGTCTTCATGTACGAAGGCAGCGTCGCCGGCAACGGTTTGCACTACAACACGGGTCTGGTCGATCTCAAAGAATTCAAATCCTACTGGGATCTGCTGAGTCCGAAGTGGAAAGGCAAGCTGCTCCTCTTCGAACGGCCCGGCGTCGGCTCGCCGAGCGTGATTCGCTATTACCACCACGCGCAACTGGGGCTGGATTTCGTCAAGCGCTTGTTCGGCGAGATGGACGTCACGGTGTCGCAGGACCGGCGCCAGTCGAGCGACTGGCTGGCAGCGGGGAAGTTTCCTATCTGCATCGACTGCGGCGATACCGATCGGGCCAAGCAACAGGGCTTGCCGGTGGATGAATTTCCCCACGCAAATCTTAAAGAAGCGAGCTATGAAGTCAGCACCAGCGGCAACAGCGGGATAGCGTTGATCAACAATGCGCCGAATTCTAACGCGGCGAAGGTTTTCATCAACTGGTTTTTGTCGCGCGCGGGGCAGACGATTTGGCAAGCCACCATGAACGGCAAAGTTCAGGAGCCGTCAGATTCCATGCGCGTGGATATTCCAAAAGACAAAGTCAGCGCGCCGGCGAAACGCGAAGAGGGCAAGAAATATCGCGTCACGGGATTTCTCGACCCCGATGCGCCGACGAAGTTGTTTAAGGAATTGATTAGTAAGGATAGACGGAAATGATCGTTCAGGTCGTTCAAAACGTTCAAGTCGTTTAAACCGTCCGAACGGAACAGGGCGAAAGCGGTTGAACGGAGCACAGCGATTGAACGTCTTGAACGATTTGAACGAAGTAGTGGAGAGTAAAAACTAAAATAAGTCTTAGCACAAATTCTGGGGGACCTGTTATGTCCGCGACATTAAATTACGAACCGATCGAGATCAACGCCTTCTTTCGTTCGCACACGCATCTGCCGTTGTGGGAGATTCTCGACCAGGCTGGGTTTTGGAAACAGGTTGGCATTAACGTTCACTGGGAGTTCTGCGACAGCTCATCGGAAGCCGAAGCGGGACTGTTTAGCGGCAAGATCGATTTGATCTCCGGTAATCACATATCGCCTTATGCACTGGTCGCGCGCGGCAAACCGATCGTGTCGTTGGCGTCGCCGACCAATGCTGTGACCGACCGCGTGGTTTCGCGGCAGCCGATCAATTCGCTGGCGGAACTTCGCGGCAAGCGCATCGTCGACACGACGATCCTGGACAACGGCGGCGGCTACAATCACATCCGCGGCAATCATATGCTCTACATTCTCGAAGCCGGTTTGCAGTTGACCGACGTAACTTGGGTCGAGATCACCGACCGGATGTCGAGCGAGTTTCGCATTCAACAATATGAAGCGATGAAAGCTGGCGAGGGCGACTTCACGCTGGTTACCGGCGACACCAAACGATATGAAGACGCCGGCTTTCACGTGCTGCAATTGCCGCGCTTGCCGATGATCAACGGACCGACGCTGACGACGACGGTGACGGCGTTGAACAAGTACGATCGCTTCGGCGAGCGCTTGGTGCTGGCTCAAGTGCTGGGCATTCACTTCGGCCGCACGCGGAAGGAGGAGACGGAAAGGATTCTCGAAGGCTTGAAGAAACGCGAGCCCGAAGCGCGCGGTGTTTCGTACAACAGCGTGGCCAAGCTGGCGATGAAACCGTATCCGGACATTCAAGCGGTCGCCAACGCGTATCGGCTCTGCTGCATGAAAGCGCCGGAAGCGAAAGAGTTGAGTCCGCTATCAATGTGGGATTTACACTTCTTGCGGCAGTTGGATAATTCAGGGTTTATCGATGGGCTATATGCGGGAACGTGAAGAAGAGTCAAATGGGCTAAGCTGCAATGGCGAGCACGTAGTTCCGAGCTTCTTCCTCCTCGCGGGGAAGGAATTCCAGAGTTTGCGCTATTTAACCGGGATTTCGCAAATTCTATGAGAAATCTGATCGTAGTTGTTTTTAGCTTCGTCATCGGTTCTTGGATTGCACCGTCCCACGCCGCCGAATCCAAGCCCAATTGGCAAGTCGAATGGGAGCGCACGGTCAATGCCGCGAAAAAAGAAGGTTCGCTCACGCTTTACCTCTACCAAGGCGAGGGCGAGCTCGGCGCTGTGGTACAGTTGTTTCAGAAAAAATATCCCGCGATCAACGTCATTACGACTCTCGGGCGGGGTAATACGCTCGCGCCGCGCATCATGGCCGAGCGGCGCGCGGGCAAGTATCTCGTCGATGTTTATATCAGCGGAGTAACGACGGCCTATGAAGTATTCTATCGCGCAAAAATCTTGGACAGCGTGCGCGCGGCGCTGATACTTCCCGAGGTCATCGATGAGTCCAAGTGGTGGCTTGGCCAGCATCAATATGTCGACCCGGAGAACCGATATATTCTCCTCTATCTCGGCAACGTCGGCGAGTATGTTTCTTACAATACCAAGGCGGTGGAGGCGGGCGAAATTCGTTCCTACTGGGATTTTCTCCAACCAAAGTGGAAGGGAAAAATTCTCTCGCGCGATCCGAAAATTTCCGGCAGCCAACGAATCGGTCTGCGGATGTATTACCACACGCGGGAGTTGGGGGCTGAGTTCATTCGGCGCCTCTATGGAGAGATGGATGTGACGTTAACTCAAGAAATCCGTCAAGCGACGGATTGGCTGGCGAACGGGAAGTTTGCTATCTGCTTTTTTTGCTCCGAAATCCTGAAAGTCAAAGCTCAGGGCCTGGCCGTCGATGAGTTTCGCACGGCGAAGTGGAAAGAGAGCCGAGCGATTTCCGCGGGCAACATGGGTTCTATAGTATTACCGAGCCAGCCACCGCACCCGAACGCCGCGCGCGTATTCGTCAACTGGTTGCTCTCTCGCGAAGGTCAGACGGCGCTTCAGCGTGTCGCCAACACGCCTAACAATTCTGAAGAGTCGCTGCGCACCGATATCCCAAAGGACATGGTGCGCAGCGAAGTGCGGCGCGTCGACGGCGTCAAATATATACTGGTGGATAAGCCAGAGTATATGGACATGGCTCCGATACAGGAGATCGTCGAGAAGGCGCTGGCGCAGGGGAAGAACAAGTGAGCGAAGTGGGAGAGCCGGCGGTGATGGAATAACTCGAGGATGAAGATGGCGACTTCGATCCTCCATTGTCGACCCTCGGCTAGCATTTCTTGCAAAGGATCCATAGCGGAGTCTGCGATGGCGAGAACAACGGCAAATTTTTGTGACAAAAGGAGTCCCTACGAAAACTGGATCGAGTCGAGCGGTGTGCCGATTCACCGCGGCTACTACATCGAAGATTGCCGGAGGGTGGATCTCGCCTATTGGCCCGAGCGAGAATGCGATGCCGGACGAGGCTTACCGAAACCCGGACTACGAATGGAGTTACAGGGAAGTCAAGGCAAGCTGAGGTGACTGATCCATGAAGTACGCGTCGCAGATATTACGGACCAAGGTTTTGACGGCTCTTGTCGCCGGGCTGCTCGCGCTCGCGACTCCGCGCATGTCCCTTGCGGCGGAAGCAAAGCCCGCATGGCAACTCGAGTGGGAGAAAACCCTCGCGGCGGCGAAGAAGGAAGGCCAAGTTTCCGTCTATATTAGCGGCTACGAAGAGGTATTGCCGGATTTTCAAAAGGAGTATCCGGAGATCAAAGTTCTTGCCGTCACCGGCCGTGGCAGCCAGATCGGACAGCGGTTGATCGCCGAGCGGCGCGGCGAAAAGTTTCTTGCCGATGTCGTGAGTTCCGGCGGTGTGACGACGTACCAGCAGTTGCATGTCGCCAAGGTCTTCGACCCCATAAAACCGGCGTTGCTGCTCCCCGAGGTCACCGATACCTCAAAGTGGTATCAGGGCAGACACCACTATGCCGATCCTGAAGGCCAATATGTTTTCAGTTATGTCGGTTCGGCGACCTACGGTTCGGTCAGCTACAATACCAAGTTGGTCGACGTGAAGGAGTTCAAATCCTATTGGGATCTGCTCAACCCCAAGTGGAAGGGCAAAATCATCTCACGCGATATTCGCGTCCCGGGTCCCGGTTCGGGCAATGCGCGGCTATTTTATTATCTTCCCGATGTCGGCCCATCGTTTATTCGCAAATTATACGGCGACATGGACGTGACCTTGTTCCGCGACTACCGGCAAGGCACGGACTGGCTCGCGGTGGGCAAGGCGGCAATCTGCTTTTATTGCGAGGTCGATGTTTCGAAACAGCAGGGACTGCCGGTGGAGACGTTCGGTCCCAAAGTTTTCAAGGAGGGCGGCGGCCTGGTGCAGCAGTTCGGCACGCTGGCGCTGGTGAACCGGGCGCCGCATCCCAATGCGGCAAAGGTTTTTATCAACTGGCTTTTGTCGCGCAAAGGACAGATGGCCTTGCAAAAGAATATGCTCAACACGGAAAATCCGGCCGATTCGCTGCGTATCGATATCCCCAAAGACGATCTGCCGGTCTTGAATCGGCGCTTCGACGGCGTCAAATACCTCGATACCAGCAGGCCGGAGTGGCAGGACATGAAGCCAATCCTCGAGGTTATGAACGAAGCACTCAAAGCGGCGGGGAAGAACTAGCAGGCCGTTGAAAAAGGCCACCTGCTTCGTTGAGCTCGATCGCCTCGCTCCAACGTACTGTCCGAGTACGCCTCCGCTCGGCGATTCTTCGCGCGCCTCGCATCTGACCTATTTGAACAGCCTGCGAGGATCTTTTCGGCCAGAAAAAGAAATCAGACCCCATGTCGAAAATTTTATCTCAGTTGATCGAATCCAGCGTCGTAGTTGCATGGCTTGCTCTCCTGTGCGCCGCTAGCGGTGCATTCGCCGCTCAGGTGAAGCCGGCATGGCAACAGGAATGGGAGAAAACTCTTGAAGCGGCCAAGAAGGAAGGGCAGGTCGTGGTCTATATCAGCGGCTATGACGCGATTCTCCCGGACTTCGAAAAGGAATTTCCCGAGATTAAGGTCGTGGCCGTCACGGGGCGCGGCAATCAGCTCGGACCGCGGCTGCTGTCGGAGCGGCGCGCGGAAAAATATATCGCCGACGTCTCGAGCACGGGAACGAATCCCAACTACCAGCAATATTATCTCGGCAAAGCGCTCGATCCGATCAAGCCAGCGCTGATCTTGCCGGAAGTCACCGAACCATCGAAGTGGTATCTCAAGAAACATCAGTACTCCGATCCCGAAGGGCAGTATGTTTTCAACTACGTCGGCTCGGCGACCTATGGTTCGATCAGTTACAACACCAAGATGGTGGACACGAAGGAGTTCAAATCCTACTGGGATCTGCTGAATTCCAAGTGGAAAGGCAAGATCACGGCTCGTGACATCCGCGAAGCGGGACCGGGGGCAGGGAATACGCGGTTTTTTTATTATCAGCCCGAGCTTGGACCGGCGTTCATCAAAAAACTATTCGGCGAGATGGACGTGACCTTGTTTCGCGATTTTCGCCAGGGGCCGGATTGGTTGGCGACGGGCAGGTTCGCGATCTGTTTTTTCTGCGACGTCGACGTTCTGAAGCGGCAGGGATTGCCGGTGGACACCTTCGGGCCGAAGGCATTCAAAGAGGGCGGCGGGTTGGTGCAGCAGTTCGGCACTATCGCGCTACTCAACCGCGCGCCGCATCCCAATGCGGCAAAAGTGTTCATCAATTGGCTGCTCTCGCGTAACGGGCAAATTGCGCTGCAGAAAAAAACCGCCAACGCCGAGAGCCCGGCGGATTCGCTGCGCGTCGATATTCCCAAAGAGGAAGTGCCTTACGAGTCGCGGCGGTTGGAGGGCATCAAATACCTCGACACCGGCAAACCGGAGTGGATCGAGATGAAACCGATCATCGAAGTGGTCAACGAAGCGCTGAAAGCGGCGGGGAAGAATTAGCCGCCCATGGGGAGGTGTGTAATGTTACGATTCGTTCGCAGAACTTGCCGAATCCTTTGGGCGTCGACGTTCATCGTGGCGTTGCAGTGTGAGATTTCGGCGCGCGCCGATTGGCAGTCGGATTGGGAACAGGCCAAACAAGCGGCGGCGAAAGAAGGCGAGGTGGTCATGTACGGACCGCACTTGCCTTTCTTCAAAAGAGTTTGGGAGCCGTTTCAAAATAGTTACCCGGCGATCAAGCTGACGTTGGAGCCGGGACGCGGCGCCGATCATTTGAAACGCGTGTCTGTGGAACGGCGCGCCGGCCTCTACAAAGTCGACTTGGTGATGGGTGGGGGAAACGTGTTGCATGGCTTTGCGGCCGACGTCATCGATCCGATCATCCCCGCGCTTATTCTCCCGGAAGTGACTCGAGAATCCGCGTGGTGGGGCAATAAGCTTCGTTTGACCGATCAAGGACAGCAATTCATCCTGAGCTTCTCCGAATCGGCCAAGACCAGCACCATCGCTTACAATACAAAGCTAGTAAACCCGAAGGAGATTCAAGCTTGGAGAGAGCTGTTGCTTCCGAGATGGAAAGGAAAGATCGCCGGGTTCGATCCGCGCGTGAGCGGCGGCGGCGATCCATTTCGGTTTTTCCAAAACGCACCGAAATTCGGAGCGGACTTTATCACCCGGCTAGTGCGTGACAGCGAAATTGTATTTATGCGGAATCTGCACCAGGGGCTCGACTGGTTGGCCTCCGGAAAGTACGAACTGTATCTCGGCAGCGCGTTGTTCACTCTCCAGGCCAAGGAGAAGGGTCTCGCGGTGGATATCATTCAGCACTCGATGAAAGACGGCGAGACCATGGGCCTCGGCGGGGTTTGCTGCGTTGCGCTGATGAACAAGGCGCCGCATCCGAATGCGGCCAAGGTGTTTCTCAATTGGCTGTTGTCAAGAGAAGCACAAATTCTTTGGCAGCGTCATTCCAAGACTAACTCGTTGCGCATCGATATTCCCAAAGACGACGTGCACGAAGCATTTGTGCCTAAAGATGGAGTGAAGTACTTCATGGCGACATCCTATCAATATCAAGATCCCGAGCTGGCCAAGTCGTTGCGAAAACTAGTCGACGATGCCTTGGCGAAACGAAAGTGAGTAGAACCGTGAAAACCGTGGGACTGATCGGGCTTGGCAACGCCGGTGGACCGGTGGCGCAGCGGCTGTTGCAGTCTGGCTGCTCCTTGAGAGTTTTCGACATTAACCCGCAGCGAATGGCAGAGCTAGCGCCCCGAGGGGCGATCGCCGCGAGCTCGCCCGCGGACGCGGTGAGCGAGATCACAATCGTCTTGTTGCCTTCCGCGGTGGAAGTGCGCGCGGCGTTCTACGGAGAGCGCGGCGTACTGACTGGCATCAAGGCCGGCAATCTTATAATCGATCTTAGCGGAACAGACCCTGGTTGCGCGCGCGAGCTGGACGACAAAGTCACCGCGCAAGGCGGTTACTTTGTCGGCGGCACGGTGCACGCGGCGGGTGCTCCCGCGATTACGATTCCCCAGGGGAAAATATCCCTGGTGGTCGGCGGCAAAAAAAATGTCTTGGATGACAGCGTCGAGTTGCTGAATCATCTGGCGCGGAAAATTATCTGCGTGCCGGAGCCCTGGATCCCCAAATCGATGAAGCTTGCGATCATCATGTTTTCCGCCATCCAGAGCGTGGCGACGACAGAAGTCATGGCTTGGCTGCTCGGCCAAGAGATCGATCCGCGCATGTTTCGCGATGTGATTCGTGCCACCGGTTCCAATTCGACGCAGCGCGTTGAAGAGTTTTTTAGGCGCAACGAGAGTACCGGCGGTACGCTGAGCAACATCCGAAAGGACCTCCGCCAGTCATTAATCGTTGCGCGGCACGAAGAATTGCCGCTCTTGATGACCTCACTGGCCGATCAGATCGCCGAGATGGCGGCACAGCGCACCGGAGATCGCATCCGGCCGTCCGCGGCGTTCGCCGCGCTTTATGAAGCGCTGGCGCATGTCGACATGAGCCAGAGCGTCGCGGAGTCACAGCATGCCGAGGCCACGGATGCGGCGCAAGCCAAAGTTATTTACATCGGAAACTTTCAGGAGTAACCGTATGAGCACTTTTAGCATTATCGATGCCGATGCCCATGTCTCGATTCCTGAAAACTTATTCGCCGAGCGTTTCCCGACGTCGCTGCAGAACCGCAGGCCGAAGCGATTGACCGTGGATGGCGATAAGTTTTTTTGGCTGGTGGAAGGCCGTATGGTGCCGAAGCCGTCGGGCCGCGGGCCCGGAACCCCGCGAGGATTCACCCCCCGCGGCGCGCCCAAAGATCACTATCTCGACAACATACTGGGTCGATTGGAGGACATGGACCAAGAGGGAGTTGAAATCCAGGTTCTGTATCCGGATCTCGTCATGGTCGATCCTGATATTATGGACGCGGAGCTTGCCTCCACCATGGCCCAAGTCTATAACGACTACACTGCTGAACAGTGCGCAAACGCTAGCGTGCGTTTGAAGCGGGTCGCAGTGGTGGCGCTGCAGGATGCGCAAGCAGCTGCGGCGGAACTCCTGCGAGGCATGAATAAGCTCGGCTGTGTGGGTGTTGTGATTCCGCCGTTGGTCGGCGAGCGAATGCTTAATCACCGTGACTTTGAACCGTTTTTTCAAGCGGCCAACGATCTGGGCGCAGCGGTTGCCGTTCATGGAGTAACGGGGGTTTATTCGATGCCATGGCAGGACTTGTTCTTTAACACTTTCTCCGCACATATGGTGGCCATGCCGATGGCGTATATGGTCGCGTTGACGGCTCTCTTCGATGGCGACCTGTTGGAGAAGTATCCGTGCATCCGTTTTGCGTTTCTCGAAGCGGGCTGCGGTTGGTCGCCATACTGGATAAGGCGTCTGGATGAACATTTGGCAAACCGAAAACCTGGACATATTCCCGCGTCTGAGCACGTCGCCCAAGGCCGATTGTTCTTTGGTTGTGAGCCCGGCGAGTACCACATCCCCCATGTGTTGGCGGAACTGGGTGAAGGTTGCTTGCTCTACGCATCCGACTATCCACATGGCGACAGCAAGTGGCCACACACAGTGCGGATGATGAACGATGTGAGAGGCATCTCAACCGAAGCGAGACAAAAGCTCCTTGGGACCAATGCCGCGCGGTTCTACGGTCTCAGTTCGTGAAGCAGAATAGGAATTGCGTTACGCCGACACCAGCAGACCGGAGTGGCAGGACATCAGGCCGATGCTCGATGTTATGAACGAGGCGCTCAACGCGGCGGAGAAGAACTAGACGACGTGCTCGTGGCACGTGCTCGTGATCGGACGACCACGAATTTCGCTCGGTGTCGTGAGATTGTCGAGCGACCAACACAAGCACGAATAGAGTGCAAGTCCACCATGAATGGAGCGAGAAAAATGTCGATGACTGCACCCCTGGCCTACAAAGACCTGCGCGATTATCTGGACGCCGTCGACAAGCTCGATGAGCTGCGCTTCGTCAACGGCGCGGACTGGGACTTGGAGCTCGGCGCGATCACTGAAGTCGCGGCGCGGGCAACCAATCCAAAGGTGGTTTTGTTCGACAACATCAAGGGTTATCCGAAAGGTTTTCGCGTCGTGACTAATCCGGTTTGTTCAGCAGCGACCACGGCGTTGGCTTTCGGTCTCGATCCGAAGTTGACCGGGCTTGACATCATTCGCGCTTGGAAGGAAAAGCTCGGCAGTCAAAAGCCGGTTCCGCCAGCGGAAGTTTCTACTGGTCCGATCACTGAAAACGTCGATAGCTGCGACCGAGTGGACTTGCTCAAATTCCCGACGCCGCGCTGGCACGAGGATGACGGCGGGCGTTACATCGGCACGGGCTGCATGGTGATCATGGAAGATCCGGATGGCAAGTGGACGAACGTCGGCACTTATCGCGTCTGCGTGCACGACAAAAACACGCTCGGGATCTGGATCTCGCCGGGCAAGCATGGGCGGCTCATTCGGGAGAAATATTGGGCGCACGGCAAACCTTGCCCGGTCGTGATCAGTTTCGGCCAAGACCCGATTCTTGCAAAAGTGGCGAGCTGGTATGAACCCTGGGGCGTTTCCGAGTTGGAAATCGCCGGCTGGTTGTTGGGCGAGCCGGTGAAAGTTATCCGCGGCAGGGAAACTGGCTTACCTATTCCCGCAACATCAGAGTTGGCGGTCGAAGGATTCATTGTTCCTCCTAGCGAGGACAGCCGTGCGGAAGGGCCGTTTGGCGAATGGACCGGCTACTACGCTTCGGGCACTCGCAATGAGCCGGTAGTGAAAGTCAAAAATGTTTTCTACCGAAACGATCCCATCATCCTCGGCATGCCGCCGGGGATCTCCGGCAAGTCGGTGCCGCTCAGCGCGGCGAATGTGTGGCTAGCACTGGAAAAAGCGGGCGTAACGGACGTGCAAGGCGTGTGGGAATACCAGACGCGCTATATCACGGCGATCTCGATCAAGCAGAAATACGGCGGCCACGCGAAACGCGCGGCTATGGCCATGCTCGGCTCGACCTACGGCTATCACCGCCGCTTCGTTGTTATTGTCGATGACGACGTCGATCCTTCCAACATCGACGACGTCCTTTGGGCGTTGGCGACGCGTTGCGATCCGGCGACGGCGATCAATATCATTACCGAAGCCTGGAGTACGCCGCTGGACCCGCGCATTTCGCCGGACGCGCGCGCGGCGCGCAACTTCACCAATTCCGTGGCGGTCATCAACGCTTGCCAGCCCTATCATTGGAAGGATCAGTACGCGAAAACCTGCTATTTCCCGGAACAGACGCGGCGCAAGACCTATGAGAAGTGGAAGGACGTGCTAAGACTGGAGTAGTGGAATGCTGGAATAATGGAGTGCTGGCTGATGGAAGAATCAAAGCCTCGGCATGGGAATCGGAACCTTTGGCTCATAATTGCATTCTTGAGCCTGTTGTCGCTATTGCGTTGGCACGCGGTCTTTGCCGCCGCAGCGGAATCCTGGAAGGTTGAGTGGGAACAGACGCTGACAGCGGCGAAGAAGGAAGGCGAGATCTCTTTCTACGGCAGCGAGGGCTACGAAAAGATCTTCGAGGTGTTTCATAAAAGATACCCGGAGATCAAAGTCAAATCGAACACGACCCGGCGCGGCAGCGAGCATGGCCAGGCGGTAATGACGGAGCGCCGAGCGGGCCAATATCTTGTCGATCTATTCATCAACGGCGTGGTGACGCCGAACACGGTTTTTTATAAGGCCGCCATCCTTGAACCGATCCGGCCGCATCTCCTTCTTCCGGAAGTCGTCGACGAATCCAAGTGGTGGGGCGGCAAGCATCACTACGCCGACCCTGACGGGAAGTATATTTTCGTTTTTCAGGGCAGCGTGCACGGCGGCGAGAACGCCTACAACACCAAACTCGTGAACCCGAAAGAGTTCAAATCCTATTGGGATTTCGTCGATCCGAAATGGAAAGGCAAAATCCTTGCTTACGACGTCAGCCGCGTGAGCACGGTGGCGCATTCGTTGCGATTTCTCTACAACCATCCTGACCTCGGGCCGGATTTTATTAAGCGATTTTTTGGCCAAATGGATATCACTTATTCGCGCGACGAACGGCAAATGGTCGACTGGCTTGCCGCGGGGAAGTATCCCATCGCATTTTTCGTCAGCGATATCGACGATGCCGCGAAACAGGGGTTGCCGGTGAAGTTTTTCGAGCCGGGGCAGTTTAAAGAGGGAGCCTTCGTCGGGCCGTCCCAAGGTGGGGTCAATCTATTCAAGAACGCGCCGCATCCCAACGCCGCGAAGGTGGCGATCAACTGGCTATTGTCCCGCGAAGGACAGGACACGTACCAGAAAGTTTATGCCCAGCTGCACGACGTTCGCCAATCGATGCGCGAAGATATATCCATGGACGCAATTCCCCCCAACTACCGGCGCCAAAGAGGAGTGAAATATATCTATGCGGGGCGGCCGGAGTGGTTGGACATGGGACCGGTAACGAAAGTTATCAAAGAGGCGCAGCAGGCCGCCAAGAAATGACGGGAAATAAGAGCGTGAGGGGAGAAGTAGGGAGTGATGCACATGTATTGCACAAGGCAACTATTTTTTCCTCTGATCATGTTTTTCACCATCGACATTGCCGCGGCGGTGGCGGCGCAGAGCGATGCTTGGAAGGCTGATTGGGAGAAAGTCCTCCAAGCGGCAAAAAAGGAGGGGCAGCTCGTTTTATACGGCAGCGCCGATTTTGAAAGCCTGTTCGCCGAGTTCCACAAAAAGTATCCTGAGATAAAAGTCACGGGCGTTTTCGGCCGCGGCGCCGATGTCGCCAAGCGGCTCATGTCCGAGCGGCGCGCGGAAAAGTACCTTGCGGATCTCTATGTCAACGGGATGACCACGGGGTACAACGTTTTTTACAAAGGCAAAGCTCTCGATCCGATCCCGCCTCAGCTCGTGCTTCCCGAGGTTGTCGACCTCTCGAAATGGTGGCAGGGCAAGCACCACTATGTCGATCCTGAAAACCAATTTTTGTTCAACATCAACGGCGAAGCGCGTATAGTGCTCGCCTACAACACCAAGCTGGTGAACCCAGCGGAGATCAAGTCTTATCAGGACGTGCTCAACCCCAGATGGAAGGGAAAAATCGTCGGCTACGATCCCAACCTCGGTGGCGCCGGGGATGCCATGCGGTTTTTCTACTACCACAAGAGCCTAGGGCGGGAGTTTATCAAACGGGTTCTCACCGAAACCGATATCGTGATCAGCAACGATACGCGGCAGATGGGCGACTGGTTGGCTGGCGGAAAATTCGCTCTGTCGATCTTCGCGCCGATCTCGCGCATGGATCTGGATCTCATGCAGACTCAGGGATTGCCGGTGGCCTGGTTTGCGCCCGATCACTTGAAGGAAGGCGCGTACATCACGGCGGGCTCCGGCGGCGTGGCGCTGATCAACAAAGCGCCCCACCCCAACGCGGCCAAAGTAGCCCTCAATTGGCTGTTGTCGCGCGAAGGGCAAATCGCCTACCAGAAAATCTTCACGCAGGGGAACGACGGGCCGGACTCCTTGCGGATCGACATCCCCAAAGACAAAGTGCCCAAGGGCAACCTGCGGCCCCAGGGCGAAGCGAATCTTTATCCGTTCGTCGACCGCGCGGAATGGATGGACATGACCGTGATCCGCAAATTTCTCCGTCAGGTGATGTCGGAAAGTAAACGCTGATTCGATAATCTCCACGCACCCAGGCGGGCCGCATAGAGTGGAGATTCGTGCGAATCCGGCGCGCAGGATAAACGGCGGTTGAACGACGGATAGAGACGAACTATTGGGAGGAATTCGATGAATCGATCGCTGAAGCACCTCTGGATCCTGCTTATCGGCGCGCTCTTCTTAGTGCTGGCGGCGGGCAATCCGCACGCCCAGGAAAAAGTCAATATTTCCTACGGCGGACAAAATGAAACCACCGCGCCGTTGTGGGTCGGGGCGGACAAGGGCCTCTTTAAAAAATACGGCCTCGACGTCAATGTCATCCAGGTGCGTAACGGTCAGGTCAGTTTGGCGGCGCTGATGTCGGGCAGCGTACACGCGTTCTGGCCGGCGCTCTCGTCGGTGATAAGCGGAGTCTCCGGCGGAGCCGAGATCGGCTGCATCGCGTCGCCCTATAACCGCGTGGCGCGGGAGTTGATGGTACGCAAGGAGATCGATTCTCTTGCCGCATTGCGCAGTAAGATTTTTGGCGTGCAAAGCATTGGCGGCGGCTTTTGGCTGCAAACGATGATCGTTCTCGAAGGCCTGGGTGTCGACGCCGAAAACTACGGCTTGCAGATGCGGGTGATCGGTGACGAGCCGACGATTCTCCAGGCGTTGCTCGCTTCCAATATCGATGCCGCGGTGATTACGTTTGCTTCGGCCGAGATCGCTAAGAGAGCAGGCTTTCGTTCCCTGGCGAATTCTTTGGAGTTGAAAGTGGCGTACCAGGGGGCGGGTCTCTGCACCCGCAGGGATCGGCTCATCCAGTCTCCGGAACTGATCGAGAAGCTCCTCAAGGGAGTCATCGATGCGCTGGTCTTCATTCATGAGCCGCGGAACAAACAGGCGGTGACGGATGTTCTGAAGAAGCATCTTCGTCTGGGCACGGACAAAGATGCGGAGACTTCCTATAACTCCCTCCGAATGGTTTCCAGTCTCGACATGGCCCCCGATCGCGCCGCCTGGAAAAGCGTGCAACGATTTGTGTCCCAGGTAAACCCCAAAGTCGGCCGGGTCGATGTCAACCAGATCATCGACGGAAGGTTTATCAAAGCTCTGGAGGACAATGGTTACTTGCCGGAGGCGCGTAAGCGACTGAGTCGTTAGGCCCGAAAGTGGCGCCGATCGGGGCAGCGACAATCGAAGCGCCTCCATCGGATTGTCGGGCGTGCGGCCGTAACGCGGCCTCGGGAACTCGATGGTTCACGGGGCGCCGCTGAGGTTCAAATGATCCGCCGAACATGGATGGTTCTCGTCTCGTTTGCTTTACTTGTGGCTGTGGCAGTGTCCGCGGAGGGGCAAAGCCAAAATGATGCGTGGCGGAACGTCGTGGAATCCGCCATTCGAGAGGGACAGGTTTCTATCTACGGCGGCCAGGAAGTCGCCCATCCCGACATCGTCGCGGCTTTCAGTAAGGAATTCCCCAAGATTAGAGTTTTGACCACCGCGGGACGCGGCGCGGACCTGCTGAACCGGATCGTTGCGGAGCGCCGGGCGGACAGGTATCTTGCCGACGTCATCGCCAGCGGCCCCAATGGCCCGCGGTCGCTGTATCTGGCCAAAGCCCTCGATCCACTGCCGCCGGCGCTTTTACTTCCAGAAGTCACGGACGGTTCCAAGTGGTACGGCGGCAAGCATTGGTACGCCGATCCGGAGAACCAATATATCTTTATGTTCGAGGGCACCACGGTGAGCACCAGTCTTTCGTACAACACCAAGCTTTTAGCCGCTGATGAGATCAAATCCTTCTGGGATCTGCTTGCCCCGAAGTGGAAAGGCAGACTTCTAAGCTTGGATCCGCGCGGCTCGGTGCCCCCCACCCCGGTGCTGATTTGGTATCATCGCGAGGATCTCGGCGCGGCATTTATCCGCCGTTTTTACACCGAGACCGAAATGACGCTTTTCCGCGACCGGCGCCAGGGAACCAATTGGTTGGCCACGGGTAAGTTTTCTATTTGCTTTATGTGCCGGGATATTGATAAGGCGCGCCAGCAAGGACTCGAAGTGGACGTGATGCTTCCCGATCGCATCAAGGAAGCCGGCGGCATCGGTGGCGGTGGTAGCAGCGTGATATCCCTCATCAACAGGGCGCCCCATCCCAACGCTGCCAGAGTATTTATCAACTGGTATCTATCGCGCCAGGGACAGGAAGTTTGGCAAAGCGTTATGAACAAAAAGGAAGTCGAAGCCTCGGACTCCATGCGCGTCGATATTTCCAAGGACGATGTGCTGGCGGAAGGGCGGCGCGCCGAAGGACGCAAGTATCACGTGATCGGCTTCCTGGATCCCAATCCGGTGCAGAAACTGCTGCGGGAGATTGTGAAGTAAGAATTAGAATTCACTACGAATGCACGAAGGACACGAAGTAAGAAAGTCGGACCCTCACCCTTCCCTCTCCCGCAGGCGGGTCGCAGGCGGGCGAGGGTGTGGAAGAAAGGAGAGAAGCATGTCGGAGCAAACGATGGTGGAAATTCGCGGCTTCTACAGATCCCACTCCCATCTACCCATCTGGGAAGTCATGGATAAGGCCGGTATATGGGAGCAGGTGGGGCTGAAGGTGAGTTTCGAGTTCTGCGACAGCTCATCGGCCGCGGAAAAGGCGCTGTTTAGCGGCGCAGTCGATTTTGTTTCGGGCAATCACATCTCGCCGTATCTATTAGTCCGGCGCGGCCAGCCGATCGTTTGCCTGACTTCACCGTCGAACACGACTAACGACAGGTTGGTGGCGAACTTTCCGATCAAACGGGTCTCGGAGCTTCATGGCAAGAAGATCGGCGACACTACATTGGTTGATGCCATAGGCGGCTATCACCATCCGCGCGGCAATCACATGCTCTACGTCATGGGCGGCGGCCTGCGCCTCGATGAAGTGGAATTCGTCGAGTTGACGGAATCGAACGATGAGTTTCGCGCCATGCAGATGGAGGTTCTCAAGTCGCGCAAAGTCGACGCGATCTTTGTCACCGGCAACACGGACAAGTTCGAGCAGGCTGGAATGACGGTTTTGCTCCTCGACTCCCTGCCCATGATCAACGGTCCGACGCTGACATCTACGCTCACAACGCTGCAGAAAAAAACCGGGCTTGCCGAGCGGATCGTCAAGGCGCAGGTGATGGGAATTCACTTCGCGCGCACGCGCCGGGGCGAAACCGAAGAGATTCTGGAAGGGCTCAGGCGAAGAGTGCCGCAGTGCAAGAACGTTCAGTATCGGAGCGTTTCGAAACTCCTGCCCAAGCCCTATCCGGACCATGAGGCGGTGGCGAATGCGTACAAGCTCTGCTGCATGAAGAACCCCGAGACTGAAGAGATGAGCCCGATGGCGTTGTGGGATCTGCATTATCTGAGGGAGCTAGACAACTCGGGATTCATCGATGAATTGTACAGATAGGATCCCAAGACTGGCGGCGCAGGAGACCGTGGCGGCTGTTCCCTGTATCTTGTTGAGATTGACTTCGCATGCCCCATTAGAAATATACTGTGGGCGCCCGCAGGTTTCATGAGAGGAAGGCGAATATGATCACACTGGCACTGACAATCTGGAGATTTATTCAGGCCGGGCTGATGGTTGTTTGCGTGGTTTCACTGAGCAACACCGCTTCCGCTCAATCCGAATGGCAAAAAGAGTGGGAAAAAACTCTTGCCGCGGCCCGAAAAGAGGGGCAGGTCAGCGTTTATATTTACCGCTACGAAGGCCTGATTCAGGAGTTCAAGCGCGACTATCCCGACATTAACGTCGTTTCGGTCACAGGCAGGGGCAACCAGTTGACCAATCGGATCATGGCGGAACGGCGGGCGGGCAAGTTTATCGCCGATGTTTATAGCGGCGGGACGAACAGCCTTTACAACACCTTATATAAGGGCAAGGCGCTCGATCCGATCAAGCCCGCGCTGATGCTGCCCGAGGTCACCGATACGGCAAAGTGGTACGGTAACGAGCATCGTTACGCCGACCCGGAGCATAAATACATTTTTGCTTTCATCGCCAGTCCGAGTAACGCCCAGTTGGCGTACAACACGAATCTGGTGAACCCGAAAGAATTCAAATCCTACCAGGATATCCTTAATCCCAAGTGGAAGGGCAAGATCGTCTCGCTGGATCCGCGCGACACCGGGCTGGGCGCGACGATGCAATTTTATTATTACAGTCCGGAGATCGGCCCCGAGTTCATGAGGAAATTTTTCGGCGGCATGGATATTACATACGTTAAGGATTTTCGCCAGATGACCGATTGGCTAGCGCGCGGAAAATTTGCTATCTGCATGGGTTGTAAGGACTCCATGAGAGCCAAAAACCAAGGTCTTCCGGTGGACGATTTCGACACCAATCGGTGGAAGGAAGGGTCGAGCTTTTCGGCGGGCGGAGGCTCGCTCGGCTTGATGAATCAGGCGCCTCACCCAAACGCTGCGAAAGTTTTTATCAACTGGTTCCTTTCCCGCAAGGGGCAGATTGCGCTGCAAAAGCTTGGCGACGTGGATGATCCCGCCAACTCGCGCCGCATCGATATCCCTAAGGACGATCTTCCGCCGGACGCGCGGATGCAGCCGGGAGTCAAGTATTTCGATGTTGTAAAACCCGAATATGGCGATATGAAACCGATTTTCGATCTGGCGAAAGAAATTATGGCCGGGGTCGAAGGGAAGAAGTGATGCTATGTTGACGCGCGAAGAAAATGAAATGTTGACTCGAGTCGGGCGCGGCACACCGGCGGGTGAATTGTTGCGGCGTTACTGGATGCCGGTGGCCTGCGCCCGAGAGCTGGCGGGCGAGAAGCCGATCAAAGCATTTCGGCTTTTGGCTGAAAATCTGGTTGTCTTTCGCGACAAGAAGGGGCGCTATGGCGTTGTCGGTGAGCAGTGCCCGCATCGCAAAGCATCGCTGGCTTTTGGCCGCGTCGATGAGGAAGGAATCCGCTGTCCCTATCACGGCTGGAAGTTTGACTGCACAGGAAGATGCCTCGAGCAGCCCGCCGAGCCCGCAGAGGCTGGATTTAAAGATAAGATCAAACACACGGCCTATCCTGCGGAGAGGTTAGGGGGCCTGATATGGGCCTATTTGGGACCGGAACCGCGCCCGCTTCTCCCCCGCTGGGATGTATTGGTTTGGGAGCACGGCAAACGGTGGATCGAAAAGCACGAGATCTATAACTGCAACTGGCTCCAGCCGATGGAGAACTCGGTGGATCCCTCCCATCTCTATTGGCTGCACGGCGATACCGCGCACTTGGTCGGCACTTCCGTGGATCATTACGAGGAGGAGCATAACTTCATCCCGTTCGAATACGGCATCATCAAACAGCGGCGCACGCCAGGCCGAAAGCCCGGTGAAGGTCCGCGGCTCGATCAACATCCGCTGGTTTTTCCAATCACATTGCGCCATGTTTTCCGCACCCTGAAGACCGATGGATTGTTTCGCCATAACCTGCAGATACGCGTGCCTGTGGACGACACGCACACACAGGTCTACGTGGTCTACTTTACTCCTAACGACAGCGATCGCTCGCCTGCCGACGCGGATACGGCCTGGGAGTATTTTCCGATTCGGGATGAGCAAGGTGAGTATCGTCTCGAGCATGTTCTGGTTCAGGACGCGATGGCGTGGGAAACCCAGGGAGCCCCCACCGACCGCACGCAAGAGCATCTCGGCGTCAGCGACGAGGGAGTCATTTTGTTGCGCAAAATCCTGCGCGAGCAGATCGAGGTCGTGCGCAAAGGCGGGGAGCCTCTCGGCATCGTGCGCGATGCCGGCAAAAATCAATTGATCGAATTTGACGTGATCAACGAACGCGTCGGTTTGTTCGGCAAGGAACGAAAGGTGGCGTAGGAGCGCGCGGCGCGCGCGGTTCAAAAGTTCAAGCGTTCGAGGTTCAAAATTGCGAATTTTTATTATGCGGCTTATAAGAGATCGGGTTACCTTGAACCTTGAACTTTGAACGGGTGGTCCTCGAAACGCCGGCTATAAGAAGCGCTTTTCGATTATCGATAGTTCAGGAGGAAATCATGGCGACTGACCAGCGGCCGGATGATTTAAAACCCGGCAGAGTCGACACCTACAAAGAATGGCAAGGGGCGCAGAACATCCCCGTAATCGGCGGTTTTTTTGTCAAGGACATCAACCAGGTAGAATTGGCGCCTTGGGACCTCAAAGGCGGCAACGCGGCGTTTGTGGTTCTCGACGGCACCGGCGGCGTCAACGACGCGCAGATCGTAGAGATCGCCCCCGGGGGTAAACTTAAACCGCAGAAGCATCTCTACGAAGAAATGGTTTACGTGACCAAAGGGGTCGGCGCGACCACCGTCTGGCAAAAGGACGGCAATAAAAAACACACTTTTGAGTGGGGGCCGGGAAGCCTTTTCGCCGTTCCGCTTAACTCGCGCTACCAGCACTTCAACGCGAGCGGCACCGAAACCGCGCGGTATTTTTCCGTGACCAACTGCTGCTTCATGATCAATCTGTTTCACAACGTGGATTTTGTTTTCGGCAACGATTGGGAATTTCTCGATCGATTCGACCCGCGCAGCGAAGGTTATTTTAGCGGCAAGGGCGAGGTTTTCGGACGATTCTTTATGACCACGAATTTTGTCTCGGACACGCATACCATAACGCTCGCCGACTACAAAGAGCGCGGCAAGGGCAGCACGAACATGAAGTTCGATCTCGCCAAAAACACCATGGGCGCGCATATCTCGGAGTTTCCCGTGGGCACCTATAAGAAGGGCCATCGCCACGGGCCGGGCGCCCATGTGATCATTCTCAGCGGCCAGGGCTATTCGACGCTCTGGCCCGAGGGCGAGGAAATGCGCCGCGTGGACTGGGGACCGGGCAGCGTGGTGGTTCCTCCAGACCAGTGGTTTCACCAACATTTCAATTCCGGCGCCAAGCCGGCGCGCTACCTCGCGCTGCGCTGGAACAACTGGCGTTTCCGCTTCATGCGCATGCAAGACGGCGAAGGCAGCACCTATACCAGCGTCAAGCAAGGCGGCGGGCAGATCGAGTTCGAAGACGAAGATCCGTCGGTGCACCGCGACTTCGAAGCGGCGATGCGAAAAGCCGGGGCGAAGTGCGCGATGGGTTCCTATCATCCCGGTTGTACGGTCAAGTAGTCGCGTGACTCATGTGTTCAAGGTTCCAAGGTTCAAAGTTTAGCCCAGAATCTTATTTTCTAATCGTTGAACTTTGAACATTGAACCTTGAACTTTAAACCGGTAGGCACAGGCCAATCGGCTTGGATCCGGATGGATGGCTCGCGCCTCGACTCCCGTCATTTGAATAGGCCGGGTGAGGGCTCGAGCGCTGCCAAGTTGACATGGTCGCGTCCAGCAAAATCGCTTTTGTAGCTTTTACGTTTCTGTGCGTGCTTGCGCACGCGGCGTTGGCCGCCGACGCGGCTTCACAGCGGGCACAAGAATGGAATCGCGCGGTGCGCGCGGCGGAGCAGGAAGGAGAACTCGTTCTTTCCGCGCTGAGCGAAGTTGGCGAAGTGTTTACGCACGGCGGGTTCCAGAAGAAATTCCCGAAGATCAAGCTGAACGTCGTTTCCGCCCGCGGCGGCGAACAGGTCACCAGAATCATGGCCGAACGGCGCGCGGGAAAGTTTCTCGTTGACGTCGGAAACATGGGCAATACGTCGCCCTTCCGCCTTTATCAAGCCAAAGCGCTCGATCCAATTGCATCGGCCTTTCTCCTTCCCGAAGTCGAAGATGAATCCAAGTGGTGGCAGGGGAAGCACCAATTCATCGATCCCGAAGGCAAGTACATCTTCGTCTATGTCGCCGCGCCGCTTTATTTAGTGGGCTACAACACCAAGCTCGTAAATCCCAATGAGTTCAAGTCCTATTGGGATTTGCTCAACCCGAAGTGGAAGGGGAAAATCGTCGTCTTTGACCTGCAAGCCGGCGGTTTCGCCGCGACGCGGGACCGTTTCTTCTATCATCATCCCGAGTTGGGAGCGGATTTCCTCACCAGGCTTCACAGTGAAATGGATGTCACTCTTTACAGGCGCTATCCTCAGGGAGAAGACTGGCTCGCTACCGGCAAGTTCAGTTTGTGTCTGTGCCGGCATCAGTCGATCAGCGAAGCTAAAGGCCAGGGGTTGCCGGTGGATTTGGTTGAGCCTTCGGCGTTTAAAGAAGGTATCGGCATTGAAACCCGCGCGAAGACTCTGGTTCTGATGAACAAGGCGCCGCATCCGAATGCCGCGAAGGTTTTCATTTCATGGTTTCTGTCGCGCGAAGGGCAAATCGATTTTCAGAAAACCTCCGGCAAATTTACCGACGCGGGCGCCGAGGGTTCGCTAAGAATGGATATCCCGAAGGATGAGATTCCGCCGCGCAACCGGATTCATGCCGGCGGGAAATACATTCCGCAGTGGAATCCCGAACATTTCGATATGAAGGTCATCACCCAGCTGATCAGCCAGGCGCAAGCGAAAACCAAAAGGCAGTGAAGGGAACAGAGGAGTCATCATGCTGAGCCGCGAGGAAAACGAATTTTTTACGCGGGTGGGCCGGAACACTCCCATGGGAAATTTACTGCGGCGCTATTGGTATCCGGTGGCGGCAAGCTCCGAGCTGATCAACCGCCCGGTGAAAGCGGTGCAAATTCTCGGCGAAAACTTGGTGCTTTTTCGCGACCAGCAGGGTCGGCCCGGACTGGTCGGATCACAATGCGCGCACCGGCGCATGGCGATGGCTTTCGGCATACCGCAAAACGAAGGACTGCGCTGCGCCTATCACGGCTGGCTTTATGGCCGGGATGGAAAATGTTTGGAGCAGCCTTACGAACAGGCGGAAGATCCGAACAGCACGTTTAAAGACCGCGTCGCCATTCCGGCTTACCCCGTTCAGGAGCTCGGCGGATTGATTTTCGCCTACCTGGGTCCCCAACCTGCGCCGCTCTTGCCGCGCTGGGAATTATTCGTTCGTGAGGGTGTCTTGCGCGACATCGGCTCGGCCGTGATTCCGTGCAACTGGCTACAAATCATGGAAAATTCCCTCGACCCCGTTCATGTCGAATGGCTGCACCAACATTTTTTTAATTATGTTCAGGAACGGCTTGGGCGCAATGAAGTCAAAGGCAGTCCGGTCAAGCACCAGAAGATCGCGTTCCGAGTGTTTGAGCACGGCATTATCAAAAACCGCTTGCTCGAGGGCGAAACCGAAGACAATGAAGACTGGAAGGTGGGCCATCCGGTGCTTTTTCCCAACATTTTGCTGAGCGGCAGTACGCAGCGACCCACGTTTCAAATACGCATTCCCGTTGACGACACGCACACCCGACATATCTGGTACACCTGCTATGCGCGGGACGATGTCAAAGAACCCCAGGAGGTCGTGCCGTACTACGAAGTGCCGGTTCCAAGCGTCGACAAGGACGGAGAACCGGAGTGGTCGCTGCTCGACAATAACAGCGGCGAAGACATTGCGGCGTGGGTGACGCAAGGCGAGATCGCCGACCGGTCGGAGGAAAGGCTCGGGCTTTCGGACAAAGGGATTATTCTTTACCGCCAATTGTTGAAACAAGAGTGTGAAAAAATTCAGCGCGGCGAAGATCCGATAAATGTCTTTCGCGATCCCGCGAAAAACGTTTTACTCAAGCTGCGCCTGGAGGATGCCAAACTCAATAGCGGCAGCTTCCGTTCCGGCCCGCGCCGGCAAGGCGGGGCGACGAAGTACAGTCCGGTGCTTAATCAGGAAGAAGGTACCGGAAAATAGCCGTCCAAATGTTCCAATCGTTCCAGATGTTCGACTCCCGCCTTCGTCCCCCCGCGAGCGCGCGGGAGGAAAGAGACGGGGGCTGGAACCACTGGAACTCGTTAGGAGAATTGATGACGATCAGAATCGGCTTAATAGGTCTCGGCACAGGTTTCCAGACTATTTTTTCCTCTTGATCTTCGCGCTCCCACGCGATAAAAAACGCGCTGGCTCAGAGAGGGTTCTGACCATGGCTAAGACACAGACTATAGGCCCGGCAGCCGCCATAAGATCATGGCTTCCGCCGTTGGACGGCGGCACCGCGCTGATGACGGTGCTCATCGGCTTTATGGGGTTTTATGTTCTCTACCCATTGACGCTGATCGTCATCAACAGTTTTAACACGGCGACCATTGCCGAGCCCGAGGTCTATGGTTTGGGCGCGTGGCGCGCAGCGTTTCAGGAACCCGGGATTTGGCGCTCGCTATGGAACAGCGTCAAGATTGGCATCGTGCTGCAAGTCATTGCCCTGCCGATCGGGATCTTCCTTTCATGGTTACTCGCCAGGACCAATATTCTGTTCAAGAACGCCCTGGAATTTGGTTTCTGGATTTCATTTTTTCTTCCCGGATTGGCCACTACCTTCGGTTGGATGTTGCTGCTCGATCCCAGCACCGGGCTCATAAACTCCTGGCTGCGCCAAGTGCCGTTATTGAGCGGGCTCAATTTCGACATCTATTCGTTCGCGGGAATAATCTGGGTGCACCTCGTCTCCAACGGCATTTCGACCAAGGTCATGTTGATGACGCCGGCCTTTCGCAGGATGGATGCGTCGATGGAAGAAGCGAGCCGGATGTCTGGAGCCAATGCGCTAACAACCATGCTCCGCATTACCGTGCCGGCCATGACTCCCGTGATCGTGGTGGTTTTTTTGCTCAGCGTGATCCGAATTTTCAGCAGTTTCGAAATCGAGCTGCTGCTCGGCGTACCCTGGGGATTTTATGTTTATTCGACGAAGATCGTCGATTTGGCGCGGCAGGAGCCGCCGTTGGTGAATCAGGCTGCGGCACTGGGCAGCATCATTCTGCTCTTTCTCGCGGGCTTTATTCCCCTCCAACGCCGATTGATAACGCGCCGGCAGTTCACTACTGTGACGGGCCAATTCAAACCCAAGATCATCGATCTCGGAATCTGGCGTTACCCCGCCACCGCCCTGGTCGCGCTGGTGGTGTTTATCCTGGATGTTGTTCCGCTGCTGAGCGTATTGGGCGGAAGTTTTATGACCCGTTTCGGTTTTTTCAATTTGCCGAAAACCTGGACGTTGGAATACTGGACCATGGCCCTCGGCGACTCGCGCATTGTGCAAGGGCTAGAGAACACACTGATGGTCGCCGTCAGCGCCGGAATCATCGGCGCGCTGGTCTTCTCTTTGATCGGATACGTCCTAGTGCGGACGAGACTTCCGGGTCGGTCGGTGCTGGATTCGATTTGCTGGCTGCCATCGGCGATACCGGGGGTGCTCTCCGGGTTAGGGCTTTTGTGGATGTTTCTCGGTACGCCGTTCTTTCGCCCTTTTTATGGTACAATCGTGCTTCTCGTGATCGCTCAAGTGCTCGGCGGTATCACGCTTTCCACGCAGATTCTAAAAGCAAACTTCGTGCAGCTCGGTAAAGAACTCGAAGAATCGTCGCGCATGTCGGGGGCGGGGTTTTGGCGTACCTACTTTCGCATTGTGTTTCCATTGATGGCGCAAACTATGGTTTTGGTAGGGGTGATCAAATTCATGTTTGCAGCCCAGCACAATTCCGCGATCATCCTGCTCGCAACGTCAGAAACTCGAACTCTATCCCTGCTCGCTCTCGATCAAGTCGCGGCGGGATATCGTGAAGTTGCCAGTATTACCATCATTCTGATTACGTTGTTGACGCTCGGCCTCGCGGTCGTTGCCAGATCGTTCGGTCTCAAGGTCGGGATTCGAGCGGATTGAATACGATCAAGCGACGGATGTTGAAGTAATCGCCGAGGATCGAGAATGGAAGCGGGTCTTCAATTCTCGACATCGATTGGATTTGACTTTTCATCGGGCGCCTGGCAAGGGTGTGGCACGTGAGTTTTTTGCGCATTCAAAATCTTTACAAAACCTTTGATCGCGTGGTCGCCGTCGATCGCATTAACCTTCAGATCGCCGAAGGGGAATTCTTCACGCTTCTCGGGTCCAGCGGTTGCGGCAAGACTACGACGCTGCGCATGGTCGGAGGCCTGGAAAAACCCGACGGCGGTGAGATCCATCTGGGCGATCAATGCCTGGTTTCCCGCGGCAAGAATATTTTTATCAAACCGGAAAAGCGCGACATGGGCATGGTCTTCCAGTCCTATGCGCTCTGGCCGCACATGACCGTATTCGAAAATGTCGTTTACCCGCTGAAACTGCGCGGCATCAGGGGAAGCGCCGCAGAGAAGAAAGTCGCTGAGGTGCTTGGGCTCGTGGGATTGGCGGGTTTGGAGGAGCGGCCGGCGCCGGCATTGAGCGGCGGGCAACAGCAGCGGGTGGCGCTCGCCCGGGCGTTGGTATTCTCGCCAAAAGTGTTGTTGTTGGACGAACCGCTGAGCAATCTCGACGCGCAACTGCGCGAGGAGATGCGCCGGGAATTAAAAGCTTTGCAGCAGCGCGTCAATGTCACCGTGATTTTCGTCACCCACGATCAAATCGAAGCGTTGAGTTTGTCCGATCGGATCGCCATCATGAAATTCGGCGTGCTCGAACAGGTCGGCACCCCGACAGAAGTTTACTATCATCCCGCGACCCCGTTCGTGCGCGATTTTCTGGGGAAGACATTGTTGCTCCCAGGTAAAGTCCACAGTGCCACCGATCAACTGATCAACGTCGAGATTCCGCAGCATGGGGCTACTCCGCTCGTCATCCAGCGCGGCAGCGCTGTCTCCGTTGGCAACGGTTCCCCAGCCGTCGGGCAGACCGTGATGGTCGCTATTCGCCCCGAGCAAGTTGCATTGTGGGGGAGCTTACCGGAGGGACGGACGAACATGATCCAGGCGAATTTACAGGCCGTCCACTTCCTGGGCGATCGTTACGAGTATACCGTGGCGCTTGGCTCCGAGACCCGCGTATTGGTTTCCCCCGCATCGCAGCAATTAAAAGCGGGTGAAAAGGTGTTTCTCGAGCTCAAGTCCGAAGGCATTTCCCTCTGGCCGCAGCAAAGTTAATCTTCTCCGCGGCGAATCTGAAATGGCAAATTTCACATCGCAGATTCACTAATGAGTTCATTGGTTAGTGACATACGCCGACCAAGGGGCGAGTCGTGGAAAGCGTGGGCACTCGAACGCAAAGGAATGGTTCTGGCCCGTGCCGTTGGAATTACCACCCGTGGAGTGGACCGGGTGGCGGCCGACGAGGCACAGGCCTATTGCCCGCGCTTGCAAGGACTTGTCCCTTGGTGCTTGCCGATTCGAAGTTGTCTAAATGCTTATGAACTCCTCAAGAGCATTCAATCGCGGGTGGACTCCTTAATAACTGCAGAACCCGGGTTTAACGAAATGTCCGTATCGCCGGAACTTTCCACGTCGTGATCAAAGTGACTGCCGATACCAACAACCCGCCCAAGACCGTCGCCGCTGGCGCCCCGATCAACGGTATAAGCACGCCGGATTGAACTTGCCCCAGCGGATGGAGCCCGCGGTTGCTCAATTGAAAGACTCCCATCACCCGGCCGCGAAAACCATCGGGTGTGGTCATCTGAAGAATCGTCCCGCGCGATGCGCCCCAGATAGTATCGGCCGCACCGACGAATCCCATGAGCAAAAGCGACAACAGGAACGACGGCGAAATACCGAAGAGGGCAAAAGCTCCGCCATAAAAAATCGCCGAGATAAAAAGAATATTGCCTTGACAGGGGCGTTGGCCGATACCGATGTAAACGCTGGAGCCGATGACGGCGCCGAGGCCACGCGCGGATTGGAGAAGTCCGAAGCCGTGGGCGCCGACGCGCAGGACGTCACTGGCGAAGATGGTGAGCACCGTATGGTTCAGACCGAAGATGGACGCCATCGCTTCCATGGCCATCACGCCGAGAACGACGGGCCGAGAGGTGATGTAGGAAAAGCCCTCGGTGGTTTCGCTGAGCAGGCTAGGCCGCTTGGGGTTACTCTTCGAAGTTACGCGCATCATTAATATGGCGACCACGACGAAGATATAGCTTGCCGCATTGGCGTAAAACGCGCCCGCGGTTCCCATCCAACTGATCGCGATGCCGGCGAGAAAAGGTCCCACGAGTGCCGATCCCTTCCACAACAAAGAGTTCAGCGCTACCGCATTGGGCAGCGCGGCGCGCGGCACTAGATTTGGAAACAGCGCCTGGCGCGCCGGCCCGTCGAAGGATCCCACCGAGGCATTGAGAAACGTGAACATGTAGATGTGCCACGGTTCGATCCGGCCGGAATGATCGAGAATGCCTAGACTAAGTGCCAATAGTCCGGAGGCGATTTCGGTGCAAAGCATGACTCTACGGCGGTCGTAACGGTCGGCGAAGGTGCCACTGATGACACCGAGGCCGATGGCTGGAACCGCGCGAAAGATTCCATTCAAACCGAGCAGGACGGCTGAGCCGGTGAGCTGGTATAGGAGCCAGTTCGTCGCCGTCATCTGCATCCAGGTGCCGATGTTGGAAATTAAATGGCCGGTCCAAAACAGGCGAAAATCGCGGTAATGCAGCGCGGCGAGTTTACCGGATGGTTGTTTGTCGGAGCCGGTGAATTCGTTGATCATAAGGAGAGTGTTCTATGTCAAATGTGCGTGGGCCGATGCGTCATGCCCGACCCCGATCGGGGTCGAGGGCAGGCTGCGGCGGGCATCCAGGTTCGTTCTATAAAGATTAGCACGAAAGACTGGATTCCCGCGTGCGCGGGAACGACGAAACGAGGATTGGCGGTTTACGGTCGATAATCTCAACAACGTCCAGTGATACTCGAACTCGGCGTCAGCTCATTTCCCAATACGCAAAACCCATGGCGCAGCCGACGCCAGTCCGGGTGCGATAGAGTGGAAGGTAGTCGACAACCTGTCCTTGGCTATCCGCCGCGCCGGCGATGACGATCCAGTTTAAAATTTCCGATGTGCCTTCGCGAAACACCGACGAGGGCATCGCGCTCATGTAAGCCGTATCATTGCTTTGCAGTGCCTTGAGAAAGCCGGCGTCCAATGACTCGTCGATCTTTGTGTGGCTCAGACCACCGGAGGCGGCGATGACGACGCGGCCGTCGCTCGGATATTGGCGGATGACCGATGCCAGCGCTTTTCCGAATTGCAGGCAGCGCTTAGCCGACGGCGCCGGTGGATAGTAGGTATTAACCATTACCGGGATCACGCGACAATTCGCATCGGGCACGAGAAACTTGAGCACCCGGGCGAATGCGTGGCCAAGACCGCCGTCGTAACGGGTTTTTTTAGAATAAGACGGATCGAAACCGTGATCCATGAGTCCGGTGAGCAAGGCCTCGGCCATCCTGGCATCGACTCGGTACTTCGTGCGGTTTGCCGATCGCGGCTGCTTGAGATAGCGCAGGCTCACGCTCGCTTCCGCTTCCTCGCCCATGTAAATCGTAAACGGCGGCATGTTGTCGTCGACGAGATTTTCATGCTGGTCGTCGCCTACGACGATCAAAACATCCGGCCGTAAGGCCTCGATGCGCCGGCGCAGCTTCTCGATGGCGGACATGCAGCCGTGCCATTTGGTCCACTTGACGTCGTCGGTTTCATTTTCAAGCCCCGGCTTGTCCGGCAGGTTCTCACTCTGGCGATTTTGCAACAGATGCCAATTCCCAGGATCGAGCATCAATTGTGGAGCGTGTGACATAGCCACGCAGCCGACTAGATTGGCCATAAATCTATTTTCTGGTTCTAGTTCCAAGTTTCTGGTTCCCAACCTCCAAATCGAAACCATAAGTCAGGAACCAGAAACTAGGAACTGTTTCTTTGCTACGCGTGGGCCGCCTTCATGTCGGTAAGCTCGGGTGCTTTCGCATCGATTTTGAACCAGCTCGCGCCGCTGTCTTCGCTGCCGAACAAACTGCCGTTGCGCTGGGCGGCGAACATCCGGTCAGGATTGGACGGCTCGAAGGCAAAGGCTTCCACGAAGCTTTGGTTGGCTTGTGAAACTGCATTGTCAAGCTTCTTCCAGCTCTTGCCGCTGTCGGTGGATTGAATTAAAAACGCTTCGGCGCCGCTCGAACGCTTTCTCCATTGGCCGGGCTGGCCGTTGGCCACCGCGGAGTAAATCACATTGGACTTCTTCGGGTGGATGGTCAGCGGCACCGAGTATTCTTCCTTGAATTCGGCAGCCATCGGCGCCCAATTCTTGCCGCCGTCTTCGCTTGAATATAAGGCGCGCCCCGGCGCTTTTCCCGCCCGGCAGTCGTGCCCGCCAGTGGCGATAAAGATCCTGTTGCTATCCTCCGGATGCAACACGATGGTGTGCACGTCGCAGTCGAGATTCTTGTTGAGCAGTTCCCAGTTTTTGCCGCCGTCGGTGGTTTTGAGCATATAGCCGACTTGCAGCGCGATGTACATGGTCTGCGGATCTTTGGGGTCGATGGTGATATCGCGCACGTGCGGTTCCACGACGGCGACCGGATAGGTGATGGTGGAAACCCATGGAATGTTCCATACGGAATCGAGCCGGTCCCAGCTCTTAGCGCCATCGTGGCTGATGAAAACGTCGATGGGCTCGGTGCCCGCATAGAGCGTGTTGGGATGGATGGGATCGAAGCTGAGGCAACGCACCTTGCCAGGGCCGCGCTTACCATAGCTCGGTTTTTTCCAGGTGGCACCGAAGTCTTCGCTAAGCCAGACGCCGTCGCCTCGGGTGCCGGCGAAAACTTTGTTCGGCGCAACCGGCGACACCGCGACTTCCGGCACTTCCCAGTCCTTAAGCCCGTGGTTTTCTATTTTCCAAGCGCGGCCGTCTTCGCTTTTTAACGTGACGACGCCCTCATCCGTTCCAAGATATAGAATCGACGCCATAGGATTTACCTCCTTCTGGAATGTCGCTGACTCTACTACAGAATTCCCCGGGCGAACAAGACTGCAAATCGGCCAGCCCGTTCAAATCGTTCCAACCATTCCAGCTGTTCAACTCGGATTCTGCAGTTGGACTGAGGAGAGGGCAAGCGAGGTGGAACCCTGGAGTAGCGAAGGCGTCCACCTGTAAAATTTCAAAGTCATTTTGCGCTTTTGCACTTCGTCGTTACGAGCTTTAACGTTCTGTCGAAGCACCATTGCTCGATGTATGCTCAGAGGCAGAAACCCATCGACTTTGCTACGGAAGGGTTGCGCCTCGCGCTTCCTGTCGAGCGCAACTGCGGAATCCGGGTTCAACCCCTCCTTGATACACTGCCCGCGATGCGGGGAGGAAACCGGTGGGGGCCAATCGAATCTAATCCGAGAGCGAATCGGTAAAATCAATTGAACTACTAACCAAATTCGTTGACGGTGGGTTAACCGCGTGTTACTAAGCCGGTTATCGTGGTAGGGAGATTAACAACCCTTGCTGAGCCCTGCGATCCCGCTCAGGACAAACTCCGTAGAAACATCCAAAATCTCAAGCGGCGGCTGGTCGAAGGCATTCGAGTCATCACCGGCGAAGGCGTGCTCAGCGGCTCGGGTCATTTGAGCGCGCGGATTCCGGGGACGGAAACGTTTCTTATCAATCCGCGTTTTGCCGGTGTGCTCGCCGATCCGAAAGACATCTGCACGGTGAACTTCGACGGCAAGCGGATCTCCGGCCAAGGGCCGATTCCCTCCGAGACGCCGATTCATGCGGCGGTTTACCGCGCGCGGCCCGATATCGGCAGCGTAATTCACTGCCACGCGCGCTATTCGATTCTCGTCGGCTTACTCGACCAGGGTCTGATTCCCTTCAATCGCGAAGCGCGCATCTTCGCCGACGGTGTGCCGGTGTTTCCGGTAAGCAAAGGAATCAATGACTTTGAACTGGCGCGCCGCATGGTCGATAACTTGGGACCGCACTATGCGACGTTTCTGCGCGGGCATGGTGTGGTGGTGTGCGGCCCCGGTATCGAAGGCGCATGCATCTCGGCGATTCAACTCGAGCGCGCGTGCCAGGATCAGCTTTTGATGATGAGCATCACGCAACTGAAACCGATGGCTGATGCGGGCACCGGCCGAAATAACGCGCGGCTGGAGAATCCTTATCGGGCGTGGCCGTTTCTCCTGTACAAACACCAGGTAAAATCGAAGGCGCGAATTCGCGCCGAGCTTCGCACGTTGAAGGAAGGCGAGCACTACTGATGTTTTTCAAAATCATTATTAAGGCTCAAGACGCACCGTGGCGTAAATGTGATGTGATCGTCTTTATATTCTTAATAGTACTTTGGCTAACCATCGCGACGATCAATGGCCACGCGCAGGACAAAAAACTTGACTCCTTCACGATCTCTTTCGCATCGGTGTCCGGTACGCGCGCGCCGCTCTGGATTGCCAAGGACCTGGGGCTTTTCGAAAAATACGGTTTGGACGGCAATCTGGTTTACATCGCTTCCGGCGTGACCTCGGTGAACGCATTGCTCGGCGGCAGCGTCGATATCATCGCCGCCTCCGGTTCGTCGGCGGTCGGCGCCGCTGCGCGCGGCGCGCCGCTGGTCATTATCGCCAGTCTGGGACATATCGCGTACAAACTAATCGCTCACCCTTCTATCACCAGCGTCCAGGGACTGAAAGGAAAAATCATCGGATCGAGCCGGATCGGCGCGGGCACGGATTTCGCGCTGCAGCGGCTTCTTCCGAAGCTCGGCTTGACGCCCGGGAAAGATGTCACATTGCTTCCCACGGGCATCAGCGAATCCGACCGCCGCATGATTATGCTTGTGCAAGGCAAGATCGATGCGACGTTGGGCACGGAAGATAATTTGCTTCAGCTGGAGGCGCGCGGCATGAAGTTTTCGGTGCTCGCCGATGTCTATGAAGCCGGCGTGTACACCACCGGCAGCGACATTGCGACCAACCGCCAGTTGTTAAAACAAAAACCGCGGCAACTCAAAGCTTTTCTCATGGCCATCAGCGAGGGGATCTACATCGGCCGGACGCACAAGGAACAAGCCTACCGTGTTTATCGGAAGTATCTGAAGGTCGAAGACGCCAAAATGTTGGAATCGATGCACAAGAATTATCTGCTCGGCTCCATTCCGGCGCGGCCCTTTCCCAAGGAAGAAGCGATTCAAAACGATATCGAGGATCTCAGCCACAGTTACGCTCACCTCAAGGGACGAAAGGCCGCCGAGTTTCTCGATATCTCCCTGCTCAAGAGTTTGGAAGACGAAGGTTTCTTCAAGAAATTTTACGGCAAGTAGCCGGAAACGATCAGGCGACGTTTGAGCAAGAATAAACCGCGAATCATTCGCTACGAACTTCCCGGCGCCTGGGATTTGCTGGTCGGCGCGACGGACGCCGCCAACGATTATCTCAGCACGACTGTTGCTCAACCTGACGATTGGTGGTTTCACGCCGATGGCGTGCCGGGCAGTCACGTCATTCTGCGGGCAAAACCGGATGAAGAGCCGAGTAGAAAAACAATACGGCAAGCCGCGGCGGTGGCCGCCTATCACAGCAAATCACGCGGTGCCGGCGCAGCCAAAGTCCATTGCACGCGCGCTCGACATGTAAGCAAACCGCGCGGCGTAAAAGCCGGAACCGTTCATGTGTCGCAGGGCAAGGCCCTCAAGGTTTATCCCAGCATCGATTTCGCCGCTAGAGTGACAAAAGCGATGAAAGATCAGGAGTGTCAATAAACTACACCCATGCAGAGCGTTACGCTCGCGTATAGAAACGTTGACCGGTTGCCTGTGATCTGCGCCATTCGCGAAATGGCCAAACGGCACTATGACTATCTGCCGCATGCGCTGGCAGCCGGATTAAAAGTTCTGCGGTTCCCGATATTCCCATCGTCGGCCACTTCGCCCAGGCGTGCCCGTCGGAGTTCGCGCGCGGAAATCCCGCATTGTGGGATCTCCACTGGGTGAAAGAGCTGGATGATGAAGGGTTTATCGACGCTCTCACCGCGTAAGATCTAGCCGCCTCGAGAGCGGTTTGCCGCGGCAACGAAAAGAGGTAAGCTCTCAATCGGCCCAAGAAAGTAAGACTCGTGGCGCGAATATTTTCGACTCTCGCTTTTACGCTATTGTTTCTGCTGGCCGCAGCGGACTTTTCGGGCCGGGCCGCGACTAAGGTTCCGTTCCCCTACACGCCCATTGGGGTTGCCAGCTTGCCTTGGTGGATCGCCAAAGAAGCCCGCCTGTTCGAGAAGTACGGCCTTGACGTTGATATGGTCTACGTCGGCGCGTCGCCAGTGATCGTTCAAGCCATGCTCGGCGGTCAGGCGATCATCGGCGCGGGCGGCGGTCCGCCGCTGGTAACCAATGTGCTCCAGGGCGGCGACATCGTCCAAGTGGCGACCACGACTCCTTACGCCATTCAATCATTGATCGTGAAACCCGAGATCAAGACGCCCGCGGATCTTGCCGGCAAGAGAATCGGCATCAGCCGCCTCGGCGCGATCCCGCATTTTACATTGCAAGCGATCGTGAAACTGTACAACCTTCACGGCGTCAACGCCGTCCAGACCGGCACAACGGCGCAAGGCGTGACGAGTCTTTCCCAGGGATTGATCGACGGCGTGATTACCTCCGCGCCGAATACCTTTCGCCTGGTGAAAGACGGGTACCGCGAGATCGTAAGCCCTGCGGACTTCAAGAAGGCCGGCGTCGAGTTTTTAATCAACGGCCTCGTCGCACGCAAGTCATTGGCGGCGAAAAACCGCGAGATTATTATCGGTATGATTAAGGCGACCATGGAGGGGACCAAGCAGATGTTCGGCGACGAAAAGCAAGCCAAGGCGGCGCTGGCGAAGTACACGCGCCAGACGGAGGCTGAAGTTCTGGACCAGAGCTACCGCTTCGCTCTCGATATTTTCGTCAAGGATCCCACGGTGACGCCGGGATCGATCCAACCCATCGTGCAGCAATCAGCGCAGTGGAAATTGATCGATGCCAAGGCGGCGAACAGTACGCCGCTATCCGCCTATTACGACAACAGCTACGTGGACGAAATAAAACGGTCGGGCTTTCTTGCCGAACTGTGGAAGTGAGCGCGGCGCTAAGGAAGGAGGATGCTGTCAATGGCGGACCAAGCGGCTGTTACCAAACTGCGGGTCGATCAGGTGGGCAGCCTCCTGCGCCCCAAAAAACTGAAGAATGTTTATGGCCGGCATGGGCGCGGCGCGGCCAGCGATGTCGCCCTGCGCGAAGCACAGGACGAGGCGATTCACGCTTTGGTTGTGCAGCAGGAGGCGCACCACTTGCCGGTCTTGACCGACGGCGAATATCGCCGGCTCAATTTTCAGGATAGCTTCGTCGAATCGGTGTCCGGATTCGTCTCCGAAAAACACACGCTGCAATTCCAGGAAAACCGCACGCTGGGCGGACACGCCTTGCAGCGCTGGCAGCCCGACTCGGCCATAACCGATCCAAAACTCCAGTACTGGCGGCCCATCACCCGGCGGCTGCGCCTGAACGAGAATCAGCCGCTTAAAGAGTGGCGCTTCACGGCCAAGCTTACGATGAAGCCGGTAAAAGTTTCGCTGATTTCGCCCGACCGGATTTGTGAAAATTTCGAGCGACAGAACTCCTCCGGGGTATATGTCGATATGGAGGAATACCTCGCCGACGTCGTGTCCATTTGCCGGCGGCTCGTCACCCAGTTGGCCGACGCGGGTTGTCCCTACATACAAATCGACGCGCCGAGCTATACGTCCTACGTCGACGCGCAATCTCTGGAAAAGATGCGCGCCGCGGGGACGGACCCGGCAGCGAGGATGGAACGCTCCATGATGGCGGACAACGCGATTATCGGCGGGATCAATGACGTGACATTCGGTATCCATCTGTGTCGCGGCAACGTGCGCAGCATGTGGCACCGCGAAGGCAGTTACGAGGCTATCTCCGAGCGTCTATTCAATACGCTTAAACATCAGCGCTTTCTACTCGAATACGATTCGGAGCGAGCCGGTGGCTTTGAGCCCCTGCGCTTCGTGCCCAAGGACAAAATAGTCGTGCTCGGTCTCGTCAGCACAAAGGTCCCGGCGCTGGAAAGTCCGGATGAATTGAAGCGCAAAATTGACGAGGCCGCGCGTTATTTGCCGCTGGAGCAATTGGCGCTGAGCCCGCAGTGCGGCTTTTCATCCAACATCGTCGGCAATCTTCTGTCGGAAGAGGACCAGTGGCGCAAATTCGATCTCATCCGCCAGGTCGCAGCCGATGTTTGGGGCGAAGGATGAAGCAGGCACAGGCGGCATTTGTTTAACTTATTAAGGAGTCCACAATTGAGTAACCAAACAGCGACCGAGGGGTGAGACCTGGAGAGCGCGGGCACAGGAGCGCAAAGGTTGTTTTCAGGCCCTGCCGGCGGGCATTTCCACTTATGGAGAGGACGGGGTGGTGGCCGGCAAGGCAGAGAACCATTGACCGCGATCGGAAGGGCTCGCCTCTCGGTCGCACACTAGCGACATAGTCTCTAAATAACGAACTCATTAGTACATTATGTGCTCAACTGAGATTAATTATTCCCTCTCCACCGCGTCTTCGTGGCGGAGAGGGGGCAAGACGCATGGGACCCTCACCCCCCTGCCCTCTCCCGCAAAGCGACGCAAAGCGGGCGAGGGTGAACTCGCTCTCCTGAACGGGAAGGATCGGAAACGTTTTTTGCCACCGCCGATGCTTGTTTAAGTCCCCGTTAAATCATATGAGTCACTTGTAAACCGATCTTAATCGAGGTCCTTGCACGATGATCACGCAAGAGGAGAACAATCTTCTTACCCAGACAGGGCCGCGCACGCCGTGCGGTGAGATGATGCGGCGCTATTGGCAGCCGGTTGCGCTCGGTGAAGAACTTCCCAGCGGGGGCGCGCCGCTGAAGGTCCGCATACTCGGCGAAGAACTGGCGCTTTTTCGCGACGACCAGGGCCGCGTGGGACTCATCGGACTTCACTGCGCGCACCGCGGCACCGATTTGAGCTACGGGCGCGTTGAACACGGCGGCCTGCGTTGTCTCTATCATGGTTGGCTCTACGATGTTTGCGGTCGCGTGCTGGAACAGCCCGGCGAGCCGGACGGCGGCGCCCACCGCCATGCAATAAAACATCGCGCTTATCCGTGCCAGGAAGCAGGCGGCGTGATTTTTACTTATATGGGGCCGGGCGATGCGCCGCTACTGCCCAACTATGAATTTCTCAATGTGCCGGAGGAACAGCGGAGTGTCACCAAGGCTTTTTATACCTGCAACTTCCTCCAGGGGAACGAAGGCAACATCGATCCGGTGCACCTGTCTTTCTTGCATCAGCATCTATCGGAAGCCCGGCCACCGCTACAGCGGATTGTCGGCGGCAGCGGGGAGACCGACAATACGCTCCTGCGCAGAGACCTCGCGCCGACCATCGAAGTGGAGGTGATGGACTACGGTCTGCGAATCTGCACCTTGCGCGACGCCGAAGCGGGCAGACGCTATTTGCGGATCACCAATTTCATCATGCCGAACTTATCCGCCTTTGGCGGTTCAACGGTTGGCGAAGGGTATGCTGTCCACTGGCATGTGCCCATCGATGATCAGACTCATTGGAAGTATATTTTTATGTTCAACCGGGAGCGGGCCATCACGCAGGAATTGCGCGATAAGAACCGGGCCGACATCGCGCCGGATTACCGCTTGACGCGCAGCGAAGTTAACCGTTACCAACAGGACCGCGCGTCGATGGCGGCGAAAAGTTTCACCGGCATGGGATTTAATTTCCAGGCTCACGATGCCTTCGCCACGGAAAGCCAGGGGGCCGTCCAGGATCGCACGCAGGAGAATCCCGTGTCCTCCGACAAAGCCATCATCGCCGCGCGCAAGTTAATCTTGAAGGCGATCAAAGACGTTCAAGAGAACCGCCGTCCCCAACATGTGATGACGGAGCCGGCGACTAACCGGTTTCCGCAGCTCATGGTGATATCCGAAGTCATCGACCGCTCTGTGGACTGGAAAGAGTATGTCCGGAGACTCGCGGGTAAATGATTTGTGTTCCAAACGTTCCAATCGTTCAAATAGTTCCAATCGTTGAAGACAATTGAATCGTTCCAGCGGTTAGACGAACTCACCGAAGTTAGAACCTCCGGGACGGTTTGAACGTTTTGAACGAAGTCGATCCCAGGGAGGCATTGATGAAATTGCCAAGTAAATGGATCTATGTGGCGGCTTTTTTGTTGGTTTCGCCTATTAACTCCGCCGCCCAGAACCACTACCTGCTCGGTTATGCCGGCTTCGCCGGCTTCCAGGTGTCCATGTGGGCGGCGAAGGACCTCGGCTTGCTCAAAAAATATGGCCTCGATGGCGAAGCGGTGTTGGTTCCCGGGACAACGCGCCAGATACAGGCGCTGGTAGGCGAGAGCATCCATTTCGCGCATGTCGACGCCGCGGGTTACATTCGAGCCGTAATGCGGGGAGCGGATATGATGCTGGTTGGAGGATCACTGAACAAGTTTCCGTTTAGTCTTGTGACACAAAAGGAAATTCGCAAACCGGCGGATCTGATCGGCAAAAAGATCGGCATCGTGGGATTTGGCGGCGCCAACGATCTGGCCGTTACACTGCTGCTCCGAGAGTGGAAGATCCCGCGCGAGAAGGTCACGGTGCTGCAGGCGGGGGGAGGCGCGAATCGGCTCGTGGCTATGATCGCGAAAGCCCTTGACGCAACCGTGCTTTCTCATCCGGAGCTGGGGGAGTCCTTACGCTTGGGTATGAATGAGCTGGGCAACCTGAACGATTTCAAATCGGCCGATTACCCCATGAGCGCTGTCGCCGTGCGGCGCTCGTTCTTGCAGAATAATCGCGGTGTTGTGAAGCGTTTCTTGCAAGCCTACGCCGAAGGCACGTATCAATTCATGAGCGACAAAGAGAAGGGGATGGCGATTTTCAGGAACAGGTTGAAGCAGGACAACCCGACAGCGTTGGAGGAGACCTACCGGTATTTTGCGCCGCAGTTTTCTTTTCCGACTCGAGTTTCACAAAACGGATTGCGCAACACCATTGAGATGATCGCTAAAGAAGATGCCAAAGTAGACGCGAATCTGCAAAGGTATCTCGACGAGAGCATACTCGACGAGCTGGAGAAGGAAGGGTTCTTTAAGCGGTTTACTGGGAAGTAACCGCGAGCGTTTAAAACGATCAAGCCGTTTCGGAGGTTCAATTGATTGGAGCCTCAACGGTTTGAACGACTTGAACTGCTTGAACGTTTTGAACAAAGCCGACCGAAGGGAGGCATTATGAGATTCCCAGGCAAATCGACTTATTACTTGGGGTTTTTGCTGCTGGTAATGCCCCTTGGCGCCGTTGCCCAGGAGCGTTACATGATCGGGTACGCCGGCTTCGCGGGATTCCAGGCCTCCATGTGGGCGGTCAAAGACCTCGGCTTGCTCAATAAATACGGTCTTGACGGCGAGGTGGTGATGCTTCCCGGTTCGATTCGCCAGATTCAGGCGCTGGTCAGCGACAGCATCCACTTCGGGCATGTCGATGCCGCAGGTTCGATCCGCGCGATCACGGGGGGCGCTGATGTCGTGCTGGTGGGCGCGTCACTCAACAAGTTTCCTTTTAGTTTTGTCACGCAAAAAGAGATTCGCAAACCCGCGGACCTGGCGGGCAAGAAAATCGGCATCGTTGGTTTCGGCAGCGCCCACGATCTGGCCATGACGCTCCTGCTTAAAGAGTGGAATATACCCCGGCAATCGGTAACGATTCTGCAAAGCGGCGGGGCGGCAAACCGGCTGGTTGCGCTGGCCGCGAACTCGCTGGACGCCACGCTGCTGTCTTACCCGGAGATCAGCGAGGCAAACCGGATGGGTATGAAGGTGTTGAGTGATTTCAATGAACTGAAGTCCGCCGACTATCCGATCACCGCGGTCGCAGTGCGCCGGTCTTTTCTAGAGCAAAAACGGGATACGGTTAAGCGGTTCATGAAAGCCTACGCCGAGGCGACTCACCAGTTTATAACCGATAAAGAAAAAGCCCACGCGGTTTACAAACGCAGACTGAAGCAAAATAATCCGAAAGCGCTTGAGGAGACCTATCAATACTTTGCTCCGAAGTTTTCTTATCCACCGCGGGTCTCCCAGAACGGGATGCGCAACACACTGGATTTGATCGCGACAGAAAATCCGAAAGTGGCTACGAATCTCGGCAAGTATCTTGACGAGAGTGTTTTAGACGAGCTGGAGAAGGAAGGGTTCTTCTCGCGAATTATTCGGAAATAATTCGCGTTCAAATCGTTCAAATAGTTCAAAACGTTCAAGTCGTTTCGGAGGTTCTAAGTTCGCGACGTTCGTCTCACGGTTTGAACGATTCAATTGTCTTCAACGATTGGAACTATTTGAACGGCTTGAACGTTTTGAACAAAGCCGACCGCAGGGAGGTTTATGCTTACCAAAATCCAACACGCGGCAATCGTCAGTGAGAACTTCGTACGCGAGGCCAAATTCTACGAGGCCGTGCTCGGCATGAAGCGGTCCAAGCCCGGTTCCGCCGAAGAAGAAAAAGCGATCCAGACAAACTATGCTGTGAGCATCAGCGACGGGTACGTCGGCGTCACTGTGATTGGACGGAAACCGGGCTATGTTCCGGGCCTGCATCATTTCGGCGTCGATGTCGATGATGTCGACGAAGCGATTCGCCGGATTAAGAAAAACTATCCGGACATAGCGGTGCTAAAGCGGCCGTCGAACCGGCCCTTCGCGACCTACGGCGCCCATGATCCGGAAGGAAACTATTTCGACTTGACGCAGGAAGGCATGTCGAATCGCAGAGATGTGTACTCGGTTCGACTTGGATCGGCGCAGGCGGAGCAGCCGCGGCGCATTCACCACATCAAGCTGCGGGTGATGAACCCGGCCGTTATCGCCGCGTTCTACCGCGACACATTCGATTTGCGGGAGGCGGAGAAGGCGCTGGAAGATCCCAACTTCTATCTTACCGACGGCAAAGTGACGTTGATCATTGCGCCGTGGAAAATGTCCGACTTCGAAGGCGCGGGCATCGACCGGCCGGGGTGGGAGCATTTGGGTTTCAAAGTCGAAAACATTGAAACCTTCAAGAAAGATCTAGCCGCCTTGCGCGAATTGAACCCCGAGATGCGCGAGCGCATCGTCAGCGAACCCAGCGAAGGCGAACGCCGCGTCGCCTTGATCGCTTCCTGCCGCCACGGCCAACACCAGTTCTCCAGTCCGGACGGAGTATTTGTGGATGTCTCGGAGTGATAATTGCGAACCAGCGCACTAGCGGGTTGCTGAAGATGGGTTTCGTGCTTCGAGCGCCTCAGCACGAACGGAAAAATTCCGTGATTTCAACCCGGATTCCGCAGTTGCGTTCAGCAGGAAGCACGAGGCGGATCCCTTCCGTAGCAAAGTCGATCGGTTTCTGCCTCTGAGCAAACATCGACCAGCATGCTTGGATGGAGCGTTAAAGCTCGTGACAGCGAAGTGCGTAAATGCGAAATGACTTTGAAATTTCACAGTCGGGACGCCTTCGCTACTCCAGGGTTCCACCTCGCTTCCGGGCTCCTCAGTTTAACTGCGGAATCCGGGTTCAACCGTGCCTCCGTTCATCCTGAGGGCCTCGAAGGGTGAACGGAAGGTTTTTTTAGCAACCGCCTGAACGATGGAGACAACCCTGGCACCATCATTTCTTGCTCCAGCTACGTTAAAGGAGGTCCAGCGATGAAACGATGGCTTTATATTGGTAGCGGAGTGGTCCTGGGCATTTTGATTCTTGTCGCGATTGGACTCTATTTTCTCTTGTCTTCGCTCGATTCCATCGTCAAAGCAGCGGTTGAAAAGTTTGGTTCGGACATGACCCAGGCTACGGTGCGACTTAACGACGTCGAGATCGAACTGACTTCCGGTAAGGGCGCCCTGCGGGGCCTGGCGGTGGGGAATCCGCCTGGCTTCAAAAGCGAGCGGGCCCTGAGCCTCGGTGAAATCGGCCTTGAGCTCGACGTCGGCACCGTCACAAAGGATCCGGTCGTCATCAAAGAAATTTCTATCACCGCCCCCGAAGTCACCTATGAGTTCGGTCTAAAGGGAAGTAATCTCGACGCCCTCAAGCAAAACGTCGATGCGTATAGCGCGCAAGGCAAAGCGGCGGAAAAAAAGACGGACGAAGCGGGCAAAAAACTCGTTATCGAACATCTCTATATTCGCAACGGAAAAGTGAATGTGAGCGCTACGGAACTCCAAGGTAAAACGGCAAGCACTTCACTGCCGGATATCCATCTAACGGGCATCGGCAAGAAGACCGGCGGCGCCACGGCGGCGGAAGTAGCCGAGCAGGTGGTGGCCGCAATCGGTCAGGGAGCCGCGCGCGCCGCCGCCACGACCGACATCGGTGGTCTATTAGACAAGGCGAAAGGCGAAGCGGCAGGCGCGATTGGCGGGGCAGCCAAGGAAGGCGCGACGGGACTCAAGGGATTTTTTGGCAAGTAAGTCGGAATTGGTCGGCCCCGCTATAAGATTATTCAAGCGACCGAAATTTAAAGCAAGAAATTCGGTCAAGATTTGAGATCTCCCGCAGAGTGCTAGACGCGGGAGACCTACTCGCATCGGACGGTCTAATCGTCCGAACACAAACCGCGTCAATTTCTTCCATGAAAAGTCGTGTATTCCAAAAACAGGAAAAAAGTACGTAGCGCACAGAAACTCTATAACGCACGATCGGAGCTTGGTTGATGGTTTTCTTCATCCCGAATTTTCGTGAATTGGGGGCTTTTAGCAGAATTTAAGGATAATACGTGATCTTTAAAGCCCCCCGAGAGGAGTAAAGCTTCCCTACATGGGGGACTCATACCATAGCGACCACGCCTTGCGCCGATGACTCAGTCGCCGAGGAGTATGGATTTCATCTTCGCGACCAAGCCCGGTTCCAGCTGGAAGAGGCTATTGATAGCCTTTCCCGTGTCCTCGCCGCTGGTGGGATTGATCTCTAAATTGGATTTTTTGGCGTCGGCTAAGAAATCCGGATCCTTCATGGTTGCCGTAAAAGATGTTTGGAGAATTTTTACGCGGTCTTTCGGAGTGCCGGGCGGAACCGCGTACAGGCGCGTGATCGGCGCAGTCGTCTGAACCGCGGCGGTGATTAGTTTACGCGCCTCGTCGCTATTGACCAGATCGAGCGCCAAGGGCACCTTGGGCAGCTCAGCCGCCGAAAGCGGCGAGTTGGCGGGCGGTTGTTGGCACTGGGAGTCGATCAAGCCCACCTGGCGCGCCGCTTTGCAGTCGGGCGACGTCAATATCATCGTCCAGTTGACTTCCCAGCCCGTGGGTCGGGATATATGGGCATCGCACCCATGCGCTCGCCGTTTATCGAAGGAACCAACGGTGGAAGAGTTAAAATTTTGGAGAATTTCCGTTCTACTGAGCTTGTCGAAGTATGAGCCTGGTCGAAGCATTCTTAGGATCGTCAGACTGTGTGAAAACTCTTTAGGAGCCCTTCGATGGTCTCAGGGCGAACGGCTAAATGCCTAATTTGTAATCTCCGACATCCGTTTGTGGTGAGCCTAGTCAAACCATGAACGAAGTTTTCACACAGTCTGTCGTTCAGGAGTGTCTATCAAGAACGCTGATCGATGCGCTTAAACCGGCCAACCATGTTCGGAGACGTCCACCCGGTTGCCTTCAGGGTCTTGTATCCAGCTCTCGGCTATGGCGCCGTAGACATTGGCGTTCGCCGTTGTACCGGCAGATTCTTCGATGGCCTTCACGCTGGCTACCTGGAACCCGAAATGATGGATGCCCCAGGGAAGATCCGGCGTGCTGATCAATGCGACATCGACGAAGCCGTCAGAAAGGTAAATGGTTCCATTCGTACCGCGCTCCTTCTCCTCCAGCTTGAAAATATCCTTGTAGTATTTTGCGGCTTTTTCGCGGTCTTTGACGTTGATGGCGATATGGCGAATTCTTGGAATATCCATGAGTAATCCCCTTTCCTGTATGGTCGAAGGTTTGTAGCAGGTGCTGAAAAATCTCAGTTCACCCTTCGACCAGGCTCAGGGCGAACGGAACAATAAATTTCCGTTCATGCTGAATCCGTCGAAGCATGGAATTCCTTTTTTTTCAGCACCCTGCCATTCTAATGAGCAGCGGCTTTATCCCGCAAGTTTGTAGCCCATCTCGTAATGAATGTAGATGCCGTCGAAGAAGAACCAGCGCATGCGCGCGCTCTCTCGGGCGTAGTTAACCGCCAACTGCTGGAGCTCCGGCGTGGTGGCGTACTTGTCGAGGATATCGAAACCTTTGCCGCCATGTTCGGTGTCGGCCACAGCATGGAGCCAGAAATGCTCGATGTCTTTCTCGTCGAAACGATATATTTCGCGCAAGGCGGGAAGCACCTTGCTGTAGAGCATCGGCGATTGGGATTCGGTGCCGATGTTGGTGGCCGCCACACTAGCGATAAATGATTCTTCTTTGCACGTCCGATTGAACCACGCGACCCAAGCCTCCGTGGTGGGTAGACCGCGGTCGCGCTTGACCTCTTCGACGTTTGCGCCGTTGGCCGCGGCAAATCTGAGAATGATGTCCAGATGCGGGCGTTCGGGGTCGGTCTCCTCCAGGTAGTTGCCGAGCAAAAGCCGCTGTGCTTCGAGCGGCGTGTTGGCAGCCTTGAATAACTCGCCTCGGTAGATGTTGCTGATCCAGTGATATTGCTCGATGGCCCATCCGGCCATGGCATTGCGGCTCAGTTTTCCCGCCGCCCATTTTTCCGTCAAAGGATGGTTGGCGCAGTGGCGTTCTAACACCGCGGCTTCTAGTCGTTCGCGCAAGGCGCTTTTGGATTCCATTTCTCGCGCTTCCTTTCACCTCGAAATTTTATGTCGATTAAGTTGGCGCCCCGATGGTTGCTATTTGAGCACGTCCTTGAGTCGAGCCATGAGAACCTTGTCGATTTTAAAGAAACCGGCAATAATGCGCTCTAAATCCTGTCCCGTGATGGGCTCGACGTCCAATTTTGATTTATCTGTGTCGGCAACAAAAGCTGGGTCTTTGAAAGTTTCCTGGAAAGCCCTTCTAAGTATCTCCACGTGTTGCTTGGGAGTAGCCGGAGGCAAGACGTAGGGGCGCGTTATGGCGGCGAGGTCATGAAGGCCAAAGCGAATGAGCTGGCGCGCCTCTTGAGTTTTCGCAAAGTCAATGGCATTGGGGACATTCGCCAGTTCAGGATGAGGTTTGGGATTGGTTTGCAGCACGACCACCGCTTCGCCCGTATCTAAGCCTTTACGCCATGTGGTCTTGATGGACTCCCACTGAAAACATGCCCCCGCCAATTCGCCGCTTTCTGCCGCTAAGCGCATATCCGCGGTCCCTTTATAGCCCATTACGATCTGAAGCGGCAGCCCGAGAGCTTCCTTGAGGATTTTCGCGTTCGTCGAGGTTGTGTCACCGGGGCCGCCACCGCCCAATTTGACCGGAGTTTTCGCGGCTCGCCACTTCTCCAGGCTGGTAATCTCGCTGGCTTTGGTCAGCACACAGGCGCCGTTATCTTTAACCGGCACGCCGATCCAGTGAAAACGCCGGGCGTCGAATTCTATCCCGGCGCCACCGAGGATCTGATTCAAAATTTGGTTGCCGTGAAAGTTAGCGATCGTCAGTCCATCCGGTTTGGCTACCTTGTAAAGATAGTTCGCCAAGATAAGGCTGCCGGCGCCGGTCATGTTTTCCACGACCACGGAGGGGTTTCCGGGGATATGCTTGCCAAAATGGCGCGCAATCACTCGGGAATAGGCGTCGAAACCGCCTCCCGGCGCGAAGCCGACAATAATGCGCACCGTTTTGTTTCTATAATATTCATGGTTCGACGCTACCGCAGCATTGGAGGCAAACATGGCGACGACGATAGTCAGTGATAGTGCGACGTGATTGCTGCCCACAGATGTTACCCCCTTGCTGTTAGGCGAACCGAGTCAAAATGTTCCGAGTCCGAGAATTGCCCCGGAACGACGGTCTCAAGGCGGAAAAATTCCTTCGATCCACTGAAAGCTATCGAAATTCGGGCGCAGGTGTCAAACGGTAATTAAATTGATCAGCAAAAGCACAGCATTGTTCGGCACCAAGGCGCCGTGCCGGAGATCAATGGGAAATCCAAGGCGGATTTGGATTCACAAAAGTCATGCGGTTTTTCCAGGGCCGGATCAAAAACAAAACCAATATCGTCGCGAATGCAAGCAGGCCCAACATGATCCAAAGGGCCATCGTGTAACTCTGGGTTCCATCGTAGATCGCGCCGGCCATGATGGGTCCGGCAAAGCTTCCCCACATATAAAAGAAGCTCATCATTCCTCTGATTGTCGCGAAGTTACGACGGCCAAAAAAATCTCCCACGGTGGCCCAAATAATGGGGAATGACGCGTCCAACAACGTAAACGCAATGGTGAAAAACCAGAGCGACGAGTAGCCCAGGTCCGATAGGAGCGGCGCCAAGGAGAGCGCGGGTAAGACATGACATACAGCCAAAAGCTTGGGCTTGTTTACTCGGTCCGCAATCCAGCCAAGCACGAAGTGCGCCACCAGATTGACAAACGCAAAGGCTCCGAGAAGGGACGCGGCAGCGCCTTCCGATAACCCCTTCCAGACCATTATCGGAATAAAGTGGACTGTGGCTGTGCTGTAGCAGGTCACTCGCGCGAGCATCGATATGACAAGAAGCCAAAAAGCCAGGGTCTTCATAGCCTCGCCGCTGGTGATCTCGGTATTTTCATCCGCTGCACCGTCCGTTGTGTGTGCTCCGGCCATAGCTGATTCTTTGATTTCTCCGTCCGGCAAGAGACCCATGCTTTCCGGCGAGCGCTTCAACTGAAAACTCAAGGGTAGGCATATCAGTAGAAAAATGCAGCCCGAGGCGAACGCCGCCCAACGCCAGCCGATGGAAGCTACGCCGATGGCGAGCAGCGGCGAGATCAGCGCTCCGCCGATAGGCACGGCGGCGCTCACGACGGTCATGGCACGCGCGCGCTGGCGAATGAACCAGCTGTTGGCGACGACCAGCGGTGAGTGGACGAAACCGGCAACAAAGGCGAGACAGATCACACCCAGGTAGACGATCATGAAGGTCGTGTAACTATTGACCCAAGAGAGCAGGATATAGCCGACGCCGGCGAGAAAAACCGCCGTTATGATGATTGGCTTCGGGCCGTGACGATCGATGAGATAGCCAACCAGCGGCGCTTCTATGGCTCCCTGGGCGCGCGATAGCGAAAAGGCGAGGGAGGTTGCGGCCCGGCTAATGCCCAGGTCCTGGCTGATGGGAAGAAAAAAAACGGTGAAACCAAACTGATGCAGCCCGCCGCCGACGATGCGGATGGCCGAAACCAATCCCACCATGCGCCAGCCATAGAAGATGCCGGAAAGGAAATTGACCAAACCCTTGAGAGTCATGGCGGCGCGAGAAACTGCAGCGCCGACATTACGTGAAAGAAAGGTTAGGCGTCAAGGGAGAGTTTTGTCGCTGCGCTCCCGTTCCAGCCCTCAGTGCGATTCAAGTGTATTGTTCAAGGACAGGCATTCGGATAGGTCAACGTTCGCCGGCGCGGTACGATATCAAAGCAATCAACGGTTAACGGGTCCGCTCGCCTCTTGGCACGATATTTTTGTTGATGCGAAACAGGTTAGCTGGGTCCCATTTGGTTTTAATATCAATGAGCCGCTCATAGTTCTTTCTATAAGCGGCGCGGATGCGGTTATCGTCCTCCTCCTCCGTCAGAAAGTTGATATACGTCCCTCCCGTGGAAAAGCCGCGCATGTCTTCCCACGCAGCACGCGCCCATTCGATATTGGTCTCATCGTCTTCGGACTTGTCCCAAGACGAG
>DATBLC010000142.1:0-3526 GCA_036555515.1 Binatia bacterium
GGCCACCACCCCGTCCTCTCCATAGGTGGAAATGCCCGCCGGCAGGGCCTGAAAACAACCTTTGCGCTCCTGTGCCCGCGCTCTCCAGGTCTCACCCCTCGGTCGCTGTTTGGTTACTCAATTGTGGACTCCTTAATAAATTCGCCCTCGATCATGAAAAGCAAGCTTCGGAACGAAGGGCGAGACTGGAGGACACAGACGGAGAATGATGCAGGTTGTGACAGGCCCGGCCCTTTGGAAATAGCACCCTTTCGGGCTGGTGGTGATCGAGGCACCGGCCCGTCCGCTGCGGCCGGAAGGCTTGCACTTCGGTCCGCCTTCGGATGAAATCCAACGTTGAACTTTGAACCTTGAACCGGTACCAGCTGTCCTTGACACCCTGCGCCCTCGGCAATAGTATCCGGCCCGACTGACACTCACCTTCATGAGCACTAAAAGGAGGATATCCATGGGCAAACGAATTTTCCCTTTGAGTGCAGCTTTCTTCTATTTGCTTCTGCTTCATGCCGAGATTTCAAACGCACAGGCCCAGGAGCCCTATTACAAGGGCAAGACCGTTCGCTTTCTCGTGAACTTTTCAGCCGGCGGGCCGACGGATGTATTCGCCAGGCTGATCGCCCGTTACTTTCCCAAGCACATCGCCGGTAACCCGGCAGTCATAGTCCAAAACATGGCCGGCGCCGGCGGTATTATCGGCGCCAACTACGTTTACGAGATCGCCAAACCGGACGGTTTGACCATTGGCGTCTTCTCGGGCATGTACTTGCCGCAAATCCTCGGCGGCTCAGGCGTGCGCTACGATCTCAACAAAATGCCGATCATTGCCGGAGCAGCCGAAACTTCCATCGTCTATATCCGCGCTGACACAGAGGTGAAAACACCCACGGATCTATTGAAGCCCGCCAAGCCAATCGTCCTTGGCGGCTTCACCCGTGAGAACAACAAGGACCTGGCGCTACGTCTCGCATTTGACCTCTTGGGTGTGCCGTACAAATATGTAACCGGCTATGCGGGTGTTGCCGAGTTGCGTGTCGCCATACAGCGCGGCGAGATCAACGTGACCTCGGAAAGCTTGACCGGATACAACACCGGCGGCATCTTGATGGTTCGAGACGGCACACTGGTTCCGCTTTACCAGGAAGGCTTGCTTGGATCCGGCGGAGACACCGTCCGCGACACCCGATCGGATCTACCCTCCTTCCCGGAGTTTTTCCGCAAGGTCAAGGGCACCGATCCCTCCGGACCGTTGGCGGACGCCTACAAGATCTCCGGCGGCTCGCGCTCCATGCTGCGCTTCATCACCGTTGCGCCGAGAACCCCCGACGACTTGTTGCAGGTGATCAAGAAAACGTTCCGCGACACATTCGCCGATCCGGAGTTCAAAGCCGAGGCGGAACGTATGTTGCAGTTTCAGCCGTTGACTTTCGTCGGCGAGGAAGCTGAAAAAGTTAATGCCGCCGTGTTCCGCGCCGCCACCGGACCGACCCGCGAGATCGTCAAGAAGATGTCGCAACAGTAGAGTTCAACGTTCAAGGTTTCGATTTCGCCCGCAGAAGCCTTACATCCGAATCCGCGAACGTTGAACTTTGAACCTTGAATGGGCCACCCCTGTCCTTGACAGATTCAGGCACCGGGAAATATGATCCGGACGGCTAACGATTTCCGAGTCCAACGACAATTGAAACTATCCGGGGGGAGGTAGCGCTATGTTCCGGCTGATTGTCGCTCTCGCGCTTACGCTTTTGCCTTCGCTGTCAAATCAAGCCGACGCGCAGACCATCAAGATGACCATTGGCCAGACCGGAATTAACCCTGGCACCGGTCCGTTCATCATTGCGCAGAAAGAAAAATTCTTTGCCAAACATGGCCTCGAAGTGAAGGTCATCGAGACCACGACCACGAGCGCGGTGCAAGCGATCCTTGGAGGGAGCATGCAGTTGACCATGGGCGCGGGTCCGGCATTTACCAGCGCGACGCTGGAGGGCGCGCCGCCTTTCGTCAACATCGCTTCGTGGATCAACGTCTTTCCTTATTATCTGGTCGCCCGCAAAGAGGTCACCAAGATTGCGGAGCTTAAAGGCAAAACCGGCCAGGTCGGTGGCCCATTCGGCGCCGCGCCCGATGTCGCCTTACGCTTCGGCTTGTCCAAGCTCGGCATCGACCCAGAAAAAGATGTGAAGTTCGTGCAGATGGCGCGGCCGGACTGGATCAACGTCATTGCCCAACTGGAAAAGGGCGATGTGCAATTCTCCGTCCTGCCACCGCCCTTCGACCGCATCGGCGAGAAGCATGGCATCCGCGCCCTCTACGCGCTGCCCGATTTGGGGATTCAGTGGCAGCAAAACGGCGAATGGGTCTTGAAATCCTCTCTCGCCAGCAACCGGGAAGCGATTCTGCGCGTGGAGCGGGCGCTGGCAGAGGCGATGACGTTCTATTTCAATCAAAAGGAGAAAACCCTTGCCTATCTCGTCGACTTTTTAGGAACCAGCCGGGAAGACACGGAATATTCTTATAGCGCCTACGCCAAATGGGCGGACAAGATCCCGCGGCCGAAATTGGATTCGATCAAAACCACGCTTCAAGCGATCAGCCGCACCACCCTGGCGGCCGCCAAAGCCGATCCAGCGTCGTTCATCGATGTGAGCATCATCGATCAACTACTTAAAGAAGGATACTTCAAGTATTAACCGAACGGGTTCCAACCATTTCATGGATTCAAATCGATCAAGCCGAAATTTGAGGGAGTAAGAGAAATGGAAAAAGCAGCCGAATTAAGCGCCGGACGGCGGTTAGACGAGCTGGAAAATTATTTCGCACGTTATAGCGATCTGCCGAAGGAAATTATTCTGAAGCATGACTTACTGCGCGTCGGCCACTGGTTCACCGACGCGGCGCTGGAACTGGCATCGAAAGCGCTGGTCAAATCCTACCGTCTGTTTTCATACGATCTGATGCCGATGAAGGACATGAAGCGCAAGGAGCACCGCAAGACCCCCGAATGGTTCACCATTCGCCGCGGCATGTACGGTCTCCGACCGGTGAGCATACAGACCAGTCTGGACTCCAGCTCGCCCTATATCATCGACGTGGTAGATGGGCAGCCCAAGCTATTTCTTCACGGCAGCGAGCTCTGCGAAGTTCATTTCCCCAAACCCCTGAAATACTATACGCGCAAGTTCGACGACGGCACCGCCTATCATGAGATTATCGCCTTCGGCTATTTCGTCACGGTGTTTCGCAACTGCCAGTACTGGGGGCCCGACGAAGAATGCCGCTTTTGCGATATCAACATCAACGCGCGCCAGATGAAGGAGTCGAAGGATTTTACCTTCAACGCGCCGGTGAAGCCGGTGGAATACATGGTCGAAGTCGCGCGTTCCATCGAAGAGGACGCCACTGAAGAAGTCGGCTTCACGCCGCCGATGGATTTTCTGATCACCGGCGGCACCATCCTAAAAACGCTCCACGGCAAAGACGAGGTGAGTTTTTACTCGGACTATGTCTCGGCGCTCAAGTGGGGCGGGCG
>DATBLC010000143.1:0-11751 GCA_036555515.1 Binatia bacterium
CCGGCCACCACCGCGTCCTCTCCATAGGTGGAAATGCCCGCCGGCAGGGCCTGAAAACAACCTTTGCGCTCCTGTGCCCGCGCTCTCCAGGTCTCACCCCTCGGTCGCTGTTTGGTTACTCAATTGTGGACTCCTTAATAAATGCATCACTCCATTACTCCACCGCTCCAGTAATCCAGTCCCTAGAGCAGCACCAAATCGTCCCGGTGGATGATCTCGTCGTAAGCTTTGTAGCCGAGGACTTTTTCAATGTTGCTTGTATGCAATCCTTTGATCTGATTCAACTCCTGCGTGCTATAGTTCACCAGACCGCGGGCGAATTCCCGGCCGTCGTGATCCAGACAACGCACGCATTCCCCGGCGCCGAAAGTACCGCGTATTTCTTTGAGTCCCGAGGGCAGCAAACTCTTTTTTTTGTGCACCAGCGCGTCATAGGCGCCGGTGTCGACGACTATTTCGCCGGCCGGCTTCAAATTATATGCGATCCAGTGTTTGCGGTGCGTGAGACGGTTTTCCTCAGGCAGCACCAGCGTGCCGAGTTCTTCGCCAGCGTCAAAAATCTGAGTCAGCACCCCGGGCCGTAGCCCGCTGGTGATTACCGTCGCGATGCCAGCGGCAGCGGCTTTTTCCGCCGCCTCGATCTTCGTCACGATGCCGCCGGTGCCTAGGGCGCTCCGACTCTCACCCATGATCGCGTCCTTGACCTGTTTTATGTCTTGTATGAGCGGGATGATCCGCGCATCGTCGTAGACACGCGGATCGCGGTCATAAACCCCCTCGACATCGCTCAAAATCACCAGCAGGTCCGCCGCGAGCAGAGTCGCCGCCAGCGCCGACAGGTGATCGTTGTCGCCAAACTTCATCTCTTCCACCGCCACGGTGTCGTTCTCGTTGACGATGGGAATAATCGACGATTCCAGAAGCATTTGAAACGTGTGCTTGGCGTTAATATAGCGCTGGCGGTTGGCCAGGTCCTCGTGCGTGAGGAGAACCTGAGCCACGCTTTTTTTGAACTTCGAAAAATAACGCTCGTAGAGCGCCATCAGTTTGATCTGCCCGACGGCGGCCAGAGCCTGCTTTTCAGGAATGGTTTTGGGGCGTTGTTTCCAACCAAGCCGCGTCATGCCGGCGGCCACTGCGCCGGAACTGACGACGACGATTTCCTTATGTTGATCATGCAGGCCGGCAAGTTCCCGCACCAACGCACGCAGCCTCGCCTCCTCGATGCCGGAGCTGGAGGAAAGAATCTGGCTGCCGATCTTCACCACCACGCGGCGCACGCGGCGCAGTATCGGTTTTTTATATTCCCTCTGCGTCACGTTCATCTTCTTTGAGTACGGCCATCTCATCCAGCAACGCGCCGATTCTCCGCACGACGGCTTTCACGCCTTCGCCCGTCACCGCGGATATCCGGTAGAGCGGCTTGCATTGGCGCGGCAGTTTCTTGGCCAGCACATCAGCGTTCGCCCTTGCTTCGGGGATGTCAATTTTGTTCGCCACGACGATTTGCGGTTTCTCCATGAGCTCGGGATCAAACATCTTCAGCTCGCGATTCACCGCTCGCCAGTCCTCCAAAGGGTCATCCTTGTTTAGTTTCAACGCGTCCAGCAAATGGATTAACACCCGGGTGCGCATCACGTGCCGCAAAAACTTGTGCCCCAAACCCTGGCCCGCGTGCGCGCCCTCTATGAGGCCGGGAATGTCAGCCACCACGAAGCTCCGGTGCTCCCCGTAACTCACCACGCCCAGGTTCGGCGATAAAGTCGTAAAAGGATAATCGGCGATCTTTGGCCGCACAGCGGAGATTATCGAAATCAACGTCGACTTGCCGACATTGGGCAGTCCGATGATGCCGACATCAGCGAGCAAGCGGAGCTCGATCAGCAATTCTTTGTCTTCCCCGGGTTCGCCGGGTTGGGCGAACCGCGGACTCCTATGAGTCGAAGAAACAAAATGCGCGTTACCCTTGCCGCCTCTACCGCCGGCGGCCACCACGACGCGCTGGCCAGCGGCCTTGAGATCACCGAGGAGTTCGCCGGTCGCCGCCGCGCGGACAATCGTGCCGACTGGGACGCGAATTACGCGGTCATCGCCGCGCCGGCCATGGCAGTCGCTGCCCATACCATGCTGGCCACGCCCAGCTTTGTATTGCTTTTGATAGCGCAGATCGAGCAGCGTCGTAAACTGTGCGTCGGCTTCCATGACCACGTCACCGCCACGCCCGCCGTTCCCGCCGCTCGGCCCGCCCCGCGGCACGAACTTTTCCCGCCGAAAGGCGACGCAGCCACGCCCGCCGTCGCCGGCAATGACGCGAATTTTGGCTTCGTCAATAAATTTCATATCCCGAAAGGATTCAGAGCCAGGAGTTAAAATTCCGCAGCGTTATGCCGATCCCAAATGTCAATGGCGCGCTTCTGACTCTGCTCTGAACCCGGATGCGCTCGACAGGAAGCGCGAGGCGCAACCCTTCCGTAGCAAAGTCTCAGCCGAAGGCTGATCCGCCTGTGGCGGAGATGCCGTCTGCCTCTGAGCCGACGTCGAGCAACGGTGCTTCGACGGAACGTAAAGTTCGTAACAACGAAGTGCGAAAGCGCAAAATGACTTTGAAAACTTTTACAGTTGGACGCCTTCGCTACTCCAGGGTTCCACCTCGCTTGCCGTTCCCTCGGTCTAACTGCGGAATCCGGGCTGAATTTATTGTTTCTGGATTCTGGCGCCTGACTGCTGGTTACCAATTCTGACTTCATCCTTCGACCTGTCGCTTTCATCCCTTCGCTTATCATCCCCTTCTCGTGGATAAAAAAAAAGCCCCGAAAGGGGCTTTTTAGATCGGTGCTCATCTTCGCGTTCGCGTTATTGAACAGCCGGCAGCACTTCGACTTTCTTTCGAGTCTTGTCATAACGGCCATACTTGACGATGCCGTCGGTCAACGCAAACAGGGTATAGTCCCGGCCCATGCCGACGTTCTTTCCCGGGTGAATTTTCGTGCCCAGTTGCCGGACCAGAATATTTCCCGCGCGCACGCTCTCGCCGCCAAACACTTTCACGCCGCGCCGTTGTCCTTGGCTATCTCTACCGTTGCGGGAACTGCCACCGGCTTTTTTATGTGCCATCGCTTGCTCCTTGGTCACGCATCAATTGCGGTGATCTTCAGGGTGGTCTGATCCTGGCGGTGGCCTCTCTGCCGGCTATAGCTCTTGCGCCGTTTCTTCTTAAAAACCAGGACCTTTTTTGCCCTGCCCTGGCCGACGATCTCGCCGGTTACCTTAGCGTCAGCAACCAACGGCGCGCCGATCTTTACCTCATCGCCCCCACCGACGAATAAAACATCGGCCAGTGTGACTTTGTCGCCGACTTCACCAATGAGCTTCTCGATCTTAACCAGTTGCCCCTCGGATACCCGATACTGCTTACCACCAGTTCTAATTACCGCATATCTCATAAGATTTTCTTGAAACAATTTTTTTAAAGGAAAAACTCGCCGAAGTCAACATCTCGTATTGCGCGGGACAGTCGCCAAGTAAACGGTTTTGCCAACCATGGCGGGCTGAGGGCAATGGTGCCGCCAATACAGTCTCTCACAAGCAGTACAGGTAAAGTTGACTAAATATGCGAGCCAATGCGAGCCGGGAAGTTGACAAGTGACCGTGAATTTAATATATCGTTAGACGATATTATCGTAAAACGATATAAAATGAAAAACGAGCGCAATTTGCCGGACTTCAAATCGATGGCGGAACTTCGTTATCAAATCCGTCGCTTTTTACGTTTCAGTGAAAATGTCGCACGGCAAGCGGGCATCGAGCCGCAGCAACACCAACTCTTGCTGGCCGTGCGGGGGTTGCCCGACAACCTAAAGCCGACTGTTGGTGTCCTGGCGGAACGTATGCAATTGCAACATCACAGCACCGTTGAGCTCATTGATCGGCTGGTCGATCGAGGTTTCCTCTCTCGCTTGAGGGCAACCGACGATCGACGGCAAGTCTTGGTTAAACTGACTCATGACGGCGAAGAGTTTCTCAAGACGCTCTCACTCCACCACCTGCAAGAGTTGCAGTCCGCCGGACCGACGTTTGTAAAGATCCTGCAGAGTCTGATCGATAATGCCGGCTTGGCAGCCGCCGCGGTGGAGGATGCCAAGCCGGACCATCCAACCGTGCCGAATAAATCGCGAAAGGAAACACACCATGGCTAATCAAGAAAATGCCGCAGAGGAACTGTTACTCGACGTAAGAGTCGCCGAAGCCTCGCGCTTGTTCAAATTTTATCTGATTCATGAGAAGAAGATTCTCGGCACGGCAAGCGTTGGCATCTTCCTCGTCCTATGGGAATTGGTGGGAAACACGTTCAAATTGATCAATCCCATGTTCATGAGCGCGCCTTCCCTCGTTTTCAACGCCGCGATTCAGCTATTTAGCTCGGGTGAAATATTCAACGATCTTTATGTCAGCGGCATCGAACTTTTCTGGGGCTATCTTCTGTCGGCGTTATTCGCCATTCCTTTTGGGATCATGATCGGCTGGTACAAGAAGGTAAGCCACATCTTTGATCCCTTCGTCAATGCGATGAACGCGACCCCTCGGGTAGCGCTTCTACCCTTGGTCATTATCTGGTTGGGAATCGGCATACTTTCGAAGGTCGGTATTATTTTTCTTGGCGCAGTCTTCCCGATCCTGATCAACACCCGCGACGGTGTCAAAACCACGCCGCACAATCTTCTCACTGCGGCCCGTAGCTTCGGCGCTTCGGAGTGGATGATCTTCAAAACCGTTGTGCTTCCATCGACGATCCCATTCATCCTTAGCGGTTTGAGGCTTGGGCTGGGCAGAGCTATTGTCGGTGTCATGGTCGGTGAGCTTTATGCCGCTACCGCTGGAATTGGTTTTATGATCACGGTTGCCGGCGCGACTTTCCAAACCGATAAAGTCTTTGTCGGTGTCGCCGTTTTCGCGCTGACCGGGATGTTGGGCATGGAGTTGCTTACCCGCGTAGAAAAGCGGTTCAGCAGTTGGCGCCCGGCGGTAGGCGCGCAAGGATAACAATTCTGCCGCGAAATCGGACTCTGAACCCTCTCTCACGATCAAGGGCCTACCGCCAAGGGTAGGCCCTCTTTGCTTCAGCGGTATTGCCGTCCGGCCCACAAAGACGAGTATCAAAACGAAGTTCGCTTTACCCCTTGCCCTTTTCCGCCACGAACCGTAAATTGACCGGTAACGGAAAGGAGATCTGGTTCATGCGCTCAAGGAAAATCCGCACGCGTTTGATTGGTGTGATTTCAATGGCTCTCGCGCTGTTTGCCGCGGGCTGCGGCTACAATGAACTCCAAGGCCTGGACGAACAAGTCAAAGGCGCATGGGCGGAAGTCCAAAACCAATATCAACGGCGCGCGGACCTGGTGCCAAACTTGGTCGAGGTCGTAAAAGGCGCGGCTAAATTTGAGCAAGAGACGTTGCAGCAGGTTATCGAGGCGCGCAGCAAAGCTACGGCAGTGAATCTGACTGCGAACGATCTGAGCAACCCGGAAGCCTTCAAGCGCTTCGAAGAAGCCCAACGGAGTCTTTCCGGCGCGCTTTCGCGGCTACTGGTCGTGGTCGAAAAGTATCCCGATCTTAAAGCATCGCAGAACTACCGCGACTTGCAGGCGCAGCTCGAAGGAACCGAGAACCGCATCGCGGTTGCGCGCGGCCGCTACACACAATCGATAGTCGAATACAATAAGAAAGTCCGGTTCTTCCCCACGAACCTGACCGCAAAGTATCTCCTTAATCTGGACGTCAAGGAAAACTTTTCGGCCGAACCCGCGGCGGCCAAACCTCCCCAGGTCAAGTTTTAAGCGGGAACACGGAGAGATGTGGCGCAAATTTCTAGCTATTCTACTGGCAGACCTTGCCGCAATCCGCGTCCGGAATCCGATGTCATGAGCAAAGCAAAGCCTCTCGCATTTTCAAGTGGTTATGAAGACGAGGATCCTTCGGCTATCGCCTCAGGATGACATTGCGACACGGTCTATGCCGGGAGCGGACTGAGGTGAGGCTGCGCGATATCTGTTGGAGCTGCCATGAACCTTCCATTTGCCAAAGTGAGAAGGAACTCAAACATGACTTTGTCACACCCGCCGTACAGACCCGTGTTGTCGGGGTATTTTCGTTAGTCCTTGCTTCATACATCGTCCTCGCCCTATTTTCATTCGTCCATGCCCTGGAAGTTCCCCCGCTCCGGGGACGAGTTAACGACTACGCCGGAGTACTCCCGGGCGATCGAGCCCAGGCGCTGGAATCACAGCTTGCGGCTTTCGAAAAGGAAACCGGCCATCAGATCGCGGTGTTAACTATTCCCAGTCTCGAAGGTGATGCGCTGGAAGATTTCAGCATCAGAGTCGCCGAATCGTGGAAGATCGGCAAGAAAGGCTTCGACAACGGCGCGATCCTTCTGATCGCGCAAAAGGATCGAAAGCTCCGGATCGAAGTTGGCTATGGCCTTGAAGGCGTTTTGCCGGATGCCGTCGCGAACCGTATCGTCCAGGAAGTCATCGTGCCGCGGTTCCGCGAAGGCGATTTTCCTGGTGGTATTGAAGCGGGATTGAGCGCCATATTGCGAGTGACCAAGGGCGAGCCCCTGCCGGAAAGCGCGCGGGCCGCCCGGGGAAGAGGGACATCGCGACCCTCTTCCGCGATAAGCATACTTACGATCACGGGCATAGTCGCGTTATTCATCGGATTGACGCGCCGCCGGATACTGGGCGGAACCGTCGGCGGAGCCGTTGCAGGTTTCGCGGCAGCTTTGTTCAGTGCGGGTGGTTTTGGTCTGATTCTGATCCCTGCTCTGATCATTGGAGCGCTGCTCGGAGCCCTCGGTAGCACGATGTCGGTTGCGTCGGCGGGCAACCAATGGACCGCAAGGTCACGTTCTCGCAGAGGCGGTTGGGGCGGTGGAATATATCCAGGAGGATTCGGCGGTGGCGGTGGCTTTGGAGGCGGAGGATTCAGCGGCGGTGGCGGCGGCTTCGGCGGTGGCGGTGCGTCAGGAAGCTGGTAGCAAATGAACGCAGAAAAATTTTTTACCCCCGAGGAACAAGATCGCATCCAGCGCGCTGTATTCGCCGCCGAGCAGAAAACCGCAGGCGAGATCGTGCCGATGCTGGTTAGTTTCAGCGCTCACTATGCGGAAATTGAAATGGCTGGAATGGCGCTGGGTCTCATCACCGGCACGCTGATAGCGCCCTTTGTCCGCGGCCCCTGGGTATGGGTCGAGATGCAGATATTATGGCCGCTTGCGGGAGCGGCGCTCGGATATTTCCTCTGCCGCGTTCCGGCAATCAAACGTATCTTTCTTTCCAAAGACAGCATCGCCGAGGCCGTTCATTTGCGCAGTCTCGCCGCCTTTACCGGACAAGGCTTGCATCACACGCGCGCGGAAACAGGCATCTTGATCTTCGTGTCGCTTTTGGAGCATCGCGTGGTGGTTCTGGCGGACCGCGGAATTCATACGAAAGTCCAGCAAGGGACCTGGGATGAAGTCGTGCAGATTGTTATCTCGGGCCTCAAGTCCGGCCAACCCTGCGATGCGTTCTGCAAAGCCATCGAACGCTGCGGTGAGATTCTAGCCGAACACTTCCCACGTTCGCCGGACGACAAAGATGAATTATCAAACCGGCTCGTGACGAATGAATAATCAAAAAAAGGCGTTTGAATCCGGATTCCTCAGTTGCGCTCGACAGGAAGGGCGAGGCGCAACCCTTCCGTAGCAAAGTCGCTGGGGTTCTGCCTCTGAGCAAACATCGAGCAGCAGGTGCTTCAACGGAATGTTAAAGCTCGCAACAACGAAGTGCGAAAGCGCAAAATGACTTTGAAATTTTACCGTTGGACGCCTTCGCTACTCCAGAGTTCCACCTCGCTTGCCGTCTCCTCAGTCTAACTGCGAATCCGGTTGAAACCCGCCTCGACGAAGCCTTTGTGGAACTTCGTGCCTTTTTTGGGTTAGGTCTCTTATTTCCGAATCACCCGCACGTCCACCGCCACTACCCCGCTGCCCTTGGCCCGCACCATGATCGGATTGATCTCCATGTCGGAAAGATGATTCCTATGGGCCGCAAAAATATCGGACAGTCCAATCATCGCTTTCACCAGCGCGTCGATGTCGCGCGGCGTCTGACCGCGCACGCCTTCGAGTACCTTGTAGCCGCGCAGCGCTTCGAGCATCTCGCGCGCTTCACGCTCGTCGATCGGCAGCAGGCGAATCGACACGTCTTTCAGCACTTCGACAAGAATACCGCCGAGGCCGACCACGAGAAACGGACCGTACTGTGGATCGGTGCGCGCGCCAATCAACACTTCCGTTCCCTGTACCATTTCCTGGATCAACAACTGGCCTTTGCCGAGCGTCTTGGACAAAAGTTTTTGCCCTTCGGCGGCAACTTCTTCGGCGCTCTTCAAACCAAGAACAACGGCGCCGGATTCGGTCTTGTGGATAATTTCCGGAGCGATGAGTTTCAGCGCCACGGGAAAACCGATTTCGTTCGCTTTCGCTCCTGCGTCCGTCGCGTTCCCGGCCAAGGCTTGCTTCGGCAGGCCGATCCCGTTGCTTCGCAACAGTGCATGCAATTTTTCGCCTTCGAGATCGGCGGCGCTGCCGCTCGCGAGCGGTAACGTCGGTACACCCGCCTGCCTTCTGTCGCCATAGAGTCCCAAACCGGCCAACGCGCGGAGCGTAGGCTTAATGGCTTGCAAGAATGGCAGCCCTGCTTCCTCCTGATACGCCCGGCTCTCATCCAAACAACTGTAGGTCGAGCGCCCAAACGCAAGCACCGGCTTATCGGTCGCTTCGGCAAGACTCTTAAACAGGCTGGCGCTTCTTTGCTGCCCACGCGGCAGCTCACCGTGAATCGCCAGCAGGTCGACACCATCGTCTTCGGCGTGCAGTTTGACGATATTGATGAATCCTTGCTCATCGCCGAAGCCTGCCACACCGCATTCCAGCGGGTTCTCCACCACCAACTCCGGCGGTATCAATGGCCGCACCGCTTCTTTGGTCTTATCGCTCAGTTGGGCGAGGTTAGTTTTGAGTTCGTCGCAGTGGTCGCAGATCAGCCCTTTCATGCCGCCGGAATTAACGACGATAGCCGCGCGGCTCCCTCTGGGAAAACGTCCCGCCATGAAGGCCAAGGTCATCTCGGTCATATCTTCCAACGTTGGGCAGCGGATCAAACCCAAGCGATGACAGACGGCATCGAATACTTCGTCGGCGCCTGCCAACGAGCCGGTATGAGAAATCGCCTGGCGCTTGCCCATCTCGGAGCGGCCAAGTTTCACTACCAGGATCGGTTTGCCTTTATGGAGCGCCTGCTCGGCGACGGCCATAAATTCGTTGGGACGGCGAATGCCTTCGACCATCAACGTGATAACCTTGGTGTCCGGGTCATCGACGAGGAAAGATAAGTAATCCACTAGATCGAGACTGACTTCGTTGCCGCTGGACACCGCGTAGCTGAAGCCAATGCCCCGCTCGGTAGCGCCCTTGATCCAGTTACCGAGGGATCCGCCGCTCTGGAAAATCAAACCCACGGGGCCTTTTTTGAGCAGCGGGGTGACGGTCGGGAATGTCCACAAGCCCTTGCCGACAGAGTATGACCCCATGCAGTTGGGGCCACAAATGACCATACCCGTTTTTTCGCATAGCTCTCTCATCGCCTGGGCCCGCTCTTTGCCTTTGGGATCATCACCTTCACCGAATCCCGCGGTATAAATAGTCGCCGATTTGGTGCCGAGCTTGGCCGCCTCTTCGAGGACACCGAGCACGGCCCTGGTCGGTATCAGAATCAACAACTCCTCCGGCACTTCCGGCAAAGCGGCAAGACCCGGATAACACTTATCGCCGAATAACTCGTTGTAGTTGGGATTGATAAGATATACGCCACCCGAAAACTTCGCTCCTTTGAGGTTGCGGTAAATTCCGGCCGGCCATGCGCCCTTTGGCGATGCGCCGACGATGGCGACGGAATTGGCGCGCAGGAGGTTTTCCACCGGTTTGCGGACGAAATTGCTCATATGAGTTTCCTTAAAATGGAAGTTGCTTCTCGTATGTCACAGACGCCTGAGCACTGCAAGAATCGAAACCCCGCAGCGACAAAGTTTTCACGGAACGGCTCTTTCATTTACACGCTTCCAGAGCGATCAGAGCGTAGACTTTGGCGCAGCGCACCAGATTGTCAATGAAAACATATTCATTCTTGGGCCCGTCGCTAATTTCTCTTCGCTTACCGCCTGGCCCATAGACCACTGTGGGAATTTCATACCGGCTGAGGTGTGAGCCATCGTCGACTGCCGGGGAATAACGATAGGCCGCGGGGTGGCTGTGGATGGCCGTATGGGCCCGCTGCACGACCTGTACCAATTCCGAGTCTCGGCTGATTTCAAATCCCGGCACGGATGCATAAAACTCCACTTCGGGCCGGCGACCTGCACCATCCGGATCAAGCGATCGAAGGAACTCGTTCAGCTCATTTTTTACCGAGATCAAGGGTTGGTCTGGCGCGGTTCGTACGTCGACATAAATAGAGCAACTCCCGGCTGTGCGGGCGGCGCGCCACGGCCAGCCGCCCTCGACGGCCGAAATTGTGACACTGGGCTGAATCTCGGGGTGCTGATGGCGTTCGATAAACGAAGCGCGCCATGATTTCAGGACCTCGATGAGCCGCGCACTTCGGTATACCGCGCTGGTTTCCCAATTCGATACGTAGCTGCCCATGGTCGGCCCGGTGGTGGTAATTTTGGCCCACACGGTGCCACAGCTCCCAATGCCGATGTTCAAATCACTGGGTTCGCCGAGGACGCAATAGTCCGCTAACCCGCCGTGCGTGAGCAAATGTCGGGTGCCCTGTCCGTGGCCCCGATACCTAGCCCCCTGATATGCGCCAACCGGGCTTGTTTCGATCTCGCCGATTACGCCGGCGACGACTATGTCCCCGTTGAGCCGAACACCGGCCCTTTGAAGAGCCTCCACTGCGCCAAGATAGCATGCGAAGGCACTCTTCATGTTTTCTACGCCCGTCCCGTATAGCCAGTCGCCCGCCAACTCGCTTGGAAAGGGCTGTTCCAGCAGGCCCGACCCGCCGGAAGCGCCGGGCAAAAACGGAAATGAGGTATCGAGGTGACCATTGAACATGAGGGTCCGACCGCCACCCCGGCCTTCAAGCGTGCCGATCACGTTGCTTCGCCCGTCTTCGACCTCCTGAAGCATGGTTCGCATTCCGAGTTCTTTCATCATCGACTGGAGCAAAACAGCAACCTTAGCTTCCTGGCCAGTTGGTGAAGGGACGTCGCAGATGGCCCGCGCCCTGTACACGAGTTTATCCCCGTGAATTTCTCGCCGCACTCTCTCGCTCATGGAATTCACGCTGCCTGTACCTCCCTATGGGCTGCTTTTCCGCCAGCAGTATAAGAGTTCGTCCCGTCATAATACAGCCTTCTTTGCCTGGGAGCGTTAGCTTGAGGAGGATTGACCCGGATTGCGCAGTTGCGCTGGACAGGAAGTGCGAGGCGCAACCCTTCCGTAGCCAAGTCTCAGCCGAAGGCTGATCCGCCTGTGGCGGAGATGCCGTCTGCCTCTGAGCAAACATCGAGCAACGGTGCTTCGACGGAACGTCAGACTGTGTGAAAACTCTTCAGGAGCCCTTCGACGGAGCTCAGGGCGAACGGCTAAATGCTTGATTTGTAATCTCTGACATCCGTTCGTGGTGAGCCAGTCGAACCATG
>DATBLC010000144.1:0-17803 GCA_036555515.1 Binatia bacterium
AAGAGTTGGCTAAGAAGCTGGCTCGACCGCTCCATCCACCGGGGCGGGACGTGCGCTGCAGGATGAGAACGGTAGATTCACCGAGGAAGTTGCGACTGTATTCGGCGTGCCGTTCGAGGTGATTCCATTCAAAGCATCCAAGACGGGAGGCGGTCCCCCGTGTGATATGTTTTTCGTTGCTCTCAAAGTAGAGATCTGAGGGTTTACGGCTGACACGTATCGGCGCCGGGAGTCTCGTTGCCTTGAGCCGTCCTGCTACTTTGTTTCCGGCTCTTCCGCATCGGGATCAGGCGCCACCACTGTCCACGGTACCAGGGGCCGTCCGTCCGCCCCGGTGTTCTCCTTGCGATGCACCGAGGGTACAAACTTCGCTACCCAATCGCGAACCGTGGCAGGGTCGTACTCGATTTCAAAATACTTCTCGCCGGTCTTAGGATGGAATCTTTTGCGCTTCACCCCCATGGCGATCTTCTTATAGACACAGAGCACGGGCTTAACTTCCTTCTCGATAAACGCTTTCACTTCCTCAGCCACCATGCGCTTGACTTCCCTGCGACGGCTCGTAGTGTGCCTGGCGGCGACCTTCTGCGGAACAATATTCGCCAACGACGTAGACAGTGCTGTCAACTTGATTACGGTCACAGTTATCCATCTTTCTTTCGCCGTGCCAAAGAAGTCTGGCGTGACGTTTTTCTTTTGAGTACTTGCAGCTCCTAAGATTTCCCAACCAAGAGGGCATCAAGATTGCTATCTGAAAAAATGAGGCGATGATCCCGCTGCACTATGATCGAAATCGGCAGGTCGCTGACTTCTTTCTTGCAATCTGGATCGTGTGAGAGATACGTCGCTTGAGTTTCGCTGGGGTCGGTGTCGCGATCAATTTTTGGGATGGAGGATAAGCAATGCCAGAAGTTTCCTTTTCTGAACCTAGTAATAAGAAACGCGCAATTGAACCGGTGGAATTTCTCGAATCCGAAAAGGTTGGTCCTGAGCCCGGCATCGGGCTATCGCTCTCCGGTGGGGGTTATCGAGCCATGCTCTTTCACGTTGGTTCTCTTTGGCGGCTCTACGAAACTGGACTGCTTGGCCGGCTCGACCGAATCTCGAGTGTTTCGGGTGGATCCATCACCGGTGCGGTCCTCGGGCTCGCGTGGAATCAGATCCAACCAAATGCGGCGCCTCATCGTGCGCGATTCGAAAAGAACTTGGTTCAACCGATTCACGCTCTCGCGGACGAGACAATCGACTCTTCGAGAATTATTGGTGGGATTTTTCTACCAGGAACCATCAGTGAAAAAATCCAGGATTCCTACCGCAAACACCTCTATGGCGATGCTACGTTGCAGGAGCTTCCGGATAAGCCTCGATTCGTGATTAACGCAAGCAATGTCCGGTCTGGCGCGCTTTGGCGTTTCTCTAAACCGTACATGGCCAATTACCGCGTGGGTATGGTTAAGAATCCCAGCGTGTCTTTGGCTCAAGCTGTTGGGGCCTCATCTGCTTTTCCACCTGTGCTTTCGCTGATGGTGATGAAACTCGATCCGTTAAGTTTCACTGCAAATGGTGGTCAAGATCTTCAGCGAAAGCCGTTCACGAGTCGTGTGGTTCTGAGCGATGGTTCCGCTATTGAATACTTACTTTCGACCAAGTGCTTTGATTTTCACTCAATTTTCAGGAGGTACTATGCCCAATCACGACATTATCAGTCTTGCTGACCTACCGCTTACCTCTCCGCTTCTCATCTCACCTGTCTTGCAACCCGATGCGCAAGCTGTCTTGGTGAATTCGGCGCTGTTCGAGGCGGCAAGGCTTGGCCGGGTTCAGGCGGGCGGAGCGGTTGCAGTCGCCAATGTTGTCAATGGCGTCTTCAGCCTTGCGCAGTTCCAGTCGCCGTTCAAACAACAGAACAATCGCGGCACATGCTGGGCTTTTGCCGGCGCGGCGGCACTTGAGGCTGCATACCGTCGCAAATTCGGCACTGAAATCGATGTTTCCGAGGAATACATCTTTCATATGGGCAAGTCCTTCGCCCTTAACCGGAACGCGCAGGGTGCCGTGGTCCAGCCGGTCGAAAACAACTCGTCGCTGATCGGGTTCCAGGGCAGCGGGGATATCGTCCAGAAGCTAACCGAAAGTGCGGTGCCGCCTGAGGGCGCGGCACCGTATCTGCCGAGCCAGCAGGACTTGCTCAATATCCTGCCCGTGCTGGGCTTCGCCAACCAGGCGGCTGTGATGAGCCAGGAGGATTTCGACGCCGTCGAGTTCTGCGAACAGCACATTCCGCTGCTTGCGCGGGTCAACGCGCGCTATCGCGCCAGCGACTGGGCCTCACTCGGCGGCAATCCGAGCGTGGAAGCGCTGGAGAATACGCTGCTGGCGAACCACGAAGTTGTCTGCGATGTGCCGGGGCATGTTCTGCTGCTGATCGGGTTTGACCGCAATCGGAAGGTGTTCTTCGCCAAAAACCACTGGGGCGAGAACCGTTTCATCGAGATCCAGTATGCCAACGATCCGGTTTTTAGCATCCTTACCGGGTGGTACATCAAGGATGTCGTCGATCCGACCTTCGTGCAGAATGAAGCCTGCTGGCTAGGCAATTGGTGGGTGACCATGGGTGGCAGCACGTTCAGGATGCTGCTGCGCCGGTCTGAAGACTTTGTGTCGCCAGGCACGCCGACCAAGCTGGGCACCGCCTATCTTGGCGACGGGCCACATGATGTGAACGGTCAGTTCCTCGATGGTGGTGGCCACATACGCTTGTTCATCGCGCCGACCACCGCGCCGGTTCCGCCGGGCACCTTTTCCGGCACCCAGATCGACGCAAACCTCAACTTTTCCGACATCTACAACGCGGCGGGAACCGATGTGTCGGGCCAGGGAGTGGCCATGTCGCGCTTTGCCACGCGGTTCGCGGCCTTGTTCGAGAAGGAGGACGGAACACCTTGGCAAGCGAGGCACGGGATCGACGCGGCTACCTATCAGGCGACGTTTGACAGCCTTGGAGCGCAGGGTTTCCGCCTGACATCCGTTTGCGGTTACAGCGAAGGCCGCGATGCGCGGTTCAACGCGGTCTGGCAGCAGCGGGATGGCGGGGCCTGGCAAGCGCGGCACAATATGACGTCTGACGAATACCAGGCCAATTTTGACTCTTTGATACAGCAGGGCTTCCGGCTGACCAATGTGAGCGGGTACGCCATCAACGGCGAGGCGCGTTATGCCGCGATCTGGGAGCAGCGGGGCGGGCCGGACTGGCAAGCACGGCACGGAATGTCACGTGCGCAATACCAGCAGACCTTTGACGAACTGGCCGCGCAGGGCTTTTTCCCCGTCCAAGTCTGCGGTTACCGGGTCAATGTGGACGTGTTGTTCGCAGCCATCTGGCACAGACATGACGGAGTCTCCGCTGTGGCCCGACACGGCCTGACATCAAGCGCATACCAGAAAACTTTCGATGCGCAGGTCTCGGTCGGCATGAAATTGGCCTGGGTGAGTGGTTACAGCGATACGGGAATTGCCCGGTATGCTGCGATCTGGCGGCAGGAACAATCCGGACCATGGCAAGCACGCCATGGCATGGACGCGGGCGGGTACCAGCGCGCGTTCGATGACATGGTGGCCCAAGGATTCCGGCCGGTGCACGTGTCAGGCTACGGAGACGGTTTCTATCCGGCTTGAGGGCGAAACATTTGCTGTTGTTCGCAGGGTCAGGCATTGCCGATCAGGATGACTGCAAGAATAATAGGGGACAGACCACGGTTTCTATGGTTTTGCCCTAACATTTCGCTCAACCGGAGCGCGGCTAATTGGCTCTTATTCATTTTTACGCTTTCGCGAGCCGCGCCCGGTTAGCTTTAGGCTCAAAAACGAGTCCGACGTCTTTCAGTTCATGCATAACCAAAACAAGAGGGGCATTGCGATGTGGCAACCGTGGTTCCTTATTCATTCCGAGATCAAGATGCAGCCGGGCGCCACAGTGACGGCGGTCTGACGGGAGGCAGGCAAGCACCTTGACCTTTTCGCCACGGGCACCGGCGGCGCGGTATGGAACATCTGGTGGAACGACACGGTTGGGTGGCGTCCCGAGGGATGGGGACTCGTTCACCCGGAGATCAAGATGCAGCTGACGAAGGAGAAGTGGTAACGCCGGCAAACTGAAGTCCATCGGCCAGGCGCAGAAAGCGATACCCGGCGAAACCGGCATACGGTGGGCACCGCGGTGCCGCAGTGTTTAGGTAAGACCGGTTGCACGTTAGTTCATTTGCCTGCGCGGGTGTGATTGGCGTACAACGGGTACGACTGATCTGAGCAAAGGTGGCATCGCGATTTCCGCCGTCTGCTGGCCAACGTTGCTCACACGAGAAGAGTGTGAGGAGCCTGTTGATCCTCTTGGCGGCACCAGGAATCGCGCGCTGACAACATGCTCTACAGTCAAGTTGATAGCCCGCAGCAAAAGCCTTGCGCACAAGGACCGATGGCCGGAGTTATTCAAAGCAAAATAGGAATCTCAGGCGCGGCTCGCATTGACGTGGGGGCGGTGCTTCGATACTCGGTGATCTTCGCCGCCATCGTGGCACCTGTCCGCTTTATTGGCCTCGATTTTCCAGCAGCCGTGCTGGCGATTTGGGTAATCGCGCGCAGCATCGCGCGGAGGTACCGCCGCCAGATCACGGTGCGTGAGACTTTTCAGCTCGCCCTCGCGTCATGGACATGGACGTTCGTCACCTGGTTTCTTGTGACCGCTGTGAAAACGGGCTCCCCGGGGTTTTTAATGCTCTTCCTTCCCTGGGAGCTGGTACATCTCGTGTTCGTATGGGCTGGCTATCTGTGGCTGGCTCGACTCGTGATCCGTCGCAAACTAGGTAGCCAGTTGCATATGGAAGAGCCCAGTACAGCGGCTCAGATGCTTGCCCAGCAGGAGGAGCGGTACGCTGAGGCGAAGGCGCGCGCCATCACGCTCGGGGTTGCCGGCTGGTTGACGCTAGGCTCGGTAGTGCTCCTCCCACTATTCGTCGTTGGTATGATTGTGGTGGTTTTGCTGGGACTGATGGGGCTCAAAGTCGGAGAGGGGACATTTTTCTTCGTTGCGGCAGCGATCGGTCTCCTAGTCCTCCTGGGATGGGCGTATTTTGTCTCCCGCAAATCCGCAGAGGTTTTTCCAAGCCACCGGCTGGTGCTGTGGCTGCGCCGGTTCCATCGCGCCGACTTGATGGAGTTTCCGTTCCCGTCCTTCTTGGAACGGGTGTGTCGTGGAATCGCTGTACCAATTACTCTCCAGGACTCCACGGTCTCTGAAGCCGAAACAGCTGCGGAACTACGACCGGCATTCCGCGTGCAGCAGGCGGTGGTGGCCCTGTCCTGGTTTGCGATTCTTATCCCCATTGGCGACCTGTTGGGGAGCCGGCAGTGGTTCGATCTCCGGGGTGGTTCGCTAGTAGCGCTTGCCGCCACGGGTATCGCAGGATTGGTCACGGTTCATATCACCATGCACCGGCTAGGTGCCCTGCATCTGGGGACCAAGCGTGGTCAACGGTTAATAAAGCGCCTCCTCGACGCTATCGACTCGACGTCTGGCGTCCCCCAGACGCTCACCGTCGTTTCGACACCGGACGAGTCCTGGCAGTCGTGGGTCCTTGAGTTCATGAAGCGAGCTGATGCGGTTCTGATCGATGTCACGCACCTTTCAAAGAATCTCTACTGGGAGCTACAGGCAATTGCCGCGCATCTGGATGCGGAGCAGCTAATTCTCGCTTACGGCGTGCCCGAAGGGCACGAAGAGGGAATTCCGAAGGATATTCAAGCGGAGCTTGCAAGTCTCCTCGGCGAGGAGATGCTCGAACGAAGCCACCGCTTCTATTACCAACTCCCTCGACACCGACGCTGGAGAGGGGTGCGCAAGCTGATCCACTCTCGAAGGGGATGGCAACCATCTTCCAAAACCAGTGAGCATGTTTACTCGCAGCAGCTCGCGGAAGTGCTGCATAAGTCATTCACGGCTGCCGATGCACGATCCGCCACAAACGGGTCGGCGAAGAGCGGGCAAATCTTCTCTGGGTCGCAACACGAACACCCAACTTGATCGGCTGAATGCGGCGCGGATTGGCTTTGGTAAGCCAGAGCTTCAGGGGTTAGTCAACGATGGCAAGCGGTGGGCTGCGTGTTGAAAGTGGGCGGGCGAATACAGGAGTGTACGGAACTGTGCCTGTGACTGTGCCCAAACTAGCTATTCGCCTCGGACCCCTCTAGACTGCAAGAGCAACATTCCGAGAGCCAAAGGAATCGGAATCGGCCGCTTTCGTGCGGTTGAAGTCCGCGACGCCTCGCTGAACGCGATCAAGCGGGTTATTCGCCGCTCGACGGCAGCTTCTTGTGTAAAGCGCCCGTGGCGGTACATTCCGTTTCCTTTGCCCTTCGGACCGCCTCCGCGAGCACCGTGGAACCTCATAATCCGACCGATTCATGGGGTGATGTGTCGCCTCCTGGGAGAAGAAATTTAGGGTGTGCTCTGGCTGCATAGTGATTATACGGCGTGATAGCGTGGAGTACACAAAGAGAACACAACAATGGTCGATGCCGGTCCCCGATTGTTCGTGGGCATAAAAATTTCGCCGAAATTGCAAAATCAATTGAACAGTCCCACTCCCGGAACGGAGCGTTACCTTAATGCGAGCAATGCAGACTGTCTTCACGTTGTTACAGTGCGAGATGAAAAATTGATCGGCAAGTATGTGACAGATGGCGTTTCGGTCGCGGATATAGAGAACGTCAGTCGTAACATCTGCAGCATCGTGAAGTTGATCACACGCGGCCGGGTCGAAGAAAATTCTGTGTGTATCTTCGTCGTCTAGTTATCCTGCGTCACCTCGCTTTAGAACTCGGGACAGGTCAAGGGCGATATAACCTTTTTCACATGCACGTCGAGTATGGGTTGGACCTTGAGGGTATGACACCTCTGCTGAAACGGTGGAACTTGGGTGATCTGTCAAATGCGCAGGGACAATCCCGAAACAACAAGATCGAAAAATGGCGGCAGAGCTGCAATAGCGCGCAGGATCGGGGGAGCATATGCAGAGAGGGTCACGCTTCAACAACGTGTAGTTTAAAGCCTTGCGCAGTTCGACGCGCTCGCGAAGCCTTTAATCGAAAAGGGCTTTATCACACAACAAGAATTGTTGCGGAAGATTTTTGAAGAAAAGGCGACCTATCAGAAATTCTGCATCCCGTAGCGCAGTAAACCTCGCACGATGCCGATTTAGATCGTCCCGTCGATCAGTTCAACCCTGAGACCACATTTGCTGTCAAGGATTGAAGCGGCTTCACTTAAAAAGTTACGATTATTCGTCTATTCTCAGTGATAGTGACTTTTATGCTGGTCGCGCTTTCAAGACGAAACAGAGGTTCCGAATGAATCGACAAGTCGATAGGATTTATGGCTGGTGATCAGGTCAGCGTTCGCTTGACCGGGATTCGACGCGACAACGACAAGCCGATGGTTGTCCAACTCCACAGCGGGCGCGAAATTGCTGCCAAAACACCCCAAATCGGGACGGCACCCGGTTAGCAATATGATGGTTTTTGGAGGGTCCTTCGATGTTGGCACCATTGATTCCATGGCCCGTCTTTTTTAAGGCGTTGCAGAGGCAAAAATCCACGATAGTTCAGGCTTGGCTACGGTATTGGATTTTCAGCGACGACGGCGCGGCATTGCTCCCTAGACGTACAGACGGCACGGCAGAGTCCCGGTCGCTTAAGGAAAGGGAGAAAATAGCAGCGCAGCTCTTCATGGCAAAAAGAAAATGGCCAGAAACCCTGCATTGAACGGCCAAACTCGATGCAACCGGAACTCGCACTCAAGGCCATCAGCCACACCTTAATCGCGATATTTCTTATAACGCTTCTCTTTGTGCTGCTAATCTCGCTCCGAAAAGAGCTGAGCGGCGACGCACCGCTTCGGGGCATCGTTCATCTCGGCTTGGCTGTCATCGGAATTTGTACGTTCATCGCTTTGATGGCGGCATACTTCCACGCGAGAAAAATGATCGTGCCGGCGGCGATCCCTCAACGACTAGACACAGCGCGGCTTGCTTCACCAGCAGGGGCGACAATATGAATCTCCGGGATGAAAGGAAAATGCCATGAAAATTGAATCCCTCGTTCTTGCGGTAGCCCTCTGCGGCACCCTTATCGTCGGCTGCGCGACAGGCCCTTCACCGCGCTTGGTTTACAAGGAGTCCCAGTTCGACAACCGGCTTGAGTATCAGCGATTCTGCCAGCGTTACGCGATGTTCGACCACCGCTGCGATTGAACCGAGAAAGAGCGCCGTTTTTTCATGTGCTAATGGATTAGGGCACGAGGCTCGCTCGGTTCGATTGCCCATTGCGTTAGCCGAAATTGCTGACTTAATTTCTCCAACGAGGCGAATCCTGCGGGATTTGCCCGAAGCGTCGTTCAGTTCCATCTCACGCAAAAATTGGGTTTTTTCTCTCGACGCAACGTCGGCGCTTTCCGTCGTAAATCACACTTTTCTTTCCCTCTTTCGGCGTGCTAATAACGCCCGGAACGAGGCGACCAATGAAGAAAGTAAGAGGCAGCCCTGCGTTCTCGAGGTTTGCTGTTTTGCGCACTCAAGCAAAAACGGCATTGACAACTCTTCCGATCCAGCGATATGTGTCGGGATAAAAAAGGAGGTCTATATTTTCTTTACAAAACCCAAACTGTTGTGCATCTACAACGATCCTGCTTGGTGGAGCCAAAATCGGCCTATCGAAAGGAGCGCTCTATGTCACGAGGATACGTCGACGCTGATGGTCATATTATGGAAAACCCAGAAGAGTTCTTCGAATACTTCGAAGAGCCTTGGCGCAGCTGCGATACGCTGACTCCATCCCGTGTGGTTCCTTCTGGCGACGAGTTTCACACACCACGGATTCGGCGCAAAGGAATTTTTGATTGGTCCGTTGGACCTGAACAGTGGCTGAAATATCTCGACAAAACGGGGCTGGAATTTACCGTTCTCTACACTTCTGCCGGCCTGACTTGCGGGCACATCGTTAATCCGGAATGGGCCACTGTCTATGCACGCGCTTGGAATAACTATGTTTTCGAGAAGTACTTAAAGCGCAGTCCGCGCTTCAAGGCGATGGCGGTGATTCCAATGCAGGATGTCCCCGCGGCTGTAGCCGAGCTCAGGCGGGCGTTCAACGACCTCGGCATGGTGGGCGCTTACCTTCCCTCCAACGGTCTCAAACGACATCTGAGCTCGAAAGAGTTCTGGCCAGTGTACGAGGAAGCGCAGAAGCTCGACTGCGCGCTGGGGATACACGGCGGCAGTTATAACGATTTGGGCTTCAACACCTTCACGCTTTTTCCCGGCACCCGTGCCCTGGGCATGCCGTTCCCTCTGGCGATCGCTATGACTGGGTTGATTCAAGACGGAGTTTGGGATGCCTTCCCGAACCTAAGAGTGGGATTTATGGAAGGGGGAACCGGCTGGATACCAATGGTCATTGATCGGTTAAATAGGGAACGGGAATACGGCGAGTTGCGCTGCGAGAAGCCAATAGTTGACTACTTTAACAGTGGCCGATTTTACGTCGGTTGCGAAGGCAGTGAAGGGGCATTGTCCTATGTCGTTAATCTCATCGGGCCTCAAGCATGCATGTTTGCATCTGACTTCCCGCACGAAATTGCCATGGAGAATGCCTTGGATGAGATCAATGAAATCGAAGAACGCAAAGACTTGAGCGACCAGCATAAGAAAATGATTTTGGGGGGAAACGCAAAAAAGTTTTATAAACTCTAACCAGGAAAGGCCGGAAGCATGAATACAAAGATTCGCTTTTTGTTGAGTCGTGTGGTTTGGCTATTTCTACTCGCACTGATTCCGGCTCGCTCTTACGCTCAGGAGTTTTACAAAGGGAAAACGCTCCGGATCATTGTTGGCTATGCTGCTGGAGGCGGTTTTGATCTCTACAGCAGGGCCATTAGCCGTCATATTAGCAGACACATTCCAGGAAACCCTGCAGCCGTGGTCGATAATATGCCAGGCGCGGGAGGCATTATTCTTGGCAATTATCTTCAAAGCCAGGCCAAACCCGACGGACTCACGATTGGCAATATTATCGGCTCGCTGGTCCATCAGCAGCTTTTTGGCACCAAAGGAATTGAGTTCGATATGAGCAAGTTCAATTGGGTGGGCGTACCCGTGCAAGACCTCACCGCGTGCGCTCTCACTAAAGCCAGTGGTATTACCAGCCTGGAACAATGGCTTGCCGCCAAAGAACCGGTAAAGCTTGGCGGTGAAGCGCCCGGCGCGAATGATTCCGATGCACCTAGGATTTTGAAGCTTGCGCTGGGGTTGCCGATTCAGCTCATCGAAGGATACAAAGGCACGTCGCAGATTCGCCTGGCGGCGGAAGCCGGTGAGGTGGCCGGCGGCTGCTGGACCTGGGAGTCGATCAAGGTCACATGGCGAAAAGCATTGGATGCGGGGTTGGTGAACGTTGTGCTGCAAATCAATCGCGAGCGGCACTCGGAATTAACTCAAGTACCCAACGCCATCGAGTACGCTAAAACCGATGAAGGACGTCAACTGCTGCAGCTCGGTGTCCACGATCCTGGCGCGATTCTTCGCGCTTACGCACTACCTCCGGGGACTCCGAAGGACAGAGTCGAAATATTGCGCAAAGCCTTCATGGCAACCATGAAAGATGCCGATTTCCTGACTGAGATGAAGAAAAGCAATTTCGCCATCAATCCTTTGCCGGGGGAACAGGTTGAGAAGATCATCACTGGGTTCTTTAAGCTTCCGCCCGCCCAGGTGGCCAGACTTAAAGAGGTTCTCGGAGTGCAGAATTGATTAACAGAATATCAAGTGGATATTTCCCCCGCGTCTGACGGCTGCACCGCGACACCAGGTTTGTCATCGAACAGTAACAAATAGACAACTCCGCGGTCCGGCGATATGGCTCGGGGCAGAAAAAGGTGGCTTAAATTTTCTATGCGCGCCCGGCGATCGTGCTATCGATGGCCGGGTTGATTGCCCCATTTGGCCTGTGGTTATGAGCCCTCTGGGCGCCAGAGAATCCCGGATCCTGCGTCTTCAACTTTCATTCACTGTGACAATTCCACCGTCAGGGACACACAGGAGCCCGCGGCGTTATGGTGATGGTGCTTCGCGGTCAAGACACACATGAGTATGCAGCCTGCCTTTGCCGGAATTGATGTCGCATTCGGAGTAAAGCGTGGGTGAGCGGGCGACTCGGTTTGATCGAAAGCTTACCGGAGCCGGTGCTCGAAGGGGTTTTGACCGGCAAGATCGGAGCCTACGTGGCCACGCGGTATCTGTTGCCGTTTGCGTGCGCAAACGCTTCGGACTGCGAGAAGCTGGCGCAAAAGGTCATGGAACATGAGTTTCGCAGTCGAGAGGTCAAGGCGCTCTGCGAGTATTACGCGGCGGCAAAGCCCAAGGCGAGAAGCCGGATGCTAGAGGCCCCGGCGCGATTTTTAGCAGCCCTTAAAGAAGCCCAAAAGGGGGCCATGGATTTAAAGCTCAGCGACAGTGAGAACCGTTGCGTGAAAAACCTGGAGCTGATCGGCCATGTGGCCCTGGGGCTTGTGCGCCACCTGCCGGAGACTTTAACTTGCGATACGCAGCCCGACCTACGATCCCTGATTGAGCGGGCCTGGGTGCACTGTTCCGAACGACTGCGGATGCTGGCCAAGACGGCCGAGGCACTCTTCACAGCGGAGAAGGCAAGCCATGCTGGATAAGGACACGCGCACAGCGATTCTGGCGTTGTCGCGGCAAGGTTATGGCGTGCGGCGCATTGCCCGCGAGCTTAAGTCAAAAGCTTGATTGATGGCGGCAACACGAGCGGCAGCGGCATTGGGCCGTTAAACCATGCACGCGCATTTGCTAAAGAGAAACATATCCCCTACCGAGCGATTCGGAACAGCAAAATTGAGTGGGGAGAACGGGCATGCTTTGCGTTTCCGTTTAAATCTTTGCTCGAAAGGGGAGTTGTCATCTGTGGTGGCTCTGACTGGCCCGTCGGTCTTTACAATCCACTAATCGGCCTGGATATCCTTGTCAACCACCGCTTTGGCCCGGAAGAAAAAGGTGAGGTGCTCAATTCTGAACGAATCTCTCAGTGTGCTCGAGGCCATTCGGGTCTATACCTACAACGGAGCTTACACCGCTTTTGAAGAGGGGAATCGCGGGTCTTTAGAAGAAGGGAAACTCGCAGATATGGTCGTGTTGTCCGACGATATCCTCGCAGTACCGGTTACCAGAATCAGGGAGCTAAAAGCGGACCAGACATACGTTAATGGGCGCCTGGTTTACGAGCGAAGAGGAGGCAGCTGATGAGCCTAGTAGCAAAATGCCTGCGGGTTCAGAACTCTCCCTGTGAGCTTGATTAATCAAACTAAAATTTTCCGGTCACCTATATTGACAGTATCTCATTGGCAAGAGTGTAAATGGTGCCGGCGTGAGCCGAAGAATCAACAACTAACAACGAAGACTTTTCCGACGAGCGTTAAACCGCGTCTTCAGTATACAAGTTAGACCGTTAAAAAAATAAATTCCTAGCAGCCTTTAAAAATTTTGCAATAAAGCTTCAAATATTCATTATAGTTCGTACCAAGGTTCTTCGGGTCTACAACGAGGTACTGGGGGACGTTGAGCTCGGGATATTTATCTTTAAGTCCCTGTCTAGGAACATTTCGCCCTAACACTTCTGTCAAGAATCTCATTCCGTCCGGAGACAACATCCAATCAATAAACAGCGCTGCACTATTAGGGTGCGGTGCATTTTTGGCTAAAAGCAAATATGTGGGCACCGAAAGAGTTGGTTTGAATAGAACAACATCGAGCGGGGCACCTGTTTGTTTCATTTGTAGAACTCGATATCCGTACAACCACGGCGCAAAATCAACTTCCCCCGATGCAACAATTTGGGCTTGCAGGGTCTTCCCTCGCCGTAAGCTTGGATTATTGCTAGCCAATTTCTCAAAATATTGTATGCCCCGTTCTTTCCCCCAATATTCTAAAAGGGTTCCCATATTCTGCGCATCACTTGTGTCCAGGGAGAATCTGCCCTCCCATTTGGGATCAAGCAGGTCCTCGTAACTCTTGGGCGCTTCAGCTTTTTTTATCTTAGTCGTGTTGTAGCCTAGAACCACCGGAAGCTGATAATAAGCAGTCCAGAATCCGTCCTTGTCCATGAATTCTTCCATAATCTCTTTTCGACTCGGTGAAAAGTATGAAGCAACGAGGCCTGACTTTGCGAGTCCGTATACGGTATCGGGTTCCAAATCGATGACGTCCACTACGTACCTATTGCCTCGTGCTTCGGTAGTAATTTTATTGTATACGTTTGCAGATCCGCTTCTGTAATTGTCAATTTTTATAAATGGGTATCGCTTATTAAACTCGTCAAATATCCGCTTAAGATGGTCGATTGCCGTCGTCCCGTAAAACACCATGCTTCCTTCTTTTTTGGCACCCTGGACGAGTTTAGATTGTCTTTCTTTCTCGGACAGGTTTTGATAATTTTTTAGGACGTCAGTGGCGGCGTCCCCCAACAATCGATTCGGAGTAAGGAGCAAAAGCCCAATTAAACCTAACATCCGCAAGTTTGTGCACCAGGATGGCCGGCTGTTTTTTAGTTTGCGACTTTTGTTCATATGATCCTCCGTGTTGCGGAACGTATGAGGAATTTTGCTATGTACTCTGATCACCTCAAACCTAGCAGTCGAACGAAAGACAGGAATAATCCGTTTTTTGGTCCCGCCCGGTTGGCAAGATCAGTAACCACGGTCAACGGGACATCTCCAGACGATCTCAGCGACGCTTTTTCCAGTGGGGACCAAGAGGCCCGGGTTGGCTGCCAATGTCGGCGTGATAGCGTTGATTAATATCGCCACGGTGGCCTGATCACCGGCGTATTTTTGCCGGATCCGACTCGACCGCACCAACCACCTCGAGCCAAGGCCGCGTCAAGGCAAACCGGGCAACCTCGCTGCCTATGGCGCCAACACCATACAAGATGACTTTACTCTTTTCGCTGTGTTTGGCGTTCATGACGACGCTTATTCTCCCCCGCGAGACTCCCTGGCGATTAGCACCAACTCCACCAATTCCAGGTTACGCTGCTTTTTTGTTCCGCCACAGAGCTGTGAGGCGGTTGCGTTCGTTTTCGTCCAGATGACTGAGCGCTTGATCGACGATATCCGCACCCACCATCTTGTTCCACGCGCCAATTAACCGCAGCGTTATTGGCCCCGGCGCTCCATTGCCGATCTTGGTGCCGTTGACGGTGCGAACCGGAACGACTGTGAGCTGCCCCGATTTGTACGCGTTGTGAATATCGTCGATCGTCGCCTCCAGAAGGCGAAAGGGTGCTATCGATTCCACCATTGAACAGCTCCTTGTTACAATCTGCGAAGTGTTTGTTCTTCAAAATAGATAGCTGTTGTCATACTTGAAGGATGTGAAAATGTCCAGCTTGTCATGGGCGCGCCAGCTCAGTTTGACATCTTCCCATTTGAAAAGCTCAGCAGTGTGAATTGTGTGCCGGCAATATTTTGAACGAGTCGCGCACCTGCCAATATTTTATTGAGCAAGTGAAGAGTCGGAGTTGGCGGCAGGAAATAACGGTGCGACATCTTAAAGGAAAGCGGAAATGGTGGCCAAGGGCGAAGCAACGCCGCAATGACTAATTTTGACAGAGTGTTGGAGGCAAATTGAATCATTTTTTTGCGTTGATCTTGTTGATTGCAATTGGGTTCGGCAGTGCATGGGGGCAGGGCGTTAAACCCGCGACTATTACCGATGTGGCTAAATTCACTGGCGCGGACCGCGAGCGCCTTCTTTACGAAGGCGCCAAAAAGGAAGGCAAGTTGGTTTGGTACACGTCGTTGGTGCCGCACAAGGAGATCGCCAAAGTGTTTTCCTCGAAATGCCCCGGTGTGACGGTAGAGATTTATCGCACCACGGGCGTCGATATCTCGAACCGAATCCTGGCGGAATCGCAGGCGAAGCGTCACGTCGTCGATGCCATTGAAACTACGCCCCCGTCATTGATGCTACTGCGCGACAGCCAACTTTTGATGCCGTACAGTTCGCCGTATCTTGCTCGTTATCCCGATGTCGCTAAAGAAAAACACTCGGCGGGCCTGGTGGTCTGGACGACGGACCGTGAATCATTAATTGGGGTCGGCTATAACAAGAATCTCATGGCTGCAGCGGATCTGCCAAGAAAATTCGACGATCTTCTCAAGCCCGCGCTCAAAGGCAAGATGTCGACTGCCAACAACGAAACCGGCGCGCGCGCCATTGGTGCGATACTCAAAGGCAAGGGTGAGGCCTTCGTCAGGAAATTAAAGGAGCAACAGATTCGCCCGCACGCGATCACTGCCGCCGGCCTGACGGACTTGGTAATCTCGGGCGAGGTGCCGATATCCTTCACCATGATTCAAACCGATCTGACTCTACCCGCGTCCAGGGGCGCCCCGGTGGCGTGGTTACCGATGGAGGTGGTAGCGGTCAACGCGGGAGGCGCGGCGGTGTACGCCGATGCGCCGCACCCTCATGCGGCGTTGTTATTTGTCGATTTTCTCATAAGTCCCTACGGGCAGAAAATGTTCTCCGAAAAATTATTCTACGGCAGTGCGGCGACGGACTATGGCTTTGAGCGCTGGTATCCAGAAAAGGGGTTGACAACCGCGGAATACGAAGAGCGTGCGGATCGGTGGATGAAATTATTGCGAGAAATTACCCGCAAGTGATTTATTAAGACGTTTAGGTCGAGCAATAGCTCGCATTATACACAACAAGATGAAAAAGATTAGAGAAAACTGACCCAGAAGCTTCTATGCAACAAGAGATCATTCTCATGAGGATTGAAAGATGCAAAATTCGCTAGAAACGGTCTTAACGCAAATTAATGAAGAGAGACTTATCAATTTGGCTCGAAATCTCGTTGATATCCCCAGTACCACCGGGGAGGAAAGAGAATGTGCGGAGTTTTTGGTAAACTATATGAGAGAAGTAGGACTGAAAGCGAGCCGTCAAGATATCACAGAAACAAGAGCCAATGCTATCGGCATTCTTAAGGGAAGCGGTGAGGGGCCCGTCTTGATGTTCAACGGACACCTAGATACTGCCGCTAGCGGAATTGAAGAGGAAGACTATCCGGTGATCGGCCCTGTTCCAGCTGGCTATAAACCAAAGTCATATCGAAAGAATGGCTATATCTTTGGTTTGGGTGCGAACAACATGAAGGGAGGGGTTGCCGCAGCTGTTTCAGCTTTGGAGACTCTTGTCAGAGCAGGGATAAAGCCCAAGGGAGACGTCATGGTCACGGGGGTGGCTGGGGAGAGCGAGAAGAGCCCGGTAGAGGGAGCTATTCGATCCTACCGTGGAGCCCGCTATCAGGGTGGCGGTTATGGCACCCGTTACTTGATTACTCATTGCCAGGTGCCGGACTATGCGGTCGTCTGTGAGCCAAGTAGTTGCTTGGTAGTCAACGCGCAGACTGGTTATTTCTTCGTCAAGTTAGCTCTGAAAGGAAAAATGGCCGGTCTCAGGGGCAAGGGCAGTGATTACGCCGGGATCAATGCCATAGAGAAGGCTAGCGTTCTCGTCGACAGGTTAAAGCAGTGGGACTTGGACTATTCACAGCGACATCGCTACGATTCTGGCATGGGTATCATGGAGCCTCACTTAAACGTTGGGGCCATCGAAGGTGGATGGCCTTTCAAACCTTCCTATTCAGTAGCTATATGCAATCTCTATATAGATCTCCGTGTAACACCAGCCATGAATCCCATGCAGGCTCTGCATGAATTGGAAGGAGAGTTACGAAAGATTTCTGCTTCTGATCCTCAGTTAAAATATGATATCGAAGTCTATGCTTCCAACGTGCCGGCCACGACAACTCCACCGGATAATTACCTCGTACAGACCAGCCTAAGAGCGAGGGAATTAGTGGTTGGTCAAAAGCAGGAAAGGTTTCCTCTCGGACAGGCAAACCTTTCCAACGATTCTAATATTTTCCGCCAGCATGGCATCCCCGCTGTTAAGTGCGGACCTGCCGGGGGAACCGTGCCTGCTAATGCCCAAGGGTTGTTGGATGAAGGCGAGCGCCTTAGCATAGAGGAGTTGGTTACTGCAGCCAAGATTTACGTAGCCATCGCATTAGATATCTGCACGTAGGCGTTTCGGCGTGTTCAAATTCTGTTGCCTAAGCATCAGAGAAATTCTCCCGACACAGCCAAACTAGTCCTGAAATAAGCGTCAAGCGAACGAAAGTACTCGCCAGCAGTACACTAGCGACTCCTTGGTGATGCTTAAGTACTCATCGGAATGTGGCTCCATCGTAATAGGACTTCGGTTAAGTGTCAGAGGATGATGTGCTGAGGTTGCGGGCTGATTTTGGACGCAGTTGTGCCTGCGCGAATGTCGCTGTATCTGACGTTTGACGATTTTTTCACAGTCTCTCAAGTCTGCAGTCGAGCATGGGCGGTGAGGATGTCGGGTAAAAACCGATGCGATCCCGCCAGCCGCACCACCAAGCTTCGCCCCATCTTTAATACCTTGGCAGCGATATAGACAAAGTGGCGGCGAAATCGTTTCCACTCCCAGCGCACCACCTCGCTGGGCAAGGCGAGCTGTGCAATCCACTTGCCGAGATTCCAGGCCAGTCGGGCGATTTGCAGCCAGGCCGAGTTGCCCATAAACTCTGCCACCGGCATACGCCACCCGGCAATGCCGTGACCAAACTGCTCGATGACGTTCTC
>DATBLC010000145.1:0-5270 GCA_036555515.1 Binatia bacterium
GGGAAACTGAAATGGATCGGATGATGGAGGACTTTTTCGGCAGAAACAGGCGGCCGTGGTTGCCGTCTCTGTGGTCACGCGGAAGACTCGCGGAGCTGATGACCCCTGCGCTCGACGTCTATGAGGAAAAAGACGATATCGTCGTTAAGGCCGAACTCCCAGGAATGACCAAGGAGGACATCGAAGTCGATGTTTCCGACAGCCATTTGATCCTCAAGGGCGAGAAGAAAAAGGAGGAAAAAATCGAGGAGGAAGGTTATTTTGCTTGCGAGCGTAGCTTTGGTGCATTTCACCGGTCCGTGGAGCTGCCACGGGAAGTGCAGGCCGATAAGGTTAAAGCATCGTTTAAGAACGGTGTCCTTGAAATAAGGTTGCCTAAAACCGAAGAGGCTAAGACCAAAGAGATCAAGGTGAAGATCGACTAAGAAAGATATTAGGAAAAACGCCAAGGCGGCGGTTCTAGCGGGGGTTGTCTGGGCAGTTTGTCGGTCGACAGTCCTCAAACGTTCGCTCGGGCCGCCGCTCCACGCCACCCTTGGAGCACGCCTCAACTCCCAGCCGCGGGAAACTCTAGAAAAACTCCAACGACAACCGGTGCTACTCTACGGTTGCATCTTTTTTCTCAGCAAATATATCCAACGATTCCCGGGGGATTATGAGCCACGGTCAAAGCAGTCCGGCTGAAAAGCCGGATCAGGCGCTAGCTAGTGAATCGTCCTTCAGGCAACCCGTAACCTGCGTGCCTGGGCTCCTACCGGTTGCCGCGATGCATATTCTGGTGCGCCCAGTCGACCTAGCATCTGTAACAGCCGGTCGCTCGTTCCCCAGTCGCTCCACGTGATAGCGCGCGCCGGAAGAACCAAGAGCCCGCTGCGATGCTCCACTGGAAGCGCCTCGATGACACCCTTCGAAAAATTGAGCGACGGTAATTTTTGGTACACTCGTTCGACCACCTGCTGCTCATCGGCCGTCCCAATAGCATCTTGAATAGGTTCGAAAGAACGATAAACCTCCGGAGCGGCATGCTGCATCACGGACAATAAGGTCTTACAGGCAAAGATCATAACCATCGTGTTCCAGAGCGCCCCTCTGGCAATGATCTTCTTCGCCGCTTCGATGGAAGGTTTTTCCACGAACATTTCGACCTGCATCGCCGAATCCGATCGGGAAGGATCGATTTTCCTCCCTGGAACAATATAACCGTATTCCGTGTCGGGTCCGTCGGGCTCCAGGCCCAAAAGAACCAAGCGGGAAGCATCCGATTCGACCACTCGGAACGCATCATCGACGTAGCCCATAAAACGATCTTCTTCGAGAACGAAATGGTCCGAAGGAAACAGTGCGACCGTCGCATCGGGGTAGCGCTTATGGATGTGCAGGAGTGGAAGCAAAATTCCCGGCGCCGTTTCTTTGTTCACAGGCTGAACGACCAAGCTGTGCGTTGGCTTTAACGCAAGCTGGCGTTGAACTTCGCGGAATCGAAGATGGTGCTTCGCTACAACGGTAAAAAGTCGCTCTGCAGGGATCAAGGTTTCCGCGCGATCCCAGGCATGCTCCAGCATAGATCGGCTATCGACGAAATTCATGTATTGTTTGGGCAGGTAATCGCCCACTCGCTGACGAACAAATTCCCGCAGACGCGTACCGTCACCGGCCGATAATACGATTCCACAACGAACAGCAGAACACGGTGAGTTGCTTGGTTTCAGATAAGTCACAATTTCCTCCGATTATTGTCTTTTTCTTTAGAGAGCCGCAGGCGTAATGCTAGGTAATCACTGATTCTTGCGCTGACTCGCAGTTGACCGACCTCGGTGTAAGTACTTTCTTTTCACTCTTTTTAATCACAAATCTATACAGATCGTAATGTTGAATTATGGAGAAATCCCTTACTTGTACCTTCGAAATCCCTGATTTTTGGTCGCACCTTCGAACCACGGTAAGGCAAGTACCTGCAGCAACGTGTTCTAGCAAGAACGAGAATAGCGACGACGACATTCTCGACAGCGAGAAAGCCGGGGAAGGGAAGCTAAACAAACGATTGATTTTGCGGCAAATTATTCGACAGTTACGGGTATGTCCTTTGCACTGATCAAAATCTACAACGTTGCGCGAATCAATCAGCAACGCGCTGCCGCGGGAGGGGAGGTCGCTATTCTGAAGCCGAGCGAAGACGAATCGCCGCAATTTGTCCGCGCCATTCTTGACTCACTGCAAGACCATGTTGCGGCCGTGGACGCGCGGGGAACCATTAGAGCAGTCAACGAAGCCTGGGAGAATTTTGCGATTCAAAACGGTGCGCCTGACCCGTCACTCGTTTCAGTTGGGGCGAACTATCTGGAAGTCTGCCGGCGAGCAACAAGCGCCGGAAATCAAGTAGCGGAGCAAGCCTTGCGTGCAATAGCGTCTGTGCTGGAGGGGACACAGCACCACTTCGTGATGGACTACGAGTGCTCGTCGCCATCGCAGGAACGATGGTTCAAGATGACTGTCCTCCGGCAGAAAAAACCGGCCGTTGGCGCCGTCATCATCCATTCGGATATTACCGACCGCAAACAGACCGAAGCAGGACTCCGCAGAAGCGAAGGATGGTTCCGGCTTCTCACCGACTCCCTACCGGTGCTGATATCCTATGTTGATGAAAATCAGCGCTATCGCTTTAACAACAAAGAGTATGAGCGCTGGTTTGGCCATTCACCCGAATACGTCGAGGGGAAGCACCTACGACAGGTTTTGGGAGAAAAGGCCTACGAGGCTATTCGTCACCGCGTCGAAGCCGCATTGTCGGGTCAGTTGGTTGCGTTCGAAGAGTTGATTCCTTACAGGGGTGCGGGGCGGCGTTATGTCCGGGTGACGTATATTCCTGATCGCCAAGATGGCCGGGTGCGGGGATTTTTTGCCCTCATCGAAGACCTGACGGAGCGCAAGCGGGCGGAAGAAGAGATACGCGAATCTCGCGATAAGTTGTCGACCATCATTACCGGTGCCGAGGTGGGGACTTGGGACTGGAATGTTGCGACCGGCACCGTCGATGTGAACGACCGCTTCTGCACGATGCTGGGCTACGAGCCCGAGACCTTCGGCCGCAATGTAAGGCGTTTCTTTGACAGCCTCCATCCTGACGACGCGAAAAATGTCAACCGCCTTGTGACCGCTCATTTCGCCGGCGAAAGCGAATTCTACCGTTGCGATTTCCGATTGCGCACAGCCGACGGCTCCTACAAATGGATTCACGGTGCGGGACGGCTGATCGAGCAGGATCACGAGGAAAGACCGCTACGTATGGTCGGCATTCATCTTGATATCAACGAGCGCAAACTGGCCGACGAGGCTCTCAAAGCTACGGAAGCAGAGTTTCGCTCCATGTTCGAGCTCGCTGCTGTGGGCAATGCTCAGGCAGATCCCGAGACGGGCCGGTTTACGCGCGTCAATAGAAAATTCTGTGACATCACCGGCTACTCCGAAGGCGAACTTCTGAACATGACTTATGGAGATATCACCCATCCCGACGATCGGGAGCGGGACATGGCTCAAATCCGGAAGGTTACAAACGGAGAAGCCGCCTCGTGGTCGATAGAAAAGCGGTATGTACGAAAAGACGGCCAAACGATCTGGGTGTCGGTTGACGGAAGCGTGATTCGGATTGATGCGAGACCGCATAGAACCATCGCGAATATCGTGGACATCACGGAGCGTAAATTCTACGAGGACGAACTCTATGCTCATAGGCAGGCTCTAAGAAATCTTGCGGCTGAGCTTTCGCTAACACAGGAAAAAGAAAGGCGGCAAATCGCGGACAATCTCCATGATCATATCGGGCAAAACCTCGTGTTTGCGAAAATGAAGCTTGGCGAGTTAATGAATCTAGCGCCGCTTAGCTGCTCGACTCTGATCGAACAGGTCCGTAGCCTCGTCGACGCGGCTATCAAAGACACCCGTTCGTTGATCTATGATCTCTGCCCGCAAGTGCTTTACGAGCTGGGTTTGGAAGCCGCGGTTGAGTGGTTGGCGGAGCAGTTTCAAACTAAATACGGTCTGCGCTGCAGGATTGAGGTAACCCCGTTAGGACGACCGATTAGCGAAGATCGCCGGGTGATTCTCTTTCAAGCGCTGCGTGAATTGCTGGTGAACGTTGCCAAGCATGCCCGAGCAACGCAAGCCAAGATTGTCCTCGAGAGTGATGGAAGATGCGTCAGAATTCAGGTCGTGGACGATGGTTGTGGATTCGAGTCATCTTTTTTGAAGTTTCCGGAATCCACCGCCAGGGGGTTTGGCTTGTTTAGCATCCGTGAGCGTTTAGCGCTGTTGGGCGGTGAGCTGAAGATCGATTCTGCTCAGGGGCAGGGCACGAGAGCGACCGTTACGGTTCCTGCTTAAGCGGTGACTTTTATGCCACAAACTATTCTTATCGCTGATGATCACAGGCTGCTAAGAGAAGGACTGCGGGCCTTGCTTGAGCGCGAGGGGTTTCAAGTTGTCGCAGAAGCGGACAATGGGCGCAGCGCAGTGAGACTCGCCAAGCAACTGCAGCCGGATATTGTTATCACGGATATCGCCATGCCCGATCTGAATGGCGTAGAGGCCACCCGACAGATATGCGCCGAAGCGCCGCGGTCAAAGGTCCTCGCGTTGTCTATGCATACCGAGAGTCGTTTCGTGTTGGGAATCCTTGAAGCCGGAGCGTCGGGATACCTGCTGAAGGACGTAGCCTTTGAGGAACTTTCCGTCGCGATAAAAGCAGTGTTAAAAGATCAGATCTATCTGAGTCCGGCGATAGCGGGCGCTGTTGTGAACCAATCTGTTGGAGCCCTCAGGTCCAAAATCAGGCCGCGGCCCGAGCTGTCAAAGCGGGAGCTGGAAGTTCTGCAGCTCATTGCCGAGGGCAAATCCACCAAGGAAATAGCCGCGACCCTTCACGTTAGTGTAAAAACCGTAGAAACCCACCGCAAGCAGATCATGGACAAATTGGGCGTCTACAGTGTCGCTGAATTGACCAAATATGCCATTCGGGAGGGAGTCACTTTCTTATGAATTAACAGCCGTGGCTGGGTTGAGACAAGAATGCTCCCGTGGCAGAGGCTTATAAGGTTGACGCAGTGCACGAGCGGTTTCATCTTGATTCGGAGACAATGCGGCTGAGAGAATTTAGAACCTGGGCCGCTACCTCCTCCGGATCGTTTTCGGTATTCAGAATAATACGCTTCGAGTCCGGGATCTCGGTTAGCGGCGCGAACTCGTCTCGCTGGCGTAAATACACTTCCACCGTAGCG
>DATBLC010000146.1:0-4002 GCA_036555515.1 Binatia bacterium
AGTCATAACCCTGCCGCTTGAGGATGTAGCGAGTGGCGATGTCCGTAGTGGAGCCGGGCGAGCTGACGGCGATCTTTTTACCCTTGAGTTGCTGGAGATATCTGATCTCCGGTTTGGCCATCAGGCCCTGCACCGGCGAGCGCATCGTAAAGACGACCGCCTTGATCGGTTGTCCCTTGACGGCCGCGCCGACCACACCTGTCACGGCGCCGTTGTAGTCGAGGTCTCCTGTCAGTACAGCGGTGCTGGCGAGATTCGCGGACATAAGGATGAATTCAACGTCGAGTCCTTCTTCTCTATAGTAACCGTACTCTTGCGCGGCGTAAAAAGGCAGGTAGGTGACGTTTGGCGCCGGAATAGATAGACGGACTTTCTTTAGCCCGATTTGCGCCCTTAAACCGATGACGCTGACGAGAAGAATGCTGACCAAGGTGGTGAGCCAAACAGCTGGCTTTCGCAACGCGAGACGAGCATACATGGAACATCCTCCCTTATTATTCATCAATCACCGGCCGAGGCTCGGTCAGTGAGCGGTTACAATCCTGGCGATCGTAGAATCTCCTTCATCCGGTCAACCCATACGTCCGCCAAGTACCGCCTGTCAACTTGTCGCGACAAAGCCACACGTTGGCATTTCACGCGTTTATCAAGAAGAAAGCTTTTCCTTCGAGCGCCTCAACCTCATGTTGATCCGCCTGGGGCGGAAATGGCCGGCAACATTAACCGGAAATACTTATCGCGAGTTTTCGGCTTGTTATCCTGAGCATCAGACTGTGTGAAAACTCTTTAGGATCCCTTCGACAAAGCTGGGCAAACGGCTAAATACTTAGTTTGTAATGCCATACATCCGTTCGTGGTGAGCCCAGTCGAACCATGGACGGAGTTTTCACACAGTCTGGCAACGCGAAAGATCTCGGCCGAGATTCTTCATTCCGCTTCGCTCCATTCAGAATGCAGAGCACCGGTTAGGGAATAACCGTGGAATTTGCCGCAAACACTTTGAAGGTGAACGAAAATTGTGGCGCAAAAGACAGAGCCTTGACAGCTCTTAGGAGGTGTTATACTTCGCGGGTGTCGACAAATGCAAAATACGGGCAGACTGCGTTTGGCCAGATAAAATGCCACGACTTGAAAATCGTACCGCGATCGTTACGGGAGCCGGGCAGGGAATCGGCAGGGCTCTTGCGATCGGTTTTGCGCGGGAAGGCGCCAAAGTTGTCATTGCCGAGATTAATGAGGAAAATGCCATCGCGGTCAAAGATGAAATCCAAGCCGCTGGCGGAACCGCCTTAGCTGTGCAGACGGATGTTTCTCACGAAGACTCCGTCCAATCAATGCTCGAGAATTCCCTTAGAGAGTTTAAGAAAGTCGATATCTTGGTCAACAACGCGGGAATCTACCCGGTAAGCCCAGTCGAGGAGATGCGCGAAGAGGAATGGGATCGAGTGATCGACACGAACCTGGTTGGAACGTTTCTGTGCTCGAGGGCGGTAGCAGGCAAATTTTTAGCGCAGGGCAGCGGCAGAGTCATCAGCATCACTTCGGGAAGAGCATTTCAGGGCGCCAAAAATGCCGCCCACTACGCGTCGTCGAAGGCCGGTATCATCGGGTTTTCAAAGTCGCTGGCCTTAGAGCTCGCGCCCCGTCGGATCACTGTCAATGTTATTTGCCCGGGCATCACCGATACGGCGCAGCCGCGGGGACATCAGAGCGAGGAGGAGATTTATTCCCAAGCTCAGAAAATCCCGTTGGGACGAATCGGGCAGCCGGAAGATCTAGTTGGAACTGCTGTGTTTCTGGCCAGCGATGGCGCCGCGTTCATCACCGGTCAGACGCTGATCGTGAACGGCGGAAGCATCATGTGGTGAATCGTTGGTTGGTTTCGAAGGCTGAGCGAAACAATGGCAGATAGAGTTGCTGTAATTACCGGTGGTGCGGGCGGCATCGGGCAAGCCGTGGTGACACGGTTGGCCCAGAGCGGATTCCGCGTCGCCATCGTTGATCAGAACGAGCAGGCCGGACAGGCACTCGTCCTGCGCATGCGGCAACAAAAGCACGATGCCGAGTTTTATCGAGTCGATTTGCGACGCGCCGCGGAGATCAGAGACCTCTTTGCGCTTATCTACGCAAGGTCCGGGCGCATCGATGTGCTCGTGAATCTGGCCGGCGGAACTCTTCATAAGCATCTGATTACGGATTTCCCGCTGTCCGAGTGGCGAGAGGTGATCGACATTAACTTGAAAGCGACGTTTCTCTGTTGCCAGGCCGTGACCAAGGGTATGCAGGAAGCCAAAAGGGGAGCCATTATTAATACCTCGTCTAATTTTGGTATCACGGGTAGCGCCGGACGAACGGCTTATGCGGCGGCCAAAGCGGGAATCATTGCTTTTACGAAATCACTCGCTTTGGAACTGGCGCCTTATGGCGTGCGTGTGAATACGGTTGCGCCCGGGCTTACGGCAACCGCGCGAGTCATGGCGGCTCATACCGAAGCGGAATGGCAGCAATTAGAGGCGAACATGCCGCTGGGTCGAGCCGGGGAGCCGCAGGACATCGCTGCAGGAGTTAACTTCTTGGCAAGCGATGACAGCGCCTTTATGACGGGGCAAGTGCTCCATGTGAACGGCGGCATGCTTTTTAATTGAGATCAAAACTCAATAGCAAGGCGCGCGAGCAATTAACAAGTGCGTACTTGCGCAGTACGCGTCATCGTCGAAGCCCAGCGACCGGAGGAATTGCCGGTGGACTTAACGGAAGAGCTTCACTTGCGCGGTCCTGATACCGCCGGGTTGGAGTATCGACGCGCGCTCGGCAAAATGGGAGTAAGATGGACGTAGTGCTTGGCGCGCCCGCTTAGAATCGACCTCGGATTTAGGTTTTTGGAGAGACGGAACGCGAAATCCTATCCTTGTAAACGCCTGAGTATTTCTACGATCCGCAGATTTACCAGTCCAATTCAGTGGATGTCCCGTTTTTTTGCGGCTCACGTGCCAGCCCTTTATCTCATAAGAACGGCGTCGTCTCGTCGTATGAAACCGGGAGGTCTTCCTTGCCTGGAGCGCACTTCTAGCCAATCGCCAGTGGACTGAACTACTCTGACCTTGCTCCCTTTACTTATGGTTGCCACCTTTCGGGAAGAAGCAGATGGCTCTTCAAAAACGGCTGTGCTCCGGACCGCCTCATAGAAGCTCGGCTCCGGTGAAGGGATTGGATCGGCTAGGCGGGCTTCCTCCCGCCTCGAGTTGTTTACTTTCCGCTGGCCGGAGCGACGCGCCCTCGTGGTTTCATCCGATCCGCCTTGTAATGCTGCGAGCTGTTTTGAGCTTTCCTCAAGCTCTTTCTGGAGTCTAGATACCTGATCCTCCATGTCCTTTATCTTTTCTTCCTGCTCCCGGAGCGCGAACGAATCTCTGTCATTCGGTGTCCAGAAGGCCCATGCCAGGAAGACAACCAGAACAAGAGCAATTACGCCAACCAAAATCAAGCTTTTTTTTCCCATAGGCACCTCTACTGTAGCCAGTTGATCTATCAGTTTTGAACGAGATACGCTCCAGGCGGCACTTGGAATTGTAAGACGTTGCAGTCGCCTGGCGGCGGCTGGTGCCCTGGAGGCCGATCTGGATACCAAATGCGGCAATAACCGGGGGGAGGCAAGTGTCCTGGCGGCACACGCACATGAGCGGAGTTCCGGTCAGTGATCGCCACTCCAGCGCATCCAACGATCAGAAGTGTCCATGCAAGGGCAACTGTTTGCCACCAGTTTTTTTTGCCATTCACAATATGTTGTAGGTAGCAACCAAAATGCCAAGTTGCCACCAATGATAACTTAGCGATTTTGAAGAGCAGGCAGGATTTCTCACGCGAGGGGTACCGTCAAATTGGGACGGCTTCGTCCAAAATTTGACTCTTCCAGCACGCCCGTTGCTGAAACGAAAACTAACAGGTTGAACTATTTCTTTGACAATTGAACTACTGTTGCCCGCCAAGTGAAATTTAGCTTCG
>DATBLC010000147.1:0-14324 GCA_036555515.1 Binatia bacterium
CCTGCCGGCGGGCATTTCCACCTATGGAGAGGACGGGGTGGTGGCCGGCAAGGCAGAGAACCATTGACCGCGATCGGAAGGGCTCGCCTCTCGGTCGCACACTAGCGACATAGTCTCTAAATAACGAACTCATTAGTAACATCGGATTTCACCAGGGCGCCTCTTTACGCGCCATCCCAGCTAAAGAACGGTATCGCCGGAAAGCCGGCGTCCAGTCCTTCCGCGTAAGACGGTTTCGTCGCGTTGGCCACGCCCATCATCATCAAAAAGTTCAAGTAGCCGCTGGTCATGTTGCCTGAGGCGATCATTTTCTCGGCGGTGCAGCCTTGAGCGGCGCCGTCGATGTCGCCGTTGACGATCCAGCCGACGGCTGCGGCGTCGAAGTTCGGATCTGTGAGATGGCGCTCGAATTGCTTCGGTCCGCCGACTTCAAGGGACAAATGGCCGCTAACGAGCACGCCGATCCGTTTGCTGGTCGGAAGACTGTCGATGGCGCCACGAATAGCTTTGCCCACTTCAAAGTAACGCTTTGGTCTCGGCATCGGCGGGGCAATGCAGTTGGTTAAAATCGGCACGACGGGAATATCCATTTCGGGCCGCACGAACATCATCGGCACGATGATGGAGTGATCGATGGTCAATTCGTTCGAATATGCGAAGTCGACGCCGCGGTCAAAGGCGCCCTCCATAATAGCGTCGGAGGTTTCGACGTCGCCGGGCAGTTTGCAGGCTGGCAGGCCGAACTCCCGAGTCTCGTCGTAAAACGTGCCATCGTACTGATCCATCTTGCCGATCATGAACGCCGGCATGTTGTCCATGAAGAATTGATGTAAGTGATCGTTGCCGATGCAGACCAGCACGTCGGGATTGGCCTCGGCGAGTTTCCGGCGCATCATCGCGATTCGTTCCTTGACTTTAGCCGCTCCGGGCGGTTGCTGTGGTTGTTGAAACAAACGCGGCATGAACGGGTTGTGGGTAATGCCGATGATCGAAACGATCTGAGCCATGGTTTGCCTCCTGCGAGCCAGTCACCTGCTGTTTAGCACGATGGCTTAATCCGTGTAAATGGTGCGCCCCTCCGACAAGTCTATGCTCGCGCAAAGACGCAATGAACGCCAAGTGCAAAAAGCGAGTATTTCTGAGAGCGTGGCGTTAAAGGCAGAACGCCCGCGCCCTCGTTGACATTATCTCATCGCGGGCGGTAAATGAGAGACACATCGAGGCCGGAGGTGGAAAGGACAATGGCGCAGGCGAGCGTAGCGGAAATCCAGACCAAGAGTGAATGTCGACATATGCGGCTGGTGGGGCATCACGACCTGAACGGTCATGGTGACGGCATGCAGTTACTCAAGCGCGGGCGCTACGTCTATTTGGCTCATCTCGGCACCTCGCCGATGGCGCTCAGTATTCTTGACGCCGCCGATCCTGCGGACCCGCGCTTGATCACGCAGATGCCGCACGCGGCCAACACCCACGCGCATAAAGTGCAGATCGCGGGCGATATCTTGATCCAGAACCAGGAGCGGCCATACTTCGATAAGTCGGTTCCGGCTAGCGTGGCGAACGAAGCGGGAATCAAAATTTACAGCATCGAAAAACCCACCGAGCCACGCGAGATCGGTTATCTCAAGCTCGCCGGCAAAGGCGTGCATCGCATGTGGTTCACCGACGGTAAGTATGCCCATGTCGGCGCCATGCTGCCGGGGATCAACGAGCGCGCGTATTTGATCGCGGATATCTCCAATCCAGCGAATCCCAAAGAGGCCGGACGCTGGTGGATTCCCGGAACGAAAGACGGCGAAAAAACACCGCGCGGCTGGGAGCCGTTCCCCGGCGAGCACTTTCACGTGCACGGCGCGATTCCCCACGGCGACCGCTCCTATGTCGCGCTAGTCGATGCCGGCATGGCTATTCTCGATATCACCGATGTCAGCAAACCGAAAACCATCAGCCGCATCGATTGGAGCCCGCCGTTCGGCGGCTACGCGCACACGACGCTGCCGCTGCCTGGAAGAAAATTAGTCGTGGCCGTCGACGAATCGGTGAAGTACGACTGTAACGAAGGCGAGAAGCGCGTCTGGATCATCGATATTCGGGAAGAAAAAAACCCCGTCATTGTCAGCACCTGTCCCGTGCCGCAGGGCGATTTCTGCAAACGCGGGCTGCGCTTCGGTCCGCACAACGTGCATGAGAACCGTCCGGGCTCGTTTCAGAGCGAGAACATTCTTTTCGTGACTTATTACAATGCGGGGTTGCGGGTCTTTGATATCCGCAACCAGTTTCGCCCCGAGGAAGTGGGCTACTTCATTCCGCCGCCACCCGACGGGCAAAAAGCGCCGATGTTCAACGATCTCTACGTCGATACCGATGGATTGATCTACGTGACGGACCGGATCAAAGGCGGGTTGTATGTACTGGAATATACCGGACCGAAGATTCAGTGAGGCGTTGCATCAGCGGCGCTTCTGGAAGTGCGGTAGAAAAAAAGCGCCTCACCGAGGGGGACTATGAACCCGACCGCTGGAACGACTGAAACGGAGCGAAGCGGTGGAACGATTGGAACGGGAGCGCAGCGACTCTTGGATCGGCAGCGAATTCAGCTATATCATTTAGCGCGAACTTTACGCCTATTTGTCCGACCTTAGGAGCTATTTTTGGTAGGATTTTTTATCCAGACCGTGGAAGCGCATTTTGCGGTGCAGCGAACGCACGTCGATGCCGCACTGCTTTGCGGTGGAGTCTATGCGGCCGCCGCACTCGTTCAACTTCGCGACCAGATAGTTCCTTTCTTGCTCTTTCATCCACACCGGCAAGGGCAAATCCCACGAAGCGCGCTCGGAGGTCATGGCCATCGGTAGTTCTAGATCGCTTAGATCAACTTTTTCGATGACGCGGCCTTTTGCCAGGACCATGGCTTTTTCCAAAACGTTTTGCAGCTCGCGCACGTTGCCGGGCCAGTGATAACGCATGAGTTGGGCCAACGCCTTGGGCGCGATGTTGGTTATTTGCTTTTCGGTGGCGAGGCGATGGTGGCGCAGGAAATCCTGGACCAGGATCGGGATGTCTTCGAGCCGCTGGCGCAGGGGAATCAAGAAAATAGGCACGACGCTGATGCGATAGTAGAAATCGCGGCGCATTTTCCCCTCGTTGACGAGTGTTTTCAGCGGCACGTTGGTTGCGGCAATAACCCGCATGTCGATCTGCACCCACTGGTTTGAGCCGAGCCTCTGAACCCGCTGGTCGTTAAGAGCCAAGAGCAATTTGGCCTGCATCGTTAACGGCATATTCTCGATCTCGTTGAAAAATAGGGTGCCGCCGTGGGCCTGTTCGATCTTGCCGGGCCGCGCATGATCCGCACCGGTGAACGAGCCGCGCTCGAAACCGAAGAGCTCGCTTTCAAGGAGACTCTCCGGCAATCCGCCGCAATTGATGGTGACAAACGGTCCGCGCCCGTGCGCGCTGTGATGGTGGATGGCGCTGGCCACCAGTTCCTTCCCTGTACCGGTCTCGCCTTCTATGACTACCGTGCTATTCGTTGGCGCCACCATACGAATAATTTCGAAGACCCGATGCATTTCTTCGGTCTGGCTGAGCATGCCGCCGAACTCAAATCCGTTCTTGAGTTGGCGCCGCAGATGGCGAATTTCGGTAAAAAGGCTGGCTCTTTCCAGTACCGCATGGGTGGACTCTTGGATGGCCGACGCGCTGAAGGGCTTGACGATATAGTCGCCTGCGCCGATTTTTAGGACCTGCACGGCGTCGTCGATTTCCGCGTAACCGGTCATGACGATGACGGCAACGCTGCTCCAACGCTCGACGATCCGCCTGGTTAGCTCGACGCCGCTCAGGCCGGGGAGTTGGATATCTGTAACGACCAGGTCGATGTCCTCTTTTTCGAGTAGTTGCAGCGCGTTTTCCGCGAAATGGGTAACGCTGACCTGGTAGCCGCCGTGCCGGTAAAGGCGTTCCAGTTGCTGGCAGATGAGATCGTCATCGTCGACAACGAGAATATGCGGCGTAACCGCCGACGATTCACTCCGCCCCATGCTTATTTCTATGGCGTTTGCCCCTTTTTCCTTGCCCATGACGTAATTCCCGTTGCCCGGCGCGCTTGCGGCGATACCCTACTAAGGCGAGGCTGGCATGTAAAGAGTCATTGCGCACTGACAATCGCTATCTCTGCGAAATGCGATCTCTCCGCAGTGGCGGCGCAAGACTTCCAAGGCGCGCTTCATTCCGTGGTCCGTTTGGACATGAGCGGAAGGTTCCCCAACTAACTCTTTGCCCGCTTCTATGTCCATGGGCGCGGCAGTTAACATCGTCAACGTGATCTCCACGCGAGATTGGCCGGGGCTTTCCTGCCATCCGGCCGTAATGCGCAATTCGCCTCCCTGTTGCATGAGATTCTCGCAGAAATCCAAAATCCTTTCCAATACCCGCGCCAGAAGTTTTCTGTGCAGCGCCACTCGCGGCAGAGATTCCGGCGGATTCGAACTAACGTGGACGCGCCGGCTGCGATGGGCCATTTGCAGATTCGCGACGACACCCTTTAATATCGACGCCGGATCGCAGGTGGCGGAGGGTTCCTGTAAGGAGCTGATATAACCACGGAGGTCTCGGACGTTGTTTTCCAATAATTTTATCATCTCGGCGGTTTTCGCCGCATCGGAGCTGTTTCCCAGACCCATATTGACAAGTTCGAGTTCCATGCCAATCCGGTGAATGCTGTTCTGAGCGTCGTGGAACAAGTCGTCGATAATATCATCCATTTCGATCTTCGAAGCGTCATGGAACCGGGGCGTCCTGAGGTCAGAAATCTCCATGTGGGTCCTGATGACTTGTCGATAACGGCGTGATTTTCAGAATGCATCCTTCAATTTGCGCACGCTGGCGAAGATTGAAACCGGGTCCATGCGTTGGCCCGGCGCCGCAGCTTTGATGCTTGCCTGAATCTCTCTGCTGTCCCAGCGCAGGAAGGGATTGGTTTGCTTCTCTTCTTCCAGCGTCGCAGGAACCGTCGGGATGCCGCGCGCGCGCTGCGCCTGCACGCGTTCGTAGCGCGACACGACTTTGGGGTTTTTAGGTTCCAGGGTTAACGCGAAGCGCAGGTTGTTTTCCGTGTATTCGTGGCCACAATAGATTTTCGTATCGTCGCGCAAGGCCATGATTTTGCTTATCGAGGCGTGCATCTGTTCCGGAGTCCCCTCGAACAGCCGCCCGCAGCCGGCGGTGAAAAGCGTGTCACCGCAAAATAGCGCGTCGCTGAACAGATAGGCCACATGGCCGGTCGTGTGGCCAGGGATAAAAAGTATTTCGCCCCTCAATTCGCCGATACGAATTTCGTCCCCCTGGTCTATTCCGAGTGTCAAGCCGGGAATCCGGTTACCATCGCTTTTGTGCCCGTAGACATCGAGCCGCCGCACGGCCAGTATTCCCTCATTGCCGCCGGTATGGTCGCGGTGGTGATGCGTATTCAAGATCGCTTTGAGATCGGCTTTTTCCTGTTCCACCTTGCGCAATACCGGTGCGGCCTCGGACGGATCGACGATGGCCGCCTGGTTGGTCTTTTCGCACACCAAAAGATAACCGTAGTTGTCGCGCAACAGCGGAATTTGATGAATTTTCATGACGCTGATTATCCTGCCCTGTGAAGAATTTTCACCCAATGCCGATTCTAATCAGCGGAGGCGGTGATTTCAAACCAAATCCATTTTTGGCTCGTGCGCGCTTGCCGCGCGGAAATCACGCTCACTTGAAGGCACCCAGCAGCGTAATGCGAAAACTCTAGAAAACTCGGGACCTTATGTTAACGCGGGATGAAGTTATGCAACTGATTCTGTATCTAATCGTGGCCACGGCGCTGTTGCTTGCAAGCCGGGTCCGCGCGGAAGCGATCAAGGTCGGCTCCAGCGTCGATGAAGTCCCGACAATGCAGTACCGAGATGGTGGCATAAGCGGCTGACTGCTCACTTGTGTGGCGCTAGCCCAGTGATGAACCGCCGGTTTAAGGGACGACGTATGACACCGATCAAATGGTCAATACAGCGCCAAACTGATACCCCGGCGCCGGAGTCCGGATTGAAGGAGTGAGAATCCCATGAATGGCAACGGCCTCAAACCCATAGAGATTCTATTAGTTGAGGACAACATCGGCGATATCCGGTTGACGGAAGAGGCGCTCAAAGAAAGCAGTCTAATCGTCAATCTCAGCATCGCCCGCGACGGCATGGAGGCGATGGAGTTTCTACGTGGTGAGGGTACTCACGCCAATGCGCTGGCTCCGGATCTGATCTTGCTCGATCTCAATCTGCCCCGCAAAGATGGCCGCGAAGTGCTGCAAGAGATCAAGAACGACGCCGACTTGAAGCGCATACCGGTGGTAGTGTTGACGACATCGCAGGCCGAGTCGGACATCATCGCCACTTACGGCTTCCACGCCAACTGTTACATTAATAAACCGGTGGACATGGACCAGTTCATCAAAATCGTGAAGCTGCTCCAGGAATTCTGGTTTACCATCGTCAAGCTGCCGCCCCGGGAGTGCAACGGCCATGCGGCGCCAGTGCCGCCCAACTACGTCCGCGCGCGGTAAGCGGTCGTTCAAGTCTTTCGACAGGTCCAAATCGTTCGACCAAGAGAATAAAGCGGCAAAGACTGTTCGACTGCTCAGGGGTAACTCCCGGCGAAGGAACGTAAGAAAATTCCTCGCGACGGCGGTTCAAATTGTTCAATCCGGATTGCGCAGGTGCGCTCGACAGGAAGTGCGAGGCGCAACCCTTTTGTAGCAAAGTCTCAGCCGAAGGCTGATCCGCCTGTGGCGGAGATGCTCTGCCACTGAGCAGACATCGAGCAGCGGTGCTTCGACGGTACGTGAGACTGTGTGAAAACTCCGTTCATGGTTCGACTGGGCTCACCACGAACGGATGTCATAGATTACAAATTAAGTCTTTAGCCGTTCGCGGCTTCGTCGAAGGGCTCCTAAAGAGTGTTTACACAGTCTGACCTTGAAGCTCCTAACAACGAAGTGCGAAAGCGGAAAATGACTTTGAAATTTTACAGTCGGACGCCTTCGCTACTCAGGGTTCCACCTCGCTTGCCGTCTCCTTAGTCTAACTGCGGAATCCGGATTTAAGCCATGGAAAGGACCGAAAATCGTTTTGAGCCCCTCGATCGACTGGAACGATTTTGACCTCTCTCGTCAGCGTGTGCCGGTTAATCGGTGGGCGCTGGGTGGTTCGGGTCGAGAAGACACTAGATTATGATTTGTTTGCGGATCCTGGGCATTTGAACCTTGATGGGTCACGAGCCCGGCGGGAATGAATGGGATAGTCACGGTGAAGGTCGAGCCTCTACCGACCTGGCTTTCCACCGTCACGTCGCCGCCCAATACGGTTGCAAACCGCTTCACCAGATAAAGCCCAATGCCGACACCGCCGTGGAGCCGCGTCGAGGTCGCATCCAGCTGGCAAAATTTTTCGAATATCAACGCCAACGACTGCGCCGGCATACCAATGCCCGTATCGGCCACTGCCAATTCGAGCCAGCGGCTCTGATTCACGGCCGTTGATAATTGGGCGTTGCCCTCGACCAGCCGCGCAGAAACGATAATTGACCCCGCAGCGGTAAACTTGATGGCATTGTTGAGCAGGTTTTCCAGAATGTGGCGCAGCTTATCGCGGTCGAGCCTGGCTAACGGAAAATCTGTGGCATGCTCCCAACGCAATTCGACATTTTTGTTGGAGAACGAAATCGCGTAATCGGATTTGAGATTTTCCAGAAATTCACGCAGGTCTACCTCTTCGAGACTCGCGGTCAACTGTTCGGTTTCCATGCGTGTTGCGTGCAGGATCCCGTTGACTAGGGTCAACTGGTTCCTCGCCTGGGTCATGAGCCGGTCCAGGATATCCGCCTGTTCCGAGTTGATTTCGCCGACTATGCCGGTGCGCATGATTTCAGCGCAGTTCATGACGATGTTGAGCGGCGTTCTCAACTCGTGGGACATGATGCTCAAGAAATCGTCCTTCACTTTATTGGACCGGCGCAGATCCTCGGCCAGCGCTACGGTGCCGGCGTAGAGCTCCGCATTATGGATGGCAACGGCTACTTGGGCGGCCAGCGCGCTCAAAAAGTCCAATTCCTCGGCGCCGAATTCGCGCTCCTTTTTCGAAAAAAAACACAGGTATCCCCAGATGAGCTCTTTCAACTTGAGTGGAAAGGCCACGACGGCATCCCAAGCCTCGGTCGCGGAATCGTTGGTGGAGCGAGCCAGCGCGACGGGCGTGTCCGGTCGAACCGCGCCGCCGAGCCGGCTCCAATCATAGTTCTTAAGGTCTTTTTCATGCATCCGGCCGAGGGCCACCGACTCTAAAGCGCCGTTGTCCAGGTTAATTTTCTGGACGCAAGCGGCGGAGAAAGGGAACAGCGCGCCGGTCTTGTCGAGCAGCGCGGTAAGAATCTCTTGGATGTCGAGAGTGGAAGTGATCGCCTGGTCGATTTCTCTGAGCGCACGAGCGCGTTCAAGCAGCTCTTTTCGCTGGATCGCGTAGCGGATGGCGCGAGCGATAAAGGCGCCATCCTGGGAGCCTTTGACCAGGTAATCTTGGGCGCCGGCGGCAAGAGCGTTTAGCGCCATTTGTTCATCCTTGAGTCCGGTAAGCACCAACACTGGGATGCTCGGAGCGACGTCGAGCAGGCGCCGTAATACGCCGAAACCTTGGCCATCGGGCAACGACAGGTCGAGCAAGATCGCCTCGAAATGTTCCCTGGTAAGCTGGTCCAAGGCGCTGCTCACCAAGTCCGCGTGCACCAGTTCGAAGGGCTGGCCGGGGACATCTTTGAGAACCTCCGCCAACAAGCGGGCGTCGCCCACGTTGTCCTCAATAAGAAGTACGCGCCCGGTTTTTTCCTTCATGCCGTCGCTTTCTTGTTTCCCGGGACTAGTTGTACGACACTAAACCAGAGAGTTTCAACCTGCCGGATCATTTCTAAAAAATCGTCATAACCGGCAGGTTTTTGAAGATAGCAGTTGGCGTGAAGATCATAGCTTTTGACGATGTCGGCAGGAGCCACCGAGGTCGTCAGAACGATAAGCGGAATCGATTTCAACTCTGGATCGGTTTTTACATCCCGCAAAACTTCACGGCCATCTTTTTTCGGCATGTTCAGATCGAGAAGGACTAGGTCTGGTCGGGGGGCACAGGCGTAAGGTCCTTCTTTGCGCAAAAAAGCGAGAGCCTCCACGCCGTCTCGCACAACGCTCACGTGGTTGGGCAGTTCGGCGTCCGTAAAAGCCTCCAGAGTCAGGCGAATGTCGCCCGCGTTGTCTTCTACCAAGAGAATTTCAATCGGACCATGGTCAAGCATGATTCTAATCGGTACCCGCTTTTTCTGGATGTCGATGATACGGTGGCCGTCGAACTCCCGATTCAGCTGCTGCCGCTTCGCGGGAAACGAACTCGGTGCGGCCTTCCTCCGATAGCACCGCGCAGTCAAGTCCGGGTGGTTGTGCGGCAAGAATTGCGCCAGCAGCCTTACGACTACATAGATCGACAAAATTTTTCACGGGTTTAGAAAATCCCGGCGACGCCGAACAAATTCCGGAACGCGAACCTTGATACGTGCGTGGCAGCCGAGACGCTAGCGTCGGGCCTTGAGACATGGCGCCGATCCAGGAAATTCTTTCAACTCGGCCGCCGTTTCGGGAGCGCGACGGAGCTACTGACTCGGGTGGGCTTGACAGTTCGGAGAGCCACCGAATCGCCATTTCCCGTGCGGGTGGTGAGACATTTGGTCCATGGCGGGAATAGTTCTTGGCGACCGCGCCGATAATTACCTATTGACAACTCCAATGACCAAGACAACTGGTCGTAGGGAGTTTCTGAGCCGGAAATACGGTTAATGCGCTTAAGGCGATCCCGGAAGGAGACGCAACAACATACTTTTCCTGCGTGTCACAACGTAACGCGCGAAGGAGATCAGATTGATCCGGGGTAGAATTGCAATGGTAAGAGGCAATCTCGGCGACGTCAGAGCGAAAGCGTTCGCGGTGCTCGTTGGACTGAATTACAAACATACGATTGTTGCTCTGGCGGTCATGTTTAGTGGCGCAGCGGCAGTTACTCTATGGCATTTTTCAAATCTCTCTTCCCGTCTGGTCGAGGCCGGTGCTCTCCAAGGAACCGCACTCTACGCTGAATCCGTTAAAGAATTGCGGGTCTTCTATAACACTCAGGTCGTAGAGCGGGTCAGGGAAAACGGCGTCGAAGTCACTCATGATTACCAGACGAAGCCGGGAGCCATACCGATTCCGGCTACCTTTACTATAGAATTCGGCAAGCATGTCAGCAAACACATCCCAACGATGCGGCTTCGAATGTACAGCGACTATCCCTTTCCATTTAGGAAAGAGGGCAGTCCGCTAGATGACTTTCAGAGAGAAGCGCTGCATCAATTGCGACAACAGCCCAATAAGCCATACTACCGATTTGAAGATTACCAGGGCCTGCCATCGCTGCGCTACGCTACCGCGGTCACGATGGGTGCCGGTTGCGTGGCATGTCATAATAGACACCCTGCGAGCCCCAAGACCGATTGGAAACTCGGGGACGTACGGGGTGTTCAGGAGATTGTCCGGCCTTTGGATGAACTCACGGCGCGAACCCAGGCGGGTCTGCACGGCACATTTTTATTGCTAGCGACGATGGGATGCGTCGGGCTTGGCGGGTTTGCGCTTGTGTTCGGCAAATTGCATCGAAACTCGGTGCAGTTACGCGAACAGGTGGCAGCGCTCGCGGCGGCACAGCGGCGTTTGAGGAGCATTTACGACGTCAATTCGGCGATCAACTCGACACTGGATCTGCGCTCGGTGCTGGATCTTCTTATGGAAAACGTCTTGATTTTTTTCCCCGGAATGGCCGTCCAAATCTGGCTCGTCAACTTGGAGTCGGGCAAGCCGGAAAGAGCGGCGTGCCGTAACATCGACGAAACGGAATGGAAGACAAGAAGATTGACCAAAACCCCGGATCTAGTAGAGGAGGCTTTGATAAAGAAAGCTCCCGTCTACGCGCGCAATGTTGAGACGGACCCGCGCGTCCTAGACCCCGAATTTTACCGCCGCCAGGGTGTGGTTTCATATCTTGGAGTGCCGATGATTGCCAAGGGCGAAACCGTCGGGCATTTGGTTCTCTTAGCCAGAGAACAGTGCAGCTTCGGTGATCAAGAGGTCGAGTTTTTTTCCACCTTGGCGGGGCACGCGGCGGCGGCGATTCATAATTCCCAGCTTTTCGAAGAGGGCACCCGCCGCCAGGCCGAGCTGGAGCGTTCCAATACCGAGCTACAACAGTTTGCCTATGTGGCGTCCCATGACCTGCAGGAACCGCTGCGCATGATCACCGGCTATACGAACCTTCTCTCAAGACGCTACAAAGGCAAGCTCGACGATGACGCCGATGAGTTCATCGCGTTCGCGGTGGACGGCGCCAATCGGATGCGCGTGTTAATCAACGACCTTTTAACCTATTCCCGTGTTGGCACGCAGGGAAAAAACTTTGCGCCAATGGACTGCGAGCTGATTCTGGGGCAAACGCTGGCAGGCTTGCAAGTGGCAATCCAGGAGTGCGCGGCCAGGGTGACCCATGATCCGCTGCCGGTCGTCAATGGAGATGATATCCAATTGGGGCAGTTGTTCCAGAACTTGATCGGCAACGCGCTTAAGTATCACAACGGCAACGCGCCAACTGTCCATATCGGCTGCCAGCGCCGGGACAATGACTGGTTGATCTCGATTTCTGATAACGGCATCGGTATCGATCCGCGCTTTGCGGCGAAGATCTTCGTCATCTTCCAGCGGCTGCACAACCGCGAACAATATCCGGGCACGGGTATCGGTCTGGCATTGTGCAAGCGCATCGTCGACCGCCACGGCGGCAAGATTTGGGTGGATTCGGAGCCGGGCAAGGGTTCGACGTTTTATTTCACCTTGCCGGCCTAAACAAGGCGTGAAAATGAAACTTTCTTCACAAGCACGCAAAGCGGTACAAGGCTCGCATACCTTTGAACTGCTTCGGCATTTTTCTGCGGCCAGCTTTGTCAGTATCTTGTTCGCGATGGTGGTCGTTGCCGCGATTTTGAGCGTATTTTATCGGCGCATGGCCCTGCGCGATATGACCGCAATGACGGAGCGCCAAAATGTCGCGCTCACCCGCGCATTCGCGAATTCTTTGTGGCCACAATTCAGATCATTTCTGGCTTCCGTAGCTCGTCTTAGCGCTGACGAACTCAGGACTCATGCCGATATCGCCAAACTGCACGCCGCTGTCGTCGCCCAGATGCACGACGTGTCGGTGCTCAAAATCAAAATCTATGACCTTCAAGGGCGAACCGTTTTTTCCACAGAAGCCGGACAGATCGGAGAAAACAAAAGTAAGAACGCCGGATTTCTTTTCGCACGCTCGGGCACGGTGGTCAGTGAGCTCACCCACCGGGATACTTTCAGTGCCTTCGAGGGTGTCATTGAAGACCGCGATCTTATTTCGAGTTATATTCCGATCCGCGGTAGTCCAGCCGGAGTTCCTGTAGAAGCCGTCTTCGAACTGTATCAAGACGTCACCCCGCTGCTAAAAAGTATCGAGGAGACACAGAGGGTCCTAACTCTCGGCGTCATCGTGGTGTTGGGCTGTCTCTATCTCATGCTCATGTTTGTTGTGCGGCGCGCCGACAAGATCATTAAATGTCAGGAAAACGCGCGCCTGGTTGTCGAGAACGATCTGGCTGGTCGCACGAAAGAGCTAGAGCGCTCCTATCGCGATACTCAAATCCTGCACGAAATTGGCTGTACCATCTTGCAAGCACCGGATCATCCAACTGCATTAGAGCGTATCCTTGCGCACTGCCTGGCAGCCCGCGGCTTCGATGTTGGCATTATTCGGCTGGTCGAGCCGGAGACGCAAAATTACCGCGTGGCCGCGCATTTGGGCTACTTGGACGCGGCTAATATCGAGCGTCATCATGCGAAAATTCACAACGGCGCAACCGGCAGATTGACTCGTCAAATGCTCGCCTCAGAAGGCCCGGTGGTCGAGCAAAACGTGCAGGGGTGCGAGGGGTTGCGCACCTTCAAGCATGAAGGAGTACGCTCCGCCGTGGCGATACCCGTCCGAGCCGAGAACGAGATCCTCGGCGTGCTCCAGCTCGGCAGCCGCGCGCCGCGCGCCTTGGAATCAGAGGAACTCAATTGGTTGGAAGCAGCGGGCAGCTTGATCGGCATCGCCGTGCAAAAATTCCAGCTCTTCGAGGGTCTCCAGCGCGCTAAAGAAGACTTGAAGGAAAGCGTTGCAGAACTCGGCCGTTCAAACACCGAGCTGGAGCAATTTGCCTATGTCGCTTCCCATGATCTTCAGGAGCCGCTTAGAATGATCACCGGTTATACGAGTTTGTTGGCGAAGCGTTACCAGGGCAAGCTGGACAAGGACGCGGACGATTTCATCGGCTTCGCGCTGGACGGCGCCAACCGTATGCAGGCGATGATCAACGATCTTCTGGCCTACTCGCGGATCGGCGCCCAGGGCAAAGATTTCGCACCCACAGACTTCGAGGTGATTTTCGGCCGGACACTGCAGGGCTTGCAGGTGGCGATCGAGGAAAGTGGCGTCAAGGTCACCCACGACCCGCTGCCGAGGATCAGGGGCGATGGCATCCAGCTCGGGCGGCTGTTTCAGAACCTTATTGGCAACGCCATCAAATACCGCAACGGCGACGCTCCGGTCGTCCATGTCAGTTGCAAGCAGGGCGACGATGACTGGCTTTTCTCAATCAACGACAACGGTATCGGTATTGCCCCGCAACATGCCGAGCGGATATTCCAAATCTTTCAGAGGCTGCACAATAACGATCAGTACCAGGGCACTGGCATCGGTCTGGCGAGCTGCAAGAAGATTGTCGAACGTCACGGCGGGAGGATCTGGGTGGAGTCGGAGCCGGGAAAGGGTTCGACGTTTTATTTCACGCTGCCGGCTTAAGAATTATCCGCTCTAAACCCTTCAATGCGTTCAAGCAGTTTATAAGCGTTCAATCCGTAAAAAACTCCACCCAGCCCGTCATTGAGAACCCGGATTCTGCAGTTGCGCTCGATAGACACGAGGCGCAACCCTTCCGTAGCCAAGTCGACGGGTTTCTGCTTCTGAGCGAACATCGAGCAACGGTGCTTCGACGGAACGTCAGACTGTGTGAAAACTCTTCAGGAGCCCTTCGACGGAGCTCAGGGCGAACGGCTAAATGCTTGATTTGTAATCTCTGACATCCGTTCGTGGTGAGCCAGTCGAACCATG
>DATBLC010000148.1:0-87495 GCA_036555515.1 Binatia bacterium
GCTTGACGTTGAGGCTCGGCAGCAGGAACAGCGTGATCACGGTTGCGTCCGAGAAATTGCTCTCGAAGATGTCGGCCTTGACGAACTTCGCTTTGTCGCTCACGCCCTCCTTCTCGGCGTTGCGCTTCGACAGCTCGACCATGTCGGGGTTGTACTCGATGCCGAGCGCCTTGGCGCCGAGCTTGGCCGCGGTGATCACCGTGCGTCCGTCGCCGGAGCCCAAGTCGATCACGTAGTCCTTCGGCGTGACCTTCGCCATCTCCATCATCTTGTCCACCAGCGCCTGCGGCGTCGGCACCCAGATGACGTCTTTCCCTTCCTGGCCTACCTGCGGTTCAAACCCCGTAGCCTGCTGCGCCGGGGCCGCCGCCGGCAGCGCCGCAATGCAGACGGCCAATAACAAGATTCGCGATAGACGAGCCCCTATCATTTATTCCTCCATAAACTTTGATTTTCTATCACCGCGAGCGCAAATCTCGAAGCCAACCCCGTACGAATACTCCACCGTTTGAAAAATGTCCAGTTAGCGAGGCCAGCCGCAGGTCACGACACTACGTTTCAAGGGTGCGTATGGCCGGGATGCGCCAGGCTACGACCAAAGTCAGCAGAATAACGATGGCGCCCATGGTCGCCACTGTCATCGGCGCGCCGATAAAATGCGCCGAGGCGCCGGCAAACAGGGCGCCCGCCGGCATGAAGCCGCGGTCGAGCATGTACAGGCTCATCACCCGGCCGCGCAATTCATCGGGGACAATAAGCTGCAGCATCGTCGCGGTGCTGGCAAGAAAAAACATCTGGAAAGCGCCCGCAATTACCAGAGTGGTTAGCGCCAGCGGCAACGATGTCAGTTGAGAAAAGACGATCAGAAAAAAGCCGAGAATGACGATGCTCCCGACCAGCAACAGGCCCTGGCGTTTGATGCGATGGCTGAGCGACGCCAGCATCAGAACGGCGATCACCGCGCCGATGCCGGGCGCTGCCATTAATAGACCCAATCCTTCGGGTCCGACATGCAGTACATCTTTTTGAAACACGGGCATCAAAGTTTGGTACGGTACCGCGAAAACCCGCGGCACGTATGCGAGCATCATCAGCGCAAGCACAGCCGGCGTGGACCAGACGTAGGCAAAGCCTTCCTTGAGATTGGCGAGGGCGGTCGCGTGCTTGGCCTCGGCGCGGTGGGGCGGGATGTGCATCAGGTAGATCATCGCCAGCACGCCGGTGTAAGCAACGCTTTGGATAAAGAAATTGTCCGCCGCGCCGAACCAGGCGATCATAGCGCCGCCGAGCGCGGGACCAATGACTTTCATCAAATTGAAGCCGCCGGAGTTGAGCGCGATCGCGTTGGCCAGATCCCGTTTCGGCACGACGCTAGGGATCAAGCTCATCCGCACCGGTTCGGTGATCGTCCATGCGACGCCGGTGATCAAGGTGAAGAGAAAAATATGCCAGACATGTAAAAACGGCGAAGCGACTAGCGCACCCATGAGAACCGCCGTGATGATCAATACCCCCTGTGTGTATAGCAGCAACTTGCGCCGGTCCATGCGGTCGGCGGCCACCCCCGCCATGGGCCCGGTGACCAAGAAAGGCAGGGCACGCAGACCATTCAGCGCCCCGAGCAGCAACGAGTTGCCGGTGAGATCGTAAAGCAGCCAGCCGAGCGTCACTTGCTGAACCCACTGGCCGGTGCTCATCATCAATGTGCCGGTCCACAAATAGCGATAATCGGCGTGGCGCAATGACGCGAAGGTTCGAGGACGAAACCGACGCGCCGTGGTCGTACTACTATCGGATTTTGTCTCCAGTTCTGCGGGTTTTGTGAGTTCGTCTTTCAAGGAATCTATTCCGGACCGCGGCACATGCTTAGACTATTTCATTAGTAGCAGGATTACTGAAGAGTTACTATTGGCGTCAGCGCCGATGCAAGTTCGTGCTGAGAAATGAAAATCCCTCTATATTCCCGTGAAGCAGTGAAAAAATCCGTTCATGGGTCGAGAGCATCACCACGAACGATTTCCACAACACCGAAGTCTTAGGCTCTTAGCCGTTCGTCCTGAGCCTCGTCGAAGGGCGGACGGGGATTTTTTTCACAGCTTCCCTTTACAAAGCGAGACTTTCTTTCCCCCCCTTTTAAAAACGGGGGAAGGGGGATTTTTGAACAAATGTGGGTTATGCAATTCAGTACGGTGAGACTGACTTTGACATTGCCCTGGACGCCGATGAAATCGCTGCGGCTATGCGACGAGAGTTTCACGCGGCGGCGCAACAAGGTAAGCTAAGGATTGATTTACCAAGAGGAAGGAGCGAAAAATTTTATCGCGCTGCCGGTTGCCGCCATGACTACCCGCGTCGATGCCCAGCGGTTGCGCCGTCATCTCGAAATGATCATCGGCGAGCGCAGCCCGTTCAGCGGCCGACACCACCTGGCCGCGGTGGAAAAATTCATCGAACAAGAATTGGCAAGTTGCGGCCTTGACATCGAGAGCGATTACTTCGCTTACGGCGGGACGAGATTCCGCAATATCATCGCCCGCCGGGGGCCAAAAAAAGACGGCCCCGTGATTATTCTCGGCGCTCATTTTGATTCCGTGCCTGGCAGTTCCGGCGCCGACGACAACGCCAGCGGCGTGGCGGCGCTCCTCGAAGCGGCAAGGCTGATCCGTCAACCGGAACGGCTAGCTTCGCAAATTCTATTCTGCGCATTCAATCTCGAAGAACTGAATATGCTCGGCAGCACGGCTTTGGCAAAAAAACTCAAGGCCGCGGGAGCGAAAGTCGAAGCGATGATTTCGTTGGAAATGGTCGGCTATACGAATCCGGTGCCCGGTGCGCAAAAGTATCCCACGGGGCTCAGTTGGATGTATCCCGACCGGGGTGACTTCGTCGGCGTCATCGGCAATTGGAACTCGAACGCTTTGCTACGCCGATTCGCCGATTCAATGCGCCAGGTGTCTGGGTTGCCGGTCGAAACCCTCTGCGTACCCGGTAACGGCATGCTGATTCCCGCCGTACGCCTGAGCGATCATTCGCCGTTCTGGGACCAGGGTTATCCGGCGCTGATGATCACCGACACTTCTTTCTACCGTAATCCGCACTATCACGGCCCCTCAGATACGCTCGACACATTGGACTTCGGGTTCATGGCAAAAGTCTGCGAGGGCGTGATTCGCGGCGTGGAGGAATGCGGTTGACTGCCGGATTACTCAGGTGGTAGATGGCACTTACGGAGTTCACCGATTGACGGATTCCCAGGGCGATTTTTCGGGAGTGATTCTCGCGAGTCGTCGTTGCGGAACGGATTGGTTAAGAAAAATAGAGGAGGACCCTATGATTACCACCAAAGGCGTATACCACATCGGTATTCCTGTCAACGACGTGGAGCGCGCGGTAAAATTTTACACCGAGATTCTTGGCATGAAGATCGCCAAGCTCAACCGCGACGACATGGGCGACAACTTGAACCGCGCTGATCTTCGCTCCGGCGATTCGATGGTCGTCTTGTTCCAACGGCCTACGCCCATAGAGAAAGACGCCTTGAAAGAAGACGGCGCCACGCACCAGGCGTTCACCGTTTCACCCGAAGACTTCGAGCTGGCTGAGAATAAAATGAAAAACTGGGGGGTGAAGGTTTACAGCATCCCGACCGTCGAACGCGCCACCGGGAGAGGCTTCTACTTTTTCGATCCGGACGGCAATCTTTTGCAACTCTACGCTCCGCCAAAGCCACAAGCCGCAAAGTGACGCGCTTCAAGGTCGTTGGCAAGCCGCTGCCGCGCCTCGACGGCGGCGAGACAGTGTCGGGACGCGCCGCCTACACGGTCGATGTCTTTTTGCCGGGGATGCTCCATGCAAAGTTATTCCGAAGTTCCCTGCCGCACGCTAATATTCGGCGACTCGACGTCAGCCGGGCGCGCGCGTTAGCCGGAGTGGCGGCAGTGCTCACCGCCGCGGATGTGCCGCGCAAGCGGTTCGGTTTCACGGTCCAGGACGAAGAGCTCCTGGCCGGCCACAAGGTCAGATACATCGGCGATGTCATCGCGGTGGTCGCGGCCGGGGACGAGGAAACGGCAGAGGCAGCTCTATGCCTGATCGACTGTGACTACGAGGCGCTGCCCGCCGCATTATCACCCGATGAAGCTCTCAAAGAAAATGCTCCGTTGATCCATGAGAATCTCGACTCCTATCGGCTGAACGATATGCTGGCGCGCAGTTGGCATCCCGTGGCGGGAACCAACATCGCGCATCAAGCGGTCTATTCCAGGGGTAACATCGATCAGGGCTTCGCTGAAGCCGATGAAATTTTCGACGACACTTTCACCGCGCAACAGGTACAGCATTGTTCCCTCGAGCCCCACGCCGTGGTGGCGCAGTGGGACCAGGAGCGCCTGACGATCTGGACCAGCACGCAAAAAGTATTTCTCGTGCGTTCCGGTCTGGCGGATCTCTTTGACTTACAGGAAGAGAAGATCCGCGTGATCGGCAGCAAGGTCGGCGCCGGTTTCGGCGGCAAGAATGCCATGCGCCTTGAGCCCTATGCCGCCGCGCTCGCGCTCAAAACCGGCCGCGCCGTGCGCCTCGTCAACAGCCGAGCGGAAGAATTCGCTGCCGCTGCCGGTTCGGTGCCAGCCATGGTCCGCGTCAGAACCGGAGTCAAGCGCGACGGCACGATCACGGCGCGAGCCATGGAGTTTATCTGGGACACCGGAGCCTACGCCGAGGGACTGCCCGGGAGCAATCGCGCGCTGAAAGACGGCGTCGGGCCGTATAAGATTCCCAATCTGCGGGTCACGTCGACGCTGGTCTATACAAACAAACTGCGCGGCTGTCCGTTTCGCGGCCTGGGCATCCCTGAAGCCGTCTGGGCCGGCGAATCGCAGATGGATATCATCGCGGCAAAGTTGGGCATCGATCCGGTCGCGCTCCGGCTCAAAAATTGTCTCGATACCGGCGATGAAACGCCAGCCGGCGACCGCGCCAATTATATCGCCCTGCGCAAGTGCTTGCTGGAAGTATCCAAGGAGCTGAAGCGTTGGAAAACTCACGCGCCCGCGAACCACGGCTTCGGCGTGGCGCTGATTCACAAGTCGCCGACTACATCGGCGGCGTCTTCGAGAGCGCTCGTTCGCATTGGCGCCGACGCCAGCGTGGAGCTTTTGATCGGCGCGACCGACGTCGGCGGCGGCACCGGTACGAGTCTCAGCCAAATCGCCGCCGAGGAACTGGGGATCGCGCCGACCGATATCCGGGTCGTAATCGCCGACACCGAATTGACTCCCTTCGATCACGGAACCTATTCCAGCCGGGTGACGGCCTATGTCGGCGCGGCCGTCAAGCTGGCCGCCATGGATACCCGCCGGCAACTGCTAGAGTCATCCGCTCGTCTTTGGAAACTTGCGCCGGAGAAGCTGCGCGTCGAGGGCAAGAAGATCGTGGCGCCAGGCCCTCGCTCTATGACATTTGGCGAGGTATTGAAAAAATTGAACGCGACGGAAATCCTCGGCCGGGGTTCATTTGAAAGCAAAAGGTCGTGGGCCGGCGATGCTTCATCGAACCAGAAAGACTCCGCCGCGGCCGGATGGCCTTTCGGCGCTCAGGCTGTGGAAGTAAAAGTCGATCGCGAGACCGGCGTCATCAAGCTCGTCCGCGTGGCGTCAGCGCACGATGTCGGCAAAGCGATCAATCCACTGGCTGTTACCAGCCAGATCCAGGGCGGCATTGCCATGGGCCTGGGATATGCCCTCTTCGAAGGCCTGCAGTTCGAAGAGGGAAAAGTCGCCAACGCCAGCTTTGCGGATTACAAGATCGCTACCGCGCGCGACGTGCCCCGCGCCACGCCGATGATCGTTGAAAAACTTTACGCGTCGGAACCCTATGGCGCCAAGGGCGTCGGCGAGATGTCCGTATTCGGCATCGCCCCGGCCATTGCCAATGCCATCGCGTCATTGACGGGCGTGCGCATCAAAGACCTGCCCATGTCGGCGGAAAAATTGTTCGAACGGCTCAAGCAAACTGCCAAGTAAGGCACGATCAGGACGAAACATTTTGACCTCCGACTGGCAAAATCGCGCGGCGGTCCAGGTCGACCCAACTTGATAAAGGGAGGCTTTATGCTCTGCCAACTATGCAAGACCATTGCGCTGTCATACCTTCTGCTCGGCACCACGCTCCTGCCGCTCAACTCAGTCGAGGCGCAGCCCGAGGACGAACTTGTGCGCGGTGCCAAGAAAGAAGGCAAAGTCGTTTTCTGGAGCTCCATGCGCATTGAGGATTCGCGCGCGTTGGCCGCGGGCTTCGAGACGAGATATCCGTTCATCAAAGTCGACATTTTTCGCGCTGGCGGCGAACAGATCGTCAACCGCGCCCTCGCGGAGCACATGGCAGGCAAAACAACCTATGATGTGCTCAACGCTTTCGCACTTAAGGTAGTGCAGAACAAGGGGCTCTTGCAGGCCTACGCCGCGCCGGAAGCAGCGCACTATCCCACTGGCTTTAAAGATCCGCAGAATCATTGGGTGTCACTTTACAGCGGTTACAACGTGATCGGTTACAACACCAAACTGGTAGCAAAAGCCGATGCGCCGAGAAACTGGGACGATCTTTTGCACCCGCGGTGGAAAGGTAAACTCGGCATGGATGATGAAGAGTATTTTTGGCATGCAGGCATGCTCAAATACTGGGGCGAAGAAAAGGGCAGAAAATTTATGGACGCTCTGGGCCGGCAAGGACTGCAGTTCCGCAACGGCCATGCCTTGCTCGCGGATTTGATGTCCGTGGGTGAATTTCCCGCAGCCGTGGTTGTTTATCCGGATCACATCGAACAAATGAAAAAGAAGGGACAGCCGGTTGAGTGGGTCAAGAGCACCGATCCGATTCTCGTCAACCTGGCCCCCGTCGCCGTTGCGGCGAAGGCGCCGCAACCCAACGCCGCAAAGCTGTTCATGAACTACAGCATCTCCAGGGAAGGCCAAGAAATCCTGCAAAAAGCCCGGCGCGCGTCGGCGCGGCAGGATGTTCCGCCGATCGTCCCCGATATGGACCCGAGGAAGTTGAAGCTCGTACCCCTGGACCCGGACATAGCGACCAACGCGGACCATATAAAGGAATTTCGCCGCGCGTTCGGGTTGAACTAATTCTAGCCAATGACATATGAACAAACCCCTGCCATCTCTGCGTCTCGGTGGTGAATAGTTCTTCGTGAGATACCCGAAGGGGCGAAAAGAATATGACAGCGCCAAAACCAACCGACCACATCGATGAAGGTAATCTCCCACGGCCCTATAACGACGTGCGAGAATGGCTCGATCTCGTCGAGTCGATGGGCGAGCTCAAGCGCGTCAACGGCGCCGACTGGAATTTGGAAATCGGCGCCATGGCGGAGCTGATCTACCGCGAGCGCGCCGGCACCATCCCCGCGTTGCTGTTCGACCGTATCGCGGGTTACCCCGAAGGCTTTCGCATTCTGTTCGGTCAACAGACTTCCTATCGCCGCCTTGCGCTCATGGCCGGCTTGCCGATGGACAGCGTGGGGCTGAAGTTGGTCAGCCGGTTCAAAGAGAAACTCAACACGCTCCACCCGATCCCGCCACGGATCGTCAAGACGGGACCGGTTTTTGAGAACGAAATGGCCGGCGATCAGATCGACGTGCTCAAGTTTCCCGCGCCGAAAGTTCACGAGTTGGACGGCGGACGATTTATCGGCACGGCTTGCATCGCGGTCACGCGCGATCCGGACGAAGGTTGGCTGAATCTCGGCACCTATCGCGCGATGGTCCATGACGCGAAATCCGTGGGTCTTTTCATGTCGTCGGCGGGCAAGCATGGCCGCATGCACATGGAAAAATATTTCAAACAAGGAAAACCCTGCCCGGTGGTCTTGTGCGTCGGCCAAGACCCGCTGCTGCTTCTGGCCGCGGGCAATCCCATTGAATTGGGTTATTCCGAATATGACTACTGCGGCGGCATCAGAGGCAGACCCTTCGATCTCGTCGAGGGTGAAATTACCGGTCTGCCCTTTCCCGCCCACACGGAAATCGCCATCGAGGGATTTCTTCATCCGGGAGACGTCAAGCCCGACGGCCCCTTCGGCGAGTGGCTCGGTTACTACGGCACGCGGATGGAAGACACGCCGGTGCTCAGGATCGAACGGGTTTATTATCGCAACGACCCGATCCTATGCGTCGCGCGTCCGGGCCGCCCGCCGACGGATTATTCGCTTTCCAAGGGCATGATTCGCGCCGCTCAACTATGGGACCGCGTCGAGAAAGCCGGCTTGCCTAACGTAAAAGGCGTGTGGTCACTCGAATCCGGCATCGGCAGCCTGTTTAACGTTATTTCGATCAAACAAACCTATCCCGGCCACTCGCGACAGGCCCTCATCCTCGCGTCTCAGTCTCTCGGCGGCGCCTACAACGGGCGCTTCGTCGTAGTCGTGGACGACGATATCGACCCGACAAGCGAATTCGACGTGCTCTGGGCGATGGCGACCCGTTGCGACCCGGATCAAGCGATTGAAATCATCAGCCGCGCCGCCAGCGGCTCCCTCGATGTCTGTATCCCCCCGGAGAACAAAGGCCACAGCTCGCGCTGTCTGATCGACGCCTGCCTGCCCTACGACCGCCGGCATCAATTTCCGCCCATCGCCGAATCAAGCGAGGAGCTGAAAAACCAAATCCGCGCGAAATGGAAAGATACGATCTATGAATAGAAGTTTTTTCTTTGTAATTTTTGCCCTCTTTGCGGTCAATGTTCTTCCTTCGTGCCTTTCCGCTCAGGAGTCCCTACGCGCCGGAACCATCTTCAGCGCTACGCAGGCGCCGCTGTGGGCGGCAAAGGAAGGCCGCTACTTCGAGAAGTATGGTATCAAGAACCTCGAAGTGATCCAGTTTTCCGGCGGCCAACCGGTGACCCGCGCGCTCATCGGCGGGGACATTCAGATCAGCACCACCGGCGGCGCCGCGGTGGTCAACGCCCGGCTCAAGGGCGCCGATACAATCATCATCGCCAGAACCGTCGGCGTGTTTCCGTATACTCTCTATGTCAGCAAGGAAATCCGCGACGCATCTGAACTCAAGGGGAAAAAGCTCGCGGTGAGCACGGTGGGCGGCTCAGGCTACGTCGCCATGCAATATGCTCTGAAAAAACTCGGTTTGGACCCCGACAAAGACGTCGCCATGTTGCAGGTGGGTGACTTCGGCACGCGCCTGGCGTCGCTGGCGGCCGGAACCGTCCAGGGAACTTTGCTACTGCCGCCTTTTACATTGCGCGCGAAAGAGCTTGGTCTGAGACCGCTTTACGATATGGTGGCCAGCGGCATTCACTACCCGATAAATCAAATCACGACGCGGCAATCCTTCATCAAGTTGCAGCGCGAGACGGTGAAGAATTTCATGCGCGGATTTGTTGCCGGACTGGCAAAATTCCGCACGGACCGGAAATTTGGTTTGCAGGTGTTAGCGAAGAACCTGCGCGAAACCGACGCAAGAATTCTTCAAGAAACCTATGATTTTTGGTTGAAAGTTTTTCCGCGAGTGCCTAACCCCGGCCCCGAAGATGCCACGGTTTTTTTAGAGCTCATGCAGGTCAAAGAGCAGCGCGACTGGAAAGACTTCGTCGACACCAGCGTCATGGACGAGCTAGAGCGCGAAGGGTTCCTGACCGCCGTCTACAAGTGACGGCGCTCCGACGTAAAAATACGCATTCATGACGCGACGGGCACCGAATACGAACAGGGCGCGGCGATGAAACGAAGGGTTGGAGAAACCCTTCTCCTTGCAGTGTGCGTTGGTCAAGGCAGTGGGGTACCACGCTAAACGGCGGAAATTGTTTCTCAACTCTCTGATTTCACCGATTCACACCATAATTGCCATATATTCGATCAATGAAACCGCTCTCATCCAGCCTAGTGACAAGCGTGCTGTCGACTAAATCCTCCACTTTGATGGTGCCGACACGAGGGTTGTTGAGTTGCAACATGCGCTGTATGTTTCGCAGTCCTTCCCTGGATGTATAGGGCTTACGGTCCAGCACTCTGACGAGACTTTTGTAACCAGCTTCGGCAGCGGCCGGTTCGAAAAGCCTGAGATGCTTCATAACGGTCTTAATAACCCTTGGCTTGTTTTGGGGACTTCGGATAAAGGCCACGCTTTCCACCAATGCCTTGAGAACGTTCTCTAGAAAATCCTGCTGCTGTTGGAGATAGTCTTTCCTAACCACGATCGCCTGGCTTGTAATCGGAATATGAGAAATCTCCAAAAGAGTCAGGAACCCCTTTTGCCTCAGCCTTTGATTTAAGGAATCGTCGGAAGATACGGTGCCGTCGATGATCCCAGCTTCGAGGGCCTGGGCACGGACCACGTTGTCGCCCGCTGCCACGATGCTGATCTTGTCCCGCGTCGGCTCGAGTCCCAGGTGCTGCAACGCGAGCAACGTATACATCCAACTCGTGCCGCCCAGGCTTTGCACGCCCAAGCGCTTACCGTGCAGATCTTCAATTTTCTTAATCTCGGGCCTCACAACGATGTTCAGAACCATAGAGTTCACAAAGGTCGCGATGATTTTCAGATCGGCGCCGCCCGGCGCCGCCCCGACGACTGCGCTTCCTCCGCCGAAGCCAATCTGGATGTCACCAGAGATCAACGCGGCGAGCTGCGTCGGAGTGTTCCTGATAGCAATCACATCTGCATCGATGCCATATCTCCTGAAGAACCCCTGCTCCTGAGAAATCCAGAGAGTCGCTACGCCGCTCGTTATGCCAGCATACGCGATGAAAATTTTCGAAGAGGCATGGCCATCCTGAACGGCGACATGAAGGAAGCAAAAAAACACGAGTCCCTTCACTAACCGATCTATGGCTAATCGTCTTTCATTTCCTAAGGAAACGAAACCCGGCATTTCTTGATCACCTCCTCTCCGACTGATTGGGCGCTATCACATAACGGAATCTCATGTCAATTTGCTCCGATGCCAGGATGCGCTTTCTAGCGTTGACGAGGGCGTGTGGATTCGTGATAGAAACATCTTGCTTGGGGAAGGAGACGCAACGGGGGTTAACCGTCAACGGAACGTGGGAGTAACAACTCATGCCGCCCGTAGAACAAAACAAGCTTAAACGCTCCGGGATTGGGCTGCGCGCGTGTGATCACGAGCGCGCCTTTCCAGGCTTCACTTTGTTTGCGCCGCAAAGCGGCGGCGGCAAGGTCTACTTGATCGACCTGGATGGAGACCTCGCCCACACCTGGCAGATGCCCTACCCACCCGGCAACTATGGGTATCTCACCGACCGAGGAAACTACTTTTATAACGGCAAGATCACCGAGGAGTCGAAGCGCTTCATTAGCAAGAAACCCTGGAAAGGCGGCGTGGCTCTCGAAGCGGATTGGAACGGTCGCGTTCTTTGGGAAGCGCGTCACCCGGACCACCATCACGATGGCATACGACTTCGTAACGGCAATGTACTGTTTATTTGTTTAGCTCAACTGCCGCAGCATCTTGTGGCGCGGATCGAAGGCGGGCGGGCCGGCACCGAGCACAACGGCGAGATGTATGCGGACTACCTCGTCGAGATGACTACCGACGGACGAACCGTATGGGAATGGCGTTCCTGGGAGCACCTCGACCCGAAAACCGATTGCATCACGGCGGCGCAAGATGAACGCGAAGAGTGGACGCACGCTAACGGTCTCGCCGAGCTGCCGAACGGCGATATCGTCGTAAGTTTTCGTCACATCTCAACCGTAATCATTATTGACCGTAAATCCGGAAACATTATCTGGAAGCTCGGCGCCCCGCCGCTGTCCGGCCAGCATGCGCCGTTGCCGCTCCCTAACGGCAACTTGCTCCTGTTCGATAACGGGCCGCACCGGCTGGACCATACGATGCCCTTTTCACGCATCATCGAAGTTGACCTAGCCACCAAACAGATCGTTTGGAAGTATCAAGAAAAACGGGAGTATGAATTTTTCAGCCCGCGCATCTCGAACGCACAGCGATTGCCGAACGGCAACACGCTCGTTTGCGAGGGCGACTTCGGCCGCTTCTTCGAGGTCACTAGCAATGGCGAACTGGTTTGGGAATACGTCAATCCCTATTTCGGCGAAGGGCCCAACGGAACGAACAATCGCGTGTTCCGCGCCTACAGGTACAGCGCCGAGGAGATTGCCAGGGCGAAAGCGACGGGAGGCGCGTGAAAAACCCCAGGATTGACCGCAGCGACGCGGAGGTCGCGGAGAAAGAAATTCTCGATCAAGACATAGTCCGAACTCTGCACTTTGTGGCTCTGTGCTGAGTCCTCTTTCTAAACGTCTTGAACGATTTGAACATTTTGAACGACTTCAACCTGCGCAAGCAGTTTTGTGCGATCTCTGTTGTGAATTCCTTCAAAGTAAACGCGGAAGAGCAAATTTTTGAGGAGTAATGACATGGCATTGAAACTATTCATGAGTTGCGGTCCCTACGACCGTGCAAAAGCTCTTATCGATGGCGCTGTGAAGCCGGAAGGAATCGATCTTGAAGTTTACGTCAACCCGGATCCCGGCCGGCACACCAATATCGACGGCAGAGAATTCGATGTCGCCGAGTTTTACTCCGGGCTCTACATCGCCGACCTGCACTACAGATCCCTCGGCTACACGGCGATACCGATTTTCGTCAAACGGATGTTTCGCCACTCCTACATTTATATCAACAAGCGCGCGGGTATCCGCTCCCCCGCAGATTTGAACGGCAAGCGCATTGGCATACAAAACTGGCTGACGACGACCGCGGTGTGGGCCAGAGGTCTCCTCGAAGACGAATACGGACTCGATCAAAAATCCGTTGCCTGGTTTACCGAACGGATGCGAAGCGTGGGGGAATGGAAGTCTCCGTCCTGGCTCAAAATCGAGCTCATTCCTCAGGGTCGCACTCAATTCGACCTACTCGCCGCAGGCGAAATCGACGCCGGCATTACCACGGAAACATGGGCGCCCAACGTTCATCCCGATGTCGATTTCTTGTTTCCCAACTACGCCGATCTGGAACGGGAATACTTCAAGCGCACGGGTTTCTTTCCAATCATGCATACATTGCTGATTAAAACCGCGGTCTTGGATAAAGATCCCTGGGTGGCGATGAGCATGTTCAACGCATGGGAAGAATCGAAGCGAAAATGTTACGAATGGCTCGAATGGCAGCGCGTGCATCAGACCTCGCTCTGGTACCGCGCGTTGTGGGAAGAAGAGCGGGCAGTGGCAGGTCCCGACATCTACCTCTGGGGGTTTCGAAAAACCCGGCCCGAAGTCGACAAGCTGCTGGATTATTGCTATCGCCAGGGTCTGACAACGCGCAAATTCCAAGCTGAGGAGATGTTTCACCCGAGCACGCTGGAAACATAGGCCTTATGGCGAGTCGAAAACAAACTCTAGCAGCGCGCTCACAAACTCTCCGTTCACCCTTCGACCGCGCTCAGGGCGAACGGAGAAAACTCGCAAATCATTGGAGATATTCCGTTAGTGCTGAGGCACTCAAAGCACGAGACCCAATTACTCAGCACCCTTCACTCGAAAGTGGTCCGCACCCAGGCCTGATACCGGGGATCGCGAAATTGAGGAGGGCCAATACATTGATTCCACGCAAGCACATAAAATTCCGCTGGGCCTTGTTGGCTGTGGCGCTTCTGTGGATCGTCGCGCCAAAACAAAGCGCAGCGCAAACTTCCGGCGGGTTGGAGAGAGTGCGCATAGCCACACCCGGTAAGCTTATCGATTTTTCCGCTCTCTACGCCGGAGCCCATCTAGGCATCTATCGGCAGGAACGTCTTGAGCCTCAGTTCATCGTCATGCGAAGCGGAATCATCCTCCAAGCGCTCGTCGCCGGCGAAATTGATTACACGACGCTGCTCTCTTCGGCAATACGCGGCGCCTTGGCCGGCCTTCCGGTGCGAGCACTCATGGGTTTGATTCTCAAGCAGACTTTTTTTCTCGTTTCGCAGCCCGAAATCCGCGAGGTAAAGCAGCTCCGCGGCAAGCGCATCGCCGTGGCGAACTTTGGCAGTTCCACGGACAAATCGGCGCGCGTCGCCCTCGAACATGCCGGTCTTGATCCCAACCGAGACGCCATCATCTTGGCGCTGGGCGACACGGGACTACGATATGCCGCGCTTCAAGCGCGTTCCATCGACGCGGCGGTTTTATCGCCACCCTACAATTTTTCAGCCCAGCGCCAGGGCTATAGCAATCTCGTTTGGCTCGGCGACCTCCTGGGCGAGACTCCAAGCAATGGTCTGTCAACCTCGACAAAAAAGCTCAAAGAACAACCGGATCAAGTTTATCGTATGCTGCGCGCCACCTTGCGCAGCATGATCTACACACGGGAGCATCCGAGGGAAGTGTTGCCCATCGTCATGGAAGAGTTCAGAGGTTGGGACGGCGACAGTATCAGCCAGGCCTTCGAGTTTATCGTCAAAGGCATGAGCCGCGACGGCACCTTTCGTGAAGCCACGCTGCGGGAAATGGTCGACGAGGAAAAGACCCGGCTCAATCTCAAACGAGAGATTCCTCTAAGTCAAGTGGCGGATTTTGAGCCGCTGCTTCGCGTCGCGCGCGACATTAGCAAATAAAGGGAAAACTAAAATGGAAGCACCGCTTAGAACCCTAGCCGAGCAAGTGGACCCCGAGGTCGCCGCTCTATTGGTCATCGATATGCAAAATGACTTCTGCCACCCAAAAGGCGTTTCGGGGATGCGGGGCCGGCAAATCACCATGACCATCGAAATGGCCCCGCGGCTGGAGTCCTTTATCAATGCGTGCCGCGGCGCGCGCCTGCCCGTGATTTTTGTGCAAACAATCCACTATCCGTGGACCGACTCGCCGTCGTGGCTTCGCCGCCTGGACAAAGACCGCGGCGATAGCGTGTGCCGGCCGGGGACTTGGGGCGCGGAATTCTATGGGGGCATCAAGCCTCTGGAGGGCGAGATAGTCATCACCAAGCATCGCTACAGCGCATTCCACGGGACCGATTTGGATCTCATTTTGCGCAGCCGAGGAATTCGCTCGCTGCTCATTTCGGGCGTCGGCACGAACGTCTGCGTGGAATCGACGCTGCGAGACGGCTACATGCGCGATTACTACATCGTTCTGCTTGAAGATTGCGTGGGCGCAACGAACCAGCAGCTGCACCAAGCGACCCTGAAAAATGTCGACCTGCATTTTGGCAGCGTGACAAACTCCACGCAAATTTCCGGATTATGGAACAAACTATAGAGGAAATTGCCTATGCCCTTAATCAAAATCATCGCCACCGGCGGAACGATTGCAAATACAAGCCACGGACTCATCGCCTTTGAGGAAGTGCTCAAAGACATCCCACAGGCAAAAGCGATGGCGGATTTCGAAGTCGTCGAAGCGACTCGGGTACGGAGCGGCCAGTTGCGCCTCGCACAGTGGTTCGATATCGCTCGCGCCGTGAGCGCCGCCGCCGAAGACTCGCGGGTGGCCGGCATCATCGTCACCCACGGGACGTTCACGACTGAAGAAACCGCCTATTTTCTCCACCTGACGATTCGCACCGAGAAAGCGCTGGTGGTGGTCGCGTCACAACGCAAGCACGACGAAGTCGGCAATGACGGCGACCGCAATCTGCTCGATGCCATCCGCCTCGTACTGTCACCCGAGGCGCGCGGCAAAGGCGTGCTGGTCACGCTGCACGAAGAGATCCACTCCGCGCGCGAAGTCGTCAAAACCAACCAGCGCCCCGGCGGGTTTGTTTCTTTGGGGCGCAGCATGCTCGGCCATATCGAGGAAGACCAGGTCAGTTTTTTCGCAGCGCCCACAAGGCGCCACACTTACCGCTCCGAGTTTGATATTCGTGAAATCCGCGACCTACCGAGGGTGGACGTGATTGCCGCCTACGTCGGCGGCGATGACGCCGCGGCGCAGGCCTGCGTCGCTGCGGGAAGCCAAGGACTCGTGATCAGCGGTTACGCCTACAACGGCCGACCTTCCGCCGATCAACTTGAAGGCATCGAGAAAATCGCCGCGCGGGGCATCCCAGTGGTCCTATCGAACCGAGGCGGACAGGGGCGCATTCCAGTCGACTGGAACGATCCGTTCATCCAGGGTGACAGCCTCGTGCCGCACAAAGCCCGCATTTTGCTAATGCTCGGTTTGACCAAAACCAAGGATCCGCGCGACCTGCAGCAAATGTTTAATGAATACTGAGACGGTTGGAAAAATCCCTCCTAACCTCCCTTTACAAAAGAGAGGAACAACATGTCTGATCTCGTATCATCTTTTCGACGTGCGCACTGAATTGCATTTTGTCCCCCTTTGACGAAGGGGAATAGAGGGATTTCGATCACATTTATTTCAGTACGTTGATTGCGGGAAATACAGAACTCATACCAATCAAGGACTGCAAATTAACATGCTTACTCGACTCGTCATTCAACGAAGAGAGCCCTTCGCCGGCGGTCATGAATTTCCCATTACCGGCGCCTACGAAAAACTGGTTGGCAAAATCTATGGCGAAGTCGATCCGAAGAACCGGCTCAACAAGCCAATCGTGAATATTGACAGGGCGCCCCGTAATCGCCGCGGCAGAGTCGAGTATGCAAGCGACTTGTGCATCTTGAAGCCGGTGGACATGGCGCGAGGAAACGGCAAGATATTCTTCGACGCCCCCAACCGGGGCGGCAAGCGCATTGTCGCGTTCTTGAACGACGCGCCGCAGAGCAATGACCCGACGACACTGAAAGACGCCGGTAACGGTTTTTTGATGCGCCAGGGCTACACCATTGTCTGGTGCGGCTGGCAAGGCGATCTTATGCCCGTCAAAAATTGGCTGGTATTGAATGTGCCCGTTGCGACCAATAACGGCAAAGAGATTATCGGCCAAACCCGCACTGAAATCGTCGTCGACGAGAAAGGCGTCAAATCCCAGCCGCTCAGTGGCGATGAACGGGTGAAGAGCTATGAGGCCGCTACGCGGGACAAATCGAAGGCTTCTCTCACCGTTCGGGAAAAGTCCTACGGCGAGAGAATCCCGGTGCCGCCTTCGGAGTGGGAATATGCCGCCTGTGTCAAGGATTCGCGCTCCGGCGAAAAGAGCACCAAACGCAGCGGCAAGCATCTTTACCTGCACGCCGGCTTCAAGCCGGGCCATATCTACGAATTCGTTTATGCCGCGAAAAACCCCCCGGTGCTGGGTTTGGCATTCGCTGTTGTGCGTGATCTCGTTTCATTCCTACGCTACCAAGGGAAGGACTCAGCAGGCCGCCCCAATCCCTTGGTAACCGACGAGAAAACCACCGCCGTCCGATACGCGTACGGTTGGGGCCGCTCGCAGAGTGGCCGATTTCTTCGCGACCTCATATATCACGGCTTCAATGAAGACGAGTCGCATAGAAAAGTTTTCGATGCCATCGCGCCGCACGTGGCTGGTGGCGGGCGCATGTTTTTGAATTATGAGTTTGCCCGTCCGGTAACTTCCTCACAACAACATACCAACCAGCTCGACCCCGAACTTTTCCCCCATGCTTACAACATTTTGAAAGACGCGCAAACCGGACGACGCGACGGCATTCTCAAGCGCCCGAAGACCGACCCGATAGTTTTCCATACGCAGACGTCGACCGAGTACTGGCAGAAGCGGGGCTGCCTGGCACATACCGACGGCAAAGGTCGCGACATCCCGCTGCCGGAAAATGTCCGGCTCTACGTCATCGCCAGCGCCCAGCACAATAGCCCCTTCGGTTCCGAAGCCGTCAAAGAGGATACCCAGCAGCGCATCAATCCGTTGCCCGCCGGCGATGTGCTGCGCGCGCTCATGGTCGCGATGGACCTGTGGATCAGTCAAGGAATTCCGCCGCCGCCGAGCCAGTATCCGACAGTTCGTGACGGAACTTTGGTTGAGCCGAATCCCAAGAGAGTGGAATTCCCCAGGATTCCCGGGGCGCGCTTTGCAGGATTACACAATCGACAACTATTTTTGGACTACGGACCGAAGATTGACCGAGGTCGCATCGACAGCCATCCACCAAAGCTTATAAGGGAGGGCGCGTACAAGATTCTCGTCCCCAAGGTCGACACTGACGGTAATGACCTCGCTGGCATCCGCCTGCCTGCCGTCAAGATCCCCATTGGCACGTATACCGGTTGGAATTTGCGCCCCCGCGGCCTCGCTGAAGATGAATTGTCGGGCTTGCTCGGATCGCATATACCGTTTGCCAAAACGCGATCGCAGCGCAAAAAAATCGGCGATGCGCGCCGGTCGCTCGCAGAGCGCTACGAAGATCAGGGGGACTATGTGCGGCAAGTGAGCCGCGCGGCGAGAACGCTGGTGGATGAGAGATTTTTGCTGCCAGAAGACGCCGAGCGGATTATCGCAGAAGCGGCAAAGGCGAAAATATTTTCGGGGAAATTACCTTGATACGAGTGAATCTAACTAACCCTGAAGGCCACGAAGGGTTCGGCTATTTTTACTCTTAAACTTCGTGAACTTCGGAATCTCTCTTTATTGCGTCCTTTTCGTTCTGCGCAAAAAGACTTCTCTCTACTTCCCTTCGTCGAGTTTTTTGATAAACCCGCCTTTTTCCAGCTCGGCGATGAAACTCGCGTCCACGAACTCCTCCGGCTTGCGATTGCGGATCTCCGGCCGTGATTGTGCGACGTAGTCGTATGTGGCCTCCAACCCTTTCGTTATTGGATACGGGACGGAGATGAAATCCTGCTTGTAGGTGTCGTAAGAATTTTCCAAGGTGTCCCGTTCGTTAATCTTCAACTGCTTGCTCAACACCTTGATGCTAAATTCCTTGTTGTGCTTTAAAAACGCGATGCCCTCCACATGGGCTCTGATCATGCGCATCACGGTATCCCGGTCTTCCACGATGCTTTTGCGCCGCGTGACCACGGACATCGATGGGTAGACTACTTCTTTTCTGGCATCGAATAGAACTCTGAATCCTTTACGTTCCGCCTGCACGTCGAAAGGGTAGGAGGCTTCCGTCGCGTCGACCGCGCCTGTGAAGAGCGCCTGGAGCCGATCCGGTGGCGTGCCGATGGAAAGCCATGTGACTTCCCGATTTGGATCCAAGCCGTTTTTGCGCAGGATATATTTGAAAAGGAAATCTCCCAGCGAGCCCAGGCTCGATGTCGCGATGCGCTTGCCTCTGAGATCTTCCGCTCTTTTGATGTCCGGCTTGACCAGCATCTTGGTTTGAACTCCCGGAACGGTATGAGCGACATTGACCAGGTCGGCGCCACTAAGATCCGCGAGCATCACGGTGGGCAGTGCAACCGGCGAAGCGAAAATACTGCCGCCCAGCAGAGCCGCCGAAGTCTGCCCCGAGCCGCGTAGGAGGATCAACTGTACATCAAGGCCGTGCTTTTCATAAATCTTTGCTTCCTTGGCGAGCCAGGGAATCCAGTTACCTGCGGAGAGGGACGTGACACCCCAGTTGATTTTTTTGAGAGGTCTGTCTTGTGCGGTACTAATCGAGTGGATTGAATCAATGGAAAGTAATAACGCAACGACCAGAAAAGGCGGGGCCAATCTCATTATGAGCTTCTCAACCGGTAATGCCTTTGCCTGATGCCTTGTTGTTATTTCTGCCCATACAGCGTCTTGATAAAACCGCTCTTGTCCAACTCGGCGATCAAGCTGGGGTCCATGAACTCTTCGGGCTTTTTATTACGGATCTCCGGTCTTGTCTGGGCGACGTAATCGTAAGTCGCCTCCAGGCCCTTCATGATCGGATAGGGCACGGAAATGAAATCCTGCCTGAAAATTTCGTACGAACCTTCCAAGAGTTCCTGATCGTTGGTTCTTAGATACTTGCTCAGCACTTTCATGCTGAATTCTTTGTGCGTTTTGAGATACGCGATGCCTTCGACGTGGGATTTGAGCATGCGCATCACCGTATCGCGATCTTCCTGAACAGTCTTGCGCCGGGTCACTACAGACATCGAAGGATAGACCACCTCTTTCCTGGCATCCCAGAGAACCCGATAACCCAACCGCTGCGCCTGAACATCAGTGGGGTAGGACAGATCCGCGGCGTCTACCCGTCCCGATGCCAGAGCCTGGAGCCGCTCCGGCGGCGTTCCGATGGACAGCCAAACCACGTCGCGAATTGGGTCCATGCCGTTTTTGCGAATGATATACTTAAACAGAAAGTCGCCCAGAGAGCCCAAGCTCGACGTCGCGATTCTTTTCCCCTTGATATCTTCGGGTCTTTTAATTTCCTGCTTGACCAGCAGTTTGCTCTGAACCCCGGGCACCGTGTGAGCGATGTTCACCAGATCGGCGCCGCCGAGATTCGCCATCATCACTTGCGGAACCGCAACCGGAGCAGCAAACAGACTGCCGCCAAGAATCGCCGTCGACGTTTGGCCCGAACCTTTAACTAAGATCAGCTCGACATCGAGTCCGTTCTTCTCGTAAATTTTCGCTTCCTTGGCGAGCCACGGAATCCAATTGGACGCAGACAACGAGGTCACGCCCCAACTGATCTTTTTGAGCGACTTGTTTTGCGCCCCGGCGCAACCGAGCCACAGCGCGGTGATGATAATTGTCGCAGAAATAATTCGAAATCTGGTCATGAATTTCTCCTCAGGCTCGGCGGTCGAAATCGCTAAGCTGGTCACTTCGAGCTTGTCAATGCTTTCACAAATCCGGTTGCTTCGATTTTTTTTAGATAACTGTTGTCGTAAAATTCGTCCGGGCTCGCCGTCGCCGCCTTCGGTTGCCCGCTGGCAAGAAACTGCAATACCGATTTCACGCCCGCGGGAGTGCCATAGGGCATAACCGGCATTAACTCCGCATAGTACTCGTAACCTTCCTCGGCGCGCCCTCGGTCGTTGAGTTTCATGAACTTCATGAGGCCGGAAATGGTTTTTTCCTTTTGCGTCCTAAAAAAGTGCAGCGACTCGACAAAACCCTTGAGAAAATTCTCCACGAGCACGGGATGACCTTTGATGTACGCCACCATGCCTGCAATAGAATTTCCCGCATACTCGATATCGGTTTTTCTGAGATCGATCAATTCGCGGAAGCCCAACTGCCGGGCCATGCCGGTAAAGGGCGGGGTAAGAACCGTGGCCGACACCGAGCCGCGCTGCAAGGCGTTCAACCGCCCCTGCTGGCTGTCTCCGACGGAAACAAAGATAACGTCTTTACCCGGCTCCATTCCCGATCTGCGCAGATACAGACGCAGCGCGCTATCGGCGGAGGCGCCCGGCCGCGTGCCTGTGACAATCTTGCCCTTCAGATCCTGCGCGGTTTTTATCTCCGGCGCGGCGAAAAGCGTGTAGTCGAGTTTGTTCGACTGCACGGAGAGCATTGTAATATCCATGCCCCCCAGCCGCGCGCTGATGGTGGCCGTCGATCCGGCGGCGAGAAGCTGCACCGAATTTGACGTAACGGCGGCCAGTGAATTCATGCCGCCGCCCATGTAAATGGGTTCGACATCGACGCCATGCTTAGAGAAGAGCCCCGCCTGCTGGCCGATGGGAATCACGCTGGCGCTGACGGAAATCGAACCCAGCGCCACGCGAACTTTTTCGCCCTGCTGAGCATCGCCGCGATGCGGACTCGAGAGGGCAAGAAGCGCGACCGTAAAGGCGAATATGATATTTCCGCTCTTACTCTTCCTCATACTGTTCTTTCAACTGCGCCACCACCGCAGGATCGGCCAGCGTCGTCGTGTCGCCCATCGCGCGTCCATCAGCGATGTCGCGCAACAAGCGGCGCATGATTTTTCCGCTGCGCGTCTTGGGCAACTCAGCCGCGAAGTAAATCTCATCCGGTCTTGCGATGGGTCCGATTTTCTTCGCAACGTGACCTTTGAGTTCGTCCACGAGCCCTGCGGCGCCGTCCACGCCCATTTTGAGCGACACGAAGGCACAGATCGCCTGTCCTTTGATGTCATGGGCCTTGCCGATTACGGCCGCTTCCGCGACGCTCGAGTGATCCACCAGCGCGCTTTCCACTTCCATAGTGCTAATGCGATGTCCGGCGACGTTCATGACATCGTCAACGCGGCCCAGTAACCAGTAGTAGCCGTCTTTGTCTCGCTTGCAGCCGTCGCCGGCGAAATACTTCCCGGGAAATCGGCTCCAGTAGGTTTGCACGTAACGGTCCGGGTCGCCGTAGATCGTTCGCATCATTGCCGGCCACGGCTTCGTCAAAACCAGATACCCGCCGCCGCCCTTGGGAACGGATTTACCCTGTTCGTCGACGACGTCAGCTTCGATGCCGGGAAATGGCATGGTTGCGGAACCGGGTTTCAACTTAGTGATAGCGGGCAACGGGGTAATGAGCGGATGCCCGGTTTCCGTCTGCCACCAGGTATCCATCACTGGGCAGCGCCCGCCGCCGATATACCTGTGATACCACACCCAGGCTTCGGGATTGATCGGCTCGCCGACGGTGCCGAGCAGTCTAAGGCTCTTTAAATTGTGTTTGCCCGGATACTCCGTGCCCCAGCGCATAAAAGTGCGGATGGCCGTCGGCGCCGTGTGAAAAATCGTCACACCGTATTTTTCAACGATGCGCCATAGACGATCGCGGTCAGGCCAGTCGGGCGTGCCTTCGTAAATGACCTGGGTCACGCCGTTGGCCATTGGTCCATAGACGATATGGGTATGGCCGGTCACCCAGCCGATGTCGGCGGCGCACCAGAAGACATCGTCTTCCTTCATGTCGAAGATCCACTTGTTGGAGAGGGCGACGCCGGTCAGATAGCCACCGGTGGTATGAACGATGCCTTTCGGTTTGCCGGTGGTGCCGCTGGTGTAAAGCAGAAAAAGTATGTCCTCGCTATCCATCTTTTCCGGCTCGCACCACTGCGGCGCGTCGGCCATCAGCTCATGCCACCAGTGGTCTCTGCCCTGTTTCATCTGCGCGCCGGCTTCGGCGCCGACGCGATTGACGACGACGACATTTTGAATGGACGGCGCATCCGTCAATGCTTCGTCGGAGTTTTTCTTGAGCTGCACGATGGAGCCGCGGCGGTAGCCGCCGTCGGCGGTGATCAGAATTTTTGCTTGCGCGTCGTTAATGCGGTCGCGCAGCGCTTCGGCGCTGAAGCCGCCGAACACCACGCTGTGCGGCGCGCCGATGCGGTTGCAGGCGTGCATCGCAATCACCAGCTCGGGGATCATGCCCATATAGAGGCAGACGCGGTCGCCCTTCTTCACGCCGAGTTTCTTCAATACATTGGCGAATTTATTCACCTCGCGCCAAACGTCTCGGTAGGTCAATACGCGTTCGTCGCCCGGCTCGCCTTCCCAAATGATCGCGGCCTTGTTTTTACGTCCGCTGTTGACGTGGCGGTCCAGACAATTATAGGAAACATTCAGCTTGCCGCCAACGAACCATTTGGCCCAGGGAGTTTTCCACTCCAGGACCTTCGTCCACGGCTTGAACCAGTGCAGCTCCTTGGCGGCCTTCGCCCAAAACGCTTGCGGGTTTTTGCGCGCGGCGTTGAAGGTGCCCGCGCTTTTCATGTTGGCGGACTTTTTAAACTCTTTAGGCGGCGGAAAGTTTCGTTTCTCGTCTAACAGAACCTCAATCGCTTTGTCGGCCATGCTACGCCCTCCCTCCGGAAAACTTTTCAACAGTGTGCGAAAATCGCTCGGATTTTATTTGACCCAGACCGGGATGGCAAGAGCCAGAGCGGCGCCGGCGGCGCTCCCCGAAAGGCGCGCGAGGAGTCCAGTGTGTCCCAGTCCGGGGGGTTCGAGATCAGTGCTGGACCCTGGATCCCAAAACTCTGGACAGCGACAAATCGTTTGACGGCGATTTGATCTCTGCGGTAGGGAAACGCTGATACTCTCGCGTCGCTGAAGGAGGAAGGTATGAGCAAACTTGCCATCGTAACGGGGGCCTCATCGGGCATCGGTAGAGCAATCGTTGAGCGCTTCGCCAAAGAAGACGCCTCATCGATTATACTGGATATCGATGAATCCGGAGGAAATAACGTTGCCGCCGAGATTCAACAACGGGGGAAACAGGCGATATTCATGCGTTTGGATGTGACTAACGAACGCGACGTCCTATCGGTCTTCGAAAAAATCAAATCTAGTTATGGCTGCATTGATATACTGGTCAACGTCGCCGGCGGTAGCATGCACCGGCATCCAGTCGAGGAATTCCCACTGGCGCACTGGCAGGCGGTCATTGACGTGAATCTAACCTCGACGTTTCTCTGCTGCCGCGCGGTGATGGGGCTGATGAAAGCCCAAAAGGGCGGCGCCATCGTCAACATTTCTTCCGACATCGGTTTCAGCGGCGACGCCAACCGCTCCGCCTACGCAGCGGCCAAAGCGGGAATTCTCGGCCTGACGAGAACCCTGGCGCTGGAGCTCGCGCCCTTCGGCGTCCGCGCCAACGCAGTGGCACCGGGTCGCATCGCCACTCCGCGCGTTCGCGCCCACTATACCGACGCCGAGTGGGAAGCCGCCGCGAGAAGAATTCCCCTCGGCCATGCCGGCGAACCGGAGGACGTGGCTGAAACGGTAGCCTTCCTCGTGAGCGACGCCGCTAAACACTTTACAGGGCAGACGCTTCACGTTAACGGCGGCAGGATCATGACGTAGATCGCAGCGGTCGTCACGGCGGTCAAAGAAGACATTTAACCGCAGAGAACGTAATGCGCGCGAAGAAGAGGGGACTCACCACGAAGGACACGAAGTTTAAGGGTCAAAATATCCGAACCCTTCGTGGTGCGACCGTATTGTCTTGTCAATTCAAAAACTTGGAGTCGGGAAACCAGAAAATTTGCGGGGTTCAACCGCGTCGTTGCGCGTAGATTTTCAACGGTCGGGCAGCGGGTCGGGACCGGTGATTTTCTTGAATAGCGTCACAACTTCCGGATCCCGCGGCGCTTCCTTGACGATGTGCTGAAGCTCCTCGGCCATTACGGGAGTCGCGTCCTCCCCTGTTGCTTTCCGGTACGCTCCGAGAAACTCCGGATCTTTAAACGTCTTGCGCATCGCTTCGCGCAGAATCTCAGTCTGTGGACTGGGCGTGGTGGGCGGCAGTATCAAAGTGGAACCGGTCAAGCGCAGCGTGCGCTGCAGGCTCAGCAGCTTGCGTTCTTTTTCGGACTTGGCAAACGACTCGATTTCCGGCAGGTGGGTGAAGCGGGGATGGCGATTTCCCTTGGGCGTTTCCAGGACGGCGTGGAAATCCGCGAGTCCTTTTTCCAACAATTCTGGTGTGCGCTGCATTACCGAGCCGGCCAGATGGGATCTGCCATCGACTTCGCCTCGCTGGAGCGCAATGTCGATCTCCGGGCCGGAATAGCCGACGACGAATTTCGGTTCTTTTAGGCCGATGAGAAGCGCGAAAATCCGCCCCGTGTTGTAGATCTGGTGGCCCACTGCCTGGGCGCCGATTCTGATGCCCGGAGCCGAGCGTAACTTATCGATGGTTGACAGACCAAGTTCCTTGCGGGTCAAGAAAACATGCTGGGTGGAGCTGTCCGGCGCGCCCAGATAGATAAATCTGTCGATGTTATACAGCACCCCGGACTCGCCCAGGATCGCCGCCGAAACGAGCGTGGTTCCCGTGCTTCCAATGGTTAAGCCGTCGGGCCGGACCGTACGATAGAGATGGTTGGCGGCCTTGCGTCCCCCGCCGCCCGGCATGTACTCCGTAACGATCGTTGGATTTCCCGGAATGTATTTCTGAAGAGACGGCGCAAGGGCTTTGACCCGCAAATCCGCCGTGCCGCCGGCGTCGGTACTTACCAGGATCGTCACCGTCTTGCCTTGGTAGTAAGGGGATTGAGAATGGAGCGGAACGCTCGAGGCAGGAATCAGAATGACCACCATCGCCAGTCCGCTCAACAGGATTTTCCAATTCATCGGGGATCCCTCCGCAGCATTTCACCAGCACGACAGCTATTCAACTTTAGTCATCCAGACAGAAACAATCGAACGGCGGTCGTCTCAAGAAGATATGAACCAGCTAACCCACCGCCACGCCACACTATCGAACGACCGCTTTCCGCGTCAACGGCGTGCAATCGGCTCCAAGCGAAGCGATGCTGAGAAACATGAAAGACTAATCAACAGATTTAGCCGCCGCAGCTTGACCCGGGTTGCATTGGGTTTGTAATCCCTGGGGCGGCGTTTGTCGGGGAAGAGATTGACAAGGCGCCGTATGGTGGCGGATATTGCAGCCAGTTTTGCTCTTCTTTGATCACGGGTTCCCGGATACCCCGCCGGCAAAGCCGATGCGGTTAGACGCGGTATTACGCGTCACTCAGACAAGAACAGTCGTCAAACATGAAGGAGGCTCGTATGCCGATTTTCTAACTCACCGCCACTACTAAATCTCAGACGCCACAGCATGTCAGGAGAGTCCCATGGACAACATAGATCTTTCTTGCTTTTCACTAAAAGGTCGGACCGCGATAGTAACCGGCGGCAGCGGGGGCATCGGCAGGGCCTGCGCCATCGCATTCGCAAAAGCCGGCTCAGACGTGGTCATCGCTTCACTTCCCCCCGAGTCGGTTCCCGCCGTGGTACAGGAAGTGGAAGGGTTAGGAACTAGAGGCCTCGGCGTCGTAGTCGATGTGACGAGCGCCGACCAAGTTAAGTCCATGGTCGATCAAACGCTAGCGAAGTTTGGCCGCATAGACGTATTAGTCAACGTCGCCGGTGGTTCCTATAGCCGGAACGCATATATGCCTTCATTTATGCGCGCGCCTCTGCTTGAACTGTCAGAGCAAGACTTCATGAGCGCTTATGACGTCAACGTCAAAAGTGCCTTTCTTTGCGCTCAGAGCGTGGTCCCAACTATGAAAGCGCGCGGCAAAGGCAGCATCATCAATATTGGGTCGATCTCCGGACGCGGTACGAAAAAGGAGAGAGCCGATATGGCCGCCTATGGAAGCTCCAAAGCAGCCGTGATGAACCTAACCCTGCACATGGCTCATCAATGGGGGCCTGAAGTGCGCGTCAACTGTATCGCTCCAGGCACTATCGACACACCTCGACCAGCGGGGACCCAGCGGCAGGAATTGGCATCGGAAGCGTTGAAACGAGCCACTCTAGGAAGAGCGGGCAGGCCCGAGGAAGTGGCAAACGTGGCGTTGTTTTTAGCTTCAGACGCGGCCAGCTTCGTTAGCGGCGCGGTAATCGACGTGAATGGAGGAGAATAAGGTTTGCGCCCGTTGTGGTTAAATCTGGTTTCTCTCCGGGCTTAGGGCAAACGCTCTCAGCTCGCCGCGGCTCTGGGCGCAGCGATGATTTCCAGCATCTCGTCGTCGCTCGAGTATTTGTATTCCCAGGTGTTGCGTTTTTTGGCCTCTTCCTTTTCCTTGGCTTCGAGCACGGCGAGATCCTCTTTCGTCACGAAGGAAATTTTTTTCTCCTCGAGTTTATCCAAGACCGCTTCGATTTTTTGCTGCACGATGTACGGCTCAAAGCCTTCTTTTGAAGCCAGATACTGGTTGACGACCTTCATGCCGCGCTCCGCATCTTGTTTGGCCACGCCGACAAGACCGACGCTGGCGTTACGCGACCAACCGATGACGTACATGTGTTCCAGCGCTTGCTTCGTCTGCGGATCGTAAGGCTGGTAGTGCGCCGGGTTGGGATCGCCGGGCAGCGCGGTGGGATTGGTCACAAAGGCGCCGCGGTTAAACGGCAACCCGAGTGACGCGTCCACTTCATCGCCGATGGCATAGATAACGCAATCGACCGGCAGCTCGATCCTTCGTCCCGTTCCCTTCGGAACGGTCCGGCCGTTTTCGACGACGAGCTTGTTCAGCTCCACTTCCAATGCAGCAACTTCGTTCTTTTTGTTGGCAACAACCCGGGTCGGTGAGCAGAGGTAGCGAAATCGCAGCTTCTGATTCGCCGGCGGAACGGTCGTGCCGACGAACTTCTGAATTATCTCCTCGACATTCTGTCCCGCGCTTTCGAGGTCCGGCCGGATGCGCTCGATCTCCTTGCGTTGGTCGTCGTTGTCGAGATAGTTTTCAATGACCTCGAACTCGCTGTCGTCGTAAGCTTTTTCTTTAGGCCCGCGACGGGCGACTACCGTCACTTCCTCAATGTTCATGTAATTGAGCAACCAATTGGCGACATCGACCATGACGTTTCCCATGCCGATGATCGCCACTCGTTTGCCCAACTTGAAGGGCCGCTGGCTGAAGGGCGGAAGTTTATTGTAATGATAGACAACGTCCTTCGCGTGATAGACCCGTTGGGTGTCCTCGCCGGGAAGGCCCAACTTCTTCGTGCCCTGCGCGCCCGCGGCGACGACGATCGCGCTGAAACCGACTTCCTCGAGATCCTTGAGCGTAAGAGCTTTGTCTTGGCCCACCGTGACGTGACCGAGATAGCACACCTGGGGGTGCACGAGAATGCGCTGGAATTGTTTGCGCAAGCCGGTCTTCATCTTCTCTTTGTCCATAAAAATGCCATACTCGGCCAAGCCCCCCGGTTTGATGTCGCGATTAATGAGCAGCACCCGGTGCCCGGCTTCCGTCAGTTTTCTCGCGCCGTAAATACCGGCCGGACCGGCGCCAATGATCGCCACCAAGTGTTGCTTTGACATTCCCTATACCTCTATCTTTTTCTGCAATTTTAAACGACCGGAAGCAAATAACCAAGCGGTTGAAACGAAACGGGAAGGAAAACGCTGGAGAGATTTATTGAAGCTCTCTTTTGCCTTCGATTTCCAACTCCGTACCCCGAGAATCTTTATGCGTAAATGAGACAAGCTCCCAGCTGCCGTCTTCCAGGGGCCCCTTGAGGATGTAGGAGTTTTGGTCGCTGCCCTGCACGCGGAAATAACAGGCTTGCTCGCCATACCAGCGGTCAGAGACCTCCTCGACCTCTATGATTCGGCTTCCCAACAGAAACCGAGACGGACTTTCTTGTCCTTTGGCGTCCGGGGAGGATTCCACCTTGATTTTCACGTCAGGTCTCTTTCTCCAGAAATTCAAAAAATTTAATATAGCCCAAAATACCCGGAATGCAAAGGAGTATCCCATGGTTCCTCTCGACCAGCTCAGAAAAGATATCGTCAGTGCTTGCCGGATTCTTTCCCAACAGAAACTTGTCGAGGGATTCGGACATGTCAGCGCGCGAATTCCCGATAGTGACCTTTTCCTGATGACCCCGCGAATCAGTCTTGCTCTGGTAAAAGAGGGCGACCTCCTTACAATGAATTTTAACAGTGAGGTTGTCTCAGGAGCTCAGCCGATGCCATCCGAAACCTGGTTGCATACTGCGATCATGAAGTCGATGCCGCGGGTGAACGCAATCACGCGCATTCACGCCCGCGTGGCGAACATGTTTTCTGTAACCAACCGTAAGCTTGAGCCGGTGCATAATCACGGCAGCTTTTTCGCCGACGGCGTTCCGGTGTTTGCCATTCCGGATTTAATAACGACTGAAAAACTTGGCGAGCAAGTGGCGCAGACTCTCGGCGATAAGCCTGCGATTTTGTTGCGAGGAAACGGCCAAGTCACCGTCGGGAGAACTATTCCCGAAGTTGTCATGATGGCCATCTATCTGGAGGAAGCGGCGCAGGTTCTCTACGGCGCATTGCAGATCGGGACGCCGATTCCGTTAACTCAAGATGAATCGAAGCGACGCCAAGCGGAAGCCTTACCGCCGGTGGACCTGGAGCGAGCGTGGAGTTATTTCAAGAGCTTGGTTGAGAGCACCTAACAGGTTGCTGGATAATCGTGCTCTTTACCTGAGATCGGACGGACTCGAGCCGCAAATCCGAACAACGAAATCTGTGTGATGCACTGAAATGCTGCAATATAAAAAGCCCGGCACCCGCGACTCGGCGTGCCGGGCTTTTGTGCGCCGTATATTTTTACTTGCCGGCCAACTCAAAATTAGCCTTGGCGTCTTCCTTGGCTTTCACGGTTACCTTCTGGGTGCTCTTGCCGAGTTTTTCGTGCCACACTTCAACGGTGTAGGAGCCTGCCGGAACATCGGGTAACTTGAAATTGCCGGAATTATCCGTCACTGCGAAGTATGGATTTGGCGTGGCCACAATCCACCCGGACATCCAACCATGCACATCGCATTTAACTTCGAAGGTCTCGGGCTTTTCGATCTTTTGTTCCATTGTTTTTTTGAACTTCGGCTGCGCTATGTTAAAAGGGCTGTTGACCTTACTGTAGGAATGAACGTTGTGAAGAATTCCATCCGGGTTCAAAATCTCCACCGCGCTGCCCGCGGGGAAGGCCAATACATGAGGCTTATACTCGCAGCCCGCTTGGTCCAGAGTAACCTTTTTTGGCTCGATCTTCTTGCCTTTCTTGATGTCTGTAATCGTGACAACGGCGTTGGCAAGATTTCCATTGTTCACAATCAACGATTGGTCCACCTTGGGCGTCTTGCCGCAGACCTCTTTATCTTTGCTGACATCCAGTTTCTTTGGCGCCGGGGCGGTGCCTTTAAACTTGACCGTTCCAGAGATGGTGCCGCCATCTTTGACATCGCCGGCCGCGTACTGCGCCATCGCGCTTGCCGGCCAGGTCAAGATAGCCGCAACGACAAAAAACGAACGGATCCTATTCATACAGTCCTCCTTAATCCTATCTTAATGATTTGACGCCTTGAAACAAGCTAATATTCATCGCTTCGCTGGCTTGACCTTGGCGGTATCCGCTGCCGCTGCGGTTGCCACGGCGGGCGCCGCCCGGCCCAGCGTTATCAAATAATCCCGCAGCGCTTCGATCTGCCGGTCGTCCTTCCCGCCCAAAATATTGTCCGGACCGCCCGGATAGAACGACGGCATCTTGGTGCCCGGCTGCACTTTTTGCGGGTCTTGCAACCACTTGATTATCCAGTTGGGATTGAGCCGCTGGCGCGCCATGGCCAGATCCGGCGCCCAGCCTTCCTGTGGTCCTTCCGGATTTTTACCACCGCGCACGTGACAACTGAAGCAGTTGAAATATTCCGGCGATGTCAATTGACGAGCCGCCTCGAGATTTTCCGGCGGGATCTTTCTATCGTCGATGTAAACGAAGGGTTGTTCCACCTTCGATAGGCCGTTGAAGTAATTGATCAGCTGCGTCGCATGCTCGTCGGAAAAACCGAAAGTCGGCATGCGAATTTCCAACCATGGCCGCAACGGAAACGGCGCCTTCAAAAAACTGTAAAACCAGTTTGATTGTACCTTTTCGCCCTCGCCGTTCAAAGACGGCGGCGCCGAGGCGGGATTCTCATAATATTTTTTGACGAAGCCGCCGCGCTTCTCGATCTCATGACAGCCGACGCAATTATACTGCTGCATGAGCCGGCGTCCTTCGAACACCTGCTGGACTCTGAGCCCCTGATCCGCAAGATAGCGCTGACCGACTTTTCGCTCCCGGAATCCGCCCAGCAAAATTCTGAGCGCCTTGATATCTTCGTCCGCCAAATTGAACTGCGGCATCAATTGCTCGACGCGCTCGGTCGCGTAACCCCGCGGCGTTTTGAGCTTGTTGTAGGTCCAGTCATCCCAGGTGTGCGGCACGTCCGTGCGGTTGCCAAACGCCAGTTCTTCGACGGTCTTGGAACCGAAGGTCGTCAGCTCAGCGCCCACGCGCGATTCCTTTTCCATGCCTGTGATGTCATGGCAACCAAAGCAGCCCCACCTGCGCACCAGGGATTCGCCCCGTTTGACATTCTGCGGATCGGCGAGTTTTTCTTGGATTCCCGCGATCGCCTCGCCCTTGGTGCCAAGCGTCCTCAGGTAGGAGGTAATCGCCAGCGCTTCGTCGTCGCTCAACCGCAAGCTCGGCATTTTCGTATCCGGCTGATATCCGCGCGGGTCGCGAATCCAGTGGTAGATCCATTGAGAGCCGGCCTTGGCGGAGATGTCTTTGAGGTTGGGGATGAGATCCTTTTCCTTGCCCAGGGGCGTGCTAAATTCGCCATCGGTGAATCCGTGGCAACCTTTGCAGCCGATGCTCTCAACCAGCTTTTTCCCGAGCGCCGCCTGATTGGCGTCCCCTTCGCGAAAACCGGCTGGCAGCGGATGCTCTTGCAACCACTTGTCGCCCTCTTCCTTGGACGATGACCAGAGATACGCCGCAATAGCAATGGCATCGTCTTGCTTGAGATCGAAATTAGGCATGCGCGTGCGCGGCCGGAATTTGTGCGGGTTTTCGATCCAGCGCACCATCCAGCTTGGATCGGCCTTCGCGCTGATCTTGCGCAGGCTCGGGGCAATCTTGGGAATATTTTCGTAGCCCTTCACGAGATGGCAGCCGGTGCAACCGACCTGCTCGAAGAGCCGCTGGCCCTGGGTGAGTAACGGCGCATACTCTTCAAACTTTTGCACGTCCAAGTGACACGACGTGCAGCTTGACTGGGATTTTGTTCCCCGCAGCAGCGGAAACTCCCAGAGATGCACTTCACCATGCGCCTGTTTGGCGCTGTTGACCGCCACGCCTTGCCCTTCATGGCAGCCGGTGCAGCCATGTTTTTCGGGTGGATGGGCGTTGTCGGCGAGGTAAACTTCGCGGCGCGGATGAGTTTTGAAGGGATTCGGTTCCTCTTCGAACCCCGCCCGGTTGATCGCCAGATGGCAAGTTTGGCAGCGATCGACGCGCGCGACGGGTTGGTCGAATCGGTTGCGATCGAATTCGTCCATCGACACCTGCTGAATCTTGGGAACCTTATAGAAAGACACTGGGCCGAGCTTGAGCGTCGTGTTCGCCATCGTCCGCTGCCACTTGTCGCGCTCGACGGTGAGCTTGGCCAGCTCATTTTCGATCTCCCTGGGGGTCGAATTGATCTTCTTGATCTCCTCTCTTAGTTGATCCCGTTTCTCGCGCGCCGCCTCGAGAGTCGGGTCGAGCTTGACTTTTTCCTTTTCCAGTTCTCGAATATGCTCCAGAAACGGCTGCGGATTGCGCTTTTGCTGGACGGCGTGATCATATTCGTACCACGCTTCTTCCATCTCGCTTTTGATGAATTTGATTTCCTGGTCGATTTCCTTGAAGCGCACGCTGGCGGCCTCTTCCTGTTCCGTCAAGGCGCTCAGTTTCTTGCCCAGCTCGCCGCCTTTCAAGCTCGCCTGCGCCGCGGCGAGTTTCTTGGTCAATTCCTGATAGTTGGCATCGGCCTCAAGCTTCTTTTGCTCCTCGTCATAAGCCGCTTTGGCTTTCTCGTAATCGAGCCGGAAAAAGCGATATTGGATTCCCTTCCACGGACGACGGGTAATATTGTCGTCCCAAAAGGCCCAGAAAGACAAAACCACCAATAAGGCGCTGCCGATGAGGAAGGTGCTGCCGTAGGATTTTTTCTCTTCCTTCTCGTCGATTCCTCGTTCCGCCATCCCGACTCCCTATGCGGCCCTGCGCTCCAGCGCGCGGCCCAAAGAAAAAACCCCGAGCCCGATCAGCGCCAGCACGATCTCTTCCGCCATCGAAGAGTTTTTCGCGATGCCGACGAACAGAGCATAACCCACGTCCGCCAAGCCCAGCCCTTGGAGGATCTTAGCCAGGTAAAACATCAGACGTTGATCCAGGGGGTCACTAATATGTATTTCACGTTGAACACGAGTCGCAGAAACATCTTGGCGGGAAGCGACAGCATCAAAACGAACAACACCGCGGTAATCGTAAAGCGCACCATGCCCCACCGCTCGAGAAACTCCCTGCCCTTGACTTTGAGCACCCAGAGATAAAACGCCGCCACGCCGGCGACAAAGTACAGGCCGATTACGAACAAACCGAAAGCCGCCGACAACCAGTAGTCTCTGAGGCCAAACAGATACGGCAAGTCCACGTTGGTCAGCGCAACGACCTTATGGGCGTCCCAACGCTGCCAGGGCCAGAACAAGTTCCAGCCCGGCCCGCGGAAAAAAGTCCCGATGATAATCATCGTTACCCAGAGAATATGAAAGCCCAAAACGAAAGTGAGGATTTCATATTTTCTGTCTTTAAAGCAGTAGTAGCCGTTCCCTTTAGGATTAATATCGATGAATGGAATCACCATCAGGCCGACGATGATTAGGCTCGGCAAGACGACGCCCGCGTGCCAGGGATCGAAGTAGACGAGCATTTCTTGCAGGCCGAGAAAGTACCAGGGCGCTTTGGAGGGATTGGGCGTCCGCGTCGGATTGGCCGGCTCCTCGAGGGGCGCGTCGATGGTGATCGACCAGAGCGTCAGGGCCACGGTCACGAACAGCGCGACGAGAAACTCGCCGCGGACTAGATGGGGCCAAGTGTGAATCTTGTCGTCGGTGGGTAACCTTTTTTCGCGGCTTGCCTCTGCCATCTTTTCCCTCGTTCCCGATTAGAGAGACGGCCCCGAAAAGCCGTCTCGGCGGATGCGCCAGAAATGAAGCGCCATGAGAATGCTCGCAACCAGCGGGATGAAAATGCAGTGCAGAATGTAGAACCTGAGCAGCGTATGCGGGCCGATTTCGCCGCCGCCAAACAGGAACGCGCGGGCGTCATAGATCGGATTGGCGCCGACGAACTCGGCGAACGGACCTTCATAACCCAGAAGAGGCGTGGCGCGCGCCATGTTGGAGCCGACGGTGACGGCCCAGATGGCGAGTTGGTCCCAGGGCAATAGGTAACCCGTGAAACTCAAAAGCAGCGTCAGCACAAGCAACAACACGCCGACGATCCAGTTGAATTCCCGCGGCGGCTTGTACGAGCCGGTCAGAAACACGCGAAACATGTGCAGCCAAACGAACACAACCATGGCATGAGCCGCCCAGCGGTGCATGTTGCGCATGAGCATGCCGAACGGCATGTCAAACTCCAGATATTTCATGTCCGCGTAGGCGTACTCCGCAACGGGCCGGTAGTAGAACATCAAGTAGATGCCGGTCACGGCGGTGACCAAAAACATGAGAAACGTGAGCCCGCCCATGCACCAGGTAAAGCGCATGCGCACCGCATGGCGCCGGACTTTGGCGGGATGGAGGTGGAGGAAAACGTTCGCGGTCACCATCATGACGCGGTTGCGCGGCGTATCATCGTAGCCGTGGCGAAAGATCGCTTTCCAGACGTGGCTCTCGACGATGTCGTTTTTGATTCTCTCTAGGACCTTGTTTGCCATAATCAGTCTTTCGTCAGGCTTTCAAGATGCTTTCCGGGTGTTGCTCGTCGGGCTCGGCGTCGGGACTCATTTTGAAAACCTGGCCTTTGTCGACGACCAGTTGACCATCTTCGCCAACGGCGATTTTGAAGCGGTCCAGCGGTCGCGGCGCCGGCCCCTCGAAGTTCAAGCCGGATTTGAAAAAGCCGCTGCCGTGGCACGGACATTTAAACTTGTTCTCGGTGGTAAGCCAGCGCGGCGTGCAGCCAAGATGCGTGCACTTGGCGAAAATGGCGTAGACGCCGATTTCTTCGCGGACGATCCAGACGCGTTGATCTTGCTTGAACTTTTCGCTGACTTCACCGATGGCATAGTCGGAAATATTACCGGCCTTAAAAGTTGTCGGCGGCTGGAAAAGCACCCGTGGAAACGCCGAGCGGAGAAACCCGAGGAGACTCAACCCGCCAAAGATTCCGAAACCACCCCAGCCCAAGCGCGTAAAGAAGTCTCGACGCGACCATATGCCTCGTTTTTCCTTTTCTGCCATGCTCGGTTATCCCTTGATCCAGCTAATCAACGCACCCCATATAATAAAGATCATCCCGCCTAACATTAAGAGCAGGCCGATGGGACCGAAAACAAATGACAAGCCGGCTCCCAGACAAAATATCAAGACTCCGGTCCCCAGTGGATTGAATGGCGCTGGAGCAGATCCCTTTTCTTGGGAATCGCCCTCGCCTGCGTATACAAACTCCTCGCGAATCAGTGCGAACGCCAGCTCTTTGAGGTCTTCCCGCCGCTCAGGGTCGGCGCCCTGAATCAGACGGCCAAGCTCTTGAGCTAACCTTTCGATCTCTTGTTCACGCGCTTCGGGCGCTAGATTGGGAGGATCAGATTCCACCAAAGATTAGAAAAATTGATTAATATAGAATCGCATGCTTGTCAACAAATTGGCCGCCGCCACAGCCCTATCGGGACAGCAATACCACCGCCGTTGCGGCCATTCCTTTACCCTGTCCCACCCAGCCAAGTTTTTCCGTGGTGGTGGCTTTGATATTAATCCTGTTTTCGTTCACTTTACATCGGCGCGCCAGGATTTTGCGCATGGCCGCATAATGGCGCACGATTTTAGGTCGTTGCGCCAACAGCGTCACGTCCAGGTTGACCAGCTTGAAGCGTTTACGGCGCGCTATCTGAAGCACCCGGTCCAGCAGTTGGCCGCTGGAGATACCCTGAAAACGCGGGTCTGTGTCGGGAAAATGCACGCCGATATCTCCCTCTCCCATGGCGCCGAGCAGCGCATTGATAATCGCGTGCGACACTACGTCGGCGTCGGAGTGGCCTAACAAGCCTCGGCCATGCGGGATTTCGAGTCCCGCCAGGATCAGCTTGCGCCCACGCACCAGGCGATGAACGTCGAAGCCATGTCCAATGCGAAAGTCCTTCGCCATGCTCAGGAACCCATATCTCCTTGTAATCGATCCCAGCGGCTTCGCCGACGGCGATCATCGTTGCATCATCACTCGAAGTGAAGCGACAATCAACAACGGCGTTACCCGTTCGTCTCAACAAATAAGAAACACGACAGGCTGCGCGCCGGTTCAAAGTTCAACGTTCAAGGTCGACAATAGCGGACAAGCGGTTAACCAAAGGACAGTTTGACTTTGAACATTAAACCTTGAACTTTGAACTAAATTCGGGCTAGTAACCTGTGCATCTCTGGGCTATAATTTAGCCCGGTCTGGAGTGACAATGCTTATTCGCATGCTACTGTTCTTTTTGCTTTTTATCGCGGCTCTGCCGGTGGTCATGGTCGTTACCGGCCAGGCCCAGCTGGGCCGTGATTTTCGCCGCGCCGACCGCACCAGCGCCGGCATCGCTCCTCCCGCCGAAAACACGCCGGAGGCCGTGGTGCAGGTTTACACGGCGCGGGCGCTAAACTGGCGCGGTATCTTCGGAGTGCACTCATGGGTCGCGACGAAACCGGAAAGCGCCGGGGCATACACCGTGCATCAGGTCATCGGCTGGCGCGTCTATCGCGATCTTCCCGCCGTGATTTCGGCTCCCGGTATTCCGGATGGCCGCTGGTTCGGCAACGAACCGACGCTCATCGGCGAACTGCGCGGCCAAGCCGCGGAACACGCCATTCCTAAGATCATCGAAGCCGTTGCCAGCTATCCCTATCCGAACGAGTACACGCTCTGGCCTGGTCCTAACAGCAATACCTTCGTCGCTTACATAGGCAAACGGGTGCCGGAGCTGCGCATGGATCTTCCCTCCACAGCCATCGGCAAAGACTACCCAATCAACGGCTCGATGGTCGATCTCGCGCCCAGCGGCACGGGCTATCAAGTATCGATGCTGGGTGTGCTTGGCGTTACCTTGGCGCGGGAAGAGGGCCTAGAGCTGAACCTGCTTGGTTTGAATTTCGGCATCGATTTTTATCGACCCGCGCTCAAACTGCCCTTCGTCGGCCGCATCGGCGTCGGCAACCATTAGCTCGGCCTGCGCGCCCAAGCGCGCAGGCCGAGCTCAAAGTTCAAGGTTCAATGTTCAACGTCTCGGACACGACGTTCGAGCTTTACCCTTCTAGTCCTTAAGGTTACGCCTTGCACGCTGATGAAAAACCCACACCTGCTCCGTTGCGCTTGATGCCTCACGGGAACCGTGTTCGCTGTGGTTTTTCGAATATGTACAATGAAACTGCGGGTCTCGCATCTGAGCCTTTTGGTTCAGCCTGCGCGTTAACTGTAGAAACGCGCGGGAGCTCGGCAATCATTTACTCGGAATGCGCTCGCAGGTGTATCTGAAGTCCGAGTCCTAAACCTTGAACTTTGAACATTGGACCTTGAACCGCCTGAGCATTAGCGAAGACGTGAGACGCGGATAGCGCTCAGCGCCGCTCCGATCAAGCATATCACGACCGCGGCCAAGAATGCGTAGCGAAAGCCGAGCATAAAAGCCGCAAGCATCGGACCGCCGTCCCCCGGGGCGGCGGCGCGCTGCAAGTCTTGCAACGAAGTCTGCCGAGTCACGCTGGCGAGTTGGGCACTGACAATCGTCGCGCCTAATGCGGCGCCAGTTGAATAGCCAACGCTGCGCACGATGGAGAGAAATGATGAACCGATACCGAGCCGCTGCCGGGGCAATGAGCTCATGAGCAAGTTATTGTTCGGCGTCTGAAAGATTCCCATGCCGACTCCCAAAAGAGCAAGCCAGAAAACAACTTCAAACGCGGTCGTTGACGGCTTAAGAAAAGTCAAACCGGCAAAGGCGATGGACGTCGTCAGTAATCCCAGAGCTCCCATGCGTTCGGGCATGCACTTTTCCGATAACCAACCGGTGAGCGGAGCCAGAAGCGCCATGGCGACGGGAGTTGGCGCGACGAGAAAGCCGGCCTGGAGGGGGTCCAAACCCATCGCTAACTGAAGGAAAAAAGGCATCAACAAATTGTTGATGCTCATGGTCACAAAGCTGATCAACCGCGCGGCGTTTCCAAGGGCAAAGGCCGCGATGCGAAACAGGGCCAAATCGAGCAGCGGGTCACGGCAACGTCTTTCCCAAAAAATGAAGAACGCCAGCATCACGACACCGCCGGCAAACTCCGCGGCGATCAAAGGACCGTGCCATGATCCTTTCTGCGCAGTGGTCAAAGCAACCAGGAGCAACGAAATACTGAGCGAAAAAGCGCCAGCGCCGATGAAATCGAAGGGCGCTCGACGAGTCATCGTTCCCTTCAGTGTTTCCGGGGGCAACAAGGAACGAGCAGCGGCAAAACCGATAACCGCCAGCGCCGCGGAAAGATAAAAGTTGGAGCGCCAGCCAAGCGTATGGGTAACGAGACCGCCTAGCACCGGTCCAAGTGAATAGCCTAGGGCGGACACGGTTCCGCCCGCGATGCCCATCGCGCGGCCACGCTCTTCCGGCGGAAAGAGCGCCGTCACCAGAGCGAAGTTGTTTGCCATGATGAGCGCGCTGCCCACGCCCTGGAGAGCGCGAAAGAAAACCAGCTGCGCCGCGCCCTGCGCAAAGCCGGCGGCCAAAGAGCTCGCCGAGTAGATAATAAAACCGATCTTGAACAACTTACCGATGCCGGCGAGATCGGATAATCTGCCGCAAGGCATATACAACGACGCCGTAACCAGGGCGTAGACGACGGCAAGCCAACCCGCCAGGGTTATGTCGGCGTGAAATTCCCCGATAATCACCGGCAGCGCAATGCTGAGCTGGCCGGAGTCTGCGGTCACTATCAACGACGCCAGCGAGGCGACGGAAAGAGACAGCCAGCGATTGCGCCGGGGCGATTCCATGAGTTCAAAGTTCAATGTTCAACGGTCAAAGCTTGCCCTGAGCCCGCCGAATGGGTTCAAGGTTAATCGATCAAGTAAAAAGGAGATGCGCAATTCTGCATACTCCGCACCTTGAACCTTGAACTCGCTACCGGACGACCGGCCAGTAGCGTCCTTTCTTCCTGATGATGCTGAGCGAGACGCCGTACAATTCCTGTAGGACATTGCCTTTGAGCACGGCGCTCGTGGTTCCGGAGCAGAGCACCCGGCCGTCGCGCAACACCAGGGTTTTGCCGAACAACGGCAGGATTTCCTCAATATGGTGCGTAACGTAAATGAGCGAAGGAATTCTTTTCTGGCGGCCCAGATTTTTCAAAGACGCCAGGAATTTTTCTCGCGCGCCTGGATCCATGCCGGCGCAAGGCTCGTCGAGCACGATGAGATAGGGGCCGGTCATGCGCGCGCGGGCGATCAATACCTTCTGCTGTTCGCCCTGCGAGAGAATTCCGAACGCCCGGTCGCGCACATGGCCGCAGCCCATCTGATCGAGCAACTTGCCGGCGAGACGATAATCGCTTTTCGTCGCGGCGCCACCGAAGGTTTCCATCAAACCGATCTGCGCAAATTTTCCCGAAACCACTGTGCGCAAGACATTTTCGTTCGCCGGAATTTCCGGCGCGAGGCTCGACGTCACCCAACCGATGCTCTTTCTCAATTGGCGCAGATCCGCCAGAACTCTGCCGCGCCGGCGTATTTCACCGCCTGCGTTGGGCCAAACGTACCCGCAGGCTAGTTTCAGAAGTGTTGTCTTTCCCGAACCGTTAGGTCCCAAAATCGCCCAGTGCTCGCCCGGCAGCACGGTCCAGTTGATGGAATGAAGAATCCGATGGCCGTTGGCAGCATAGGAAACGTCGCGCAGTTCGAGCGCCGGAGTTTTTTTCATGGTTGAAGCAGTAAAGGTGAATGGAAAGCGCGCGGTTTTCAACCAGGCGGGGACGAATACTCAGAAATGGAGTGATGGAGTATTGGAATGGTGGAATACCGGGAAAGAATAGGTTTTTGATGTAATGGATGTGTTGGAGTTACGGATTCTTGTCCGAAAACCCCACCACTCCATTACTCTAATACTCCATTACGCCAAATTTCCCTACTCTATCATTCCAATATTCCAGGATTCCTACTGTTTGAACCGCGAGAACACCTGCAGCGCGGTCTTAGCGAAAATTTTTGCCTTGTCCTCCGCCGTGAGCCACGGAATGCTTTCGATATTGGGGCGCACGTCGTCGTACCACTTGCCGGTGCGCGGATCGGTTTTGGAGCCCGCGCCGGGACGCTCGGTGCCGAAAAGGCAACGGTCGGGCCCGACGATTCTGAACAGGAGCTTCAACGACTCGACATTATACAGCGCGGTATCGAAGTAAAGCTGTTTTAGCCTTTGATCGAAGTTTTCCGTGTCATTGGGACCGCGCAGCTGGGAGCGCCAGCGGCCCACCTGATACGGCACTGAGCCGCCACCGTGCGAAATGATCAGCTTTAGGGTTGGAAAGTTTTTAAACACGCTGGAATCCACCAGCGATAAGATCGCGATACTTTCCTCGGTGATAAAGTGGCCGTGGAACGACTCCCGCGGGTTCTTGCAGCTCGCTGCGTGCACCAGTCCGGGGATATCCATCTTTACCATCTTCTCGTAGAGTGGGAACCACTGCTCATCGCCCATGGCCGGTGTCTGCCCATCCCCCTCGCCGGGATCTGGGTTAATCATTATGCCGACGAAGCCGAGATCGTTGATGCAGCGGTCGATCTCCTCGAATGTGTTCGTCACCGGCACCCCGGCGTTTTGCGGCAAGCCGCCAATGGCGCGAAACTTCTTCGGTTCCATCCTGACCTGCAGTGCCAGCGCGTCGTTGACCGCCCGGCAATACCAGTGCACGATCTTCTCTGGCTTCGCCGAGTGCATCATAGTGTAAGGCCGCGGCGAGATAAACGCGAAATCGGTGCCGACTTGGTCGAGAACTTCCGAGTGCTTGTGGCCGCGCCATCTGGCCTCTTGAATGTGCTTCTCCGTGACCACGGTCCCCTGTGGGCGATGAAACCCGGCGCTGTTAATCAAGCCGGCTTGAAAAGTTTGCAGCTGCTCGCCGGCCACTATGTGGTTGTGAATGTCAATGATCATGCTCGAATCCTTTCCGCTTCGACTGACCGCACCTATAAGAGACCTGTTTCGGTCTGTCAAGCGGGCCGCAAGATCAGTGCGCGGTAACGGAGTGGTGGAATGATGGGAGCGTAGAGGCGGGCGTAGAAGCCGGTCAGCTTCACTGCAATCTGCTCGGCTTTTGGCGGCCCTTGGTACGCACCCGCCGCCTGCTTACCGGCGGTACCTCGAGCCGCGCCAACATCCTGATCAGATCCAACGCATCCAAATTCTTTTGATCTACGTGGCCGCCGTTCTCAACATACTGGAGCAAGCGCAGCAAGGGCTCGCGGCTCGGCAGCGAAACACCGGCCTTCTCCACCGCGCTCCTGAGGGATCGCGCTTGATACGAGCTCTCCTTGGCGCATGCGATCACCAGTTCACCGACCCGCGGCATTATCACGCCCGCAGCGACGGCGCGGGCCACTGTGGCGCGGATATTGACCATCGGCTCCGATAGAGCGCGATAACCTGCGGCGCCGCTCTCGTACAGCAGCGCCACTTCATCGTCGTCGGTGTACACGCCATCGCGATAGGATTCGAAAATCCGGCCGATCCCGATCATGCCGAACGGCGCTAGCTCGGCCGCGCGCAGCGCGCCCATACTGCCGGCGCCAAAGACGGTGATTCCTTGCTCCAGCGCAAACAGGATCTCCTTATGCCAAACCGAGGCTCGGTGCTCGAACACGCCGTCGATGATGGCGATGACTTTCGGCTTGATACGGAGGCAACGGAGGATGTCGCCGCAGGCTACGGGAGGAAAGTAGCGGGCCGGTAAGATGGCCTCCGCTGCCTCGCGGGCGAGAGTGGGTCCGAGAAAGACAACGATCTCGCCCGGCGCGATCCATGCGGGCGAAGCTTCTGCCATTCTCACGATCCGCCTAGACTGCTCATTATTTGCAGCACCGGAGCCCCGGCAACCCGTGAACCGCCGGGATTGCGAGGTCGTCTCTCGCGTGCTCAACCGCCTCCCTTGAGTTCTTTTATTCGGCTTAAGGTCCTTGATTGCGACCTTTGCTTTTTTCGCTGCTTTTTTCTTGCCGGATTTAACCCCTTTCCTCGTTGTCATTTTTTCTTCGGCTTGTTCTCATCCTCGTCCCTAAAAAACGGATCCGTGCCTGCGCCAAAGACGATCTTTCCCGCTCCGCCCTTCACTTCTTTCCTTGGCGCCAGGTCTTTGAGCAAAACAACGCCACCCGCTTTCTTCTTCTGTTTCTCGCCTTTTACTTTTTGCACGTTCATTCTCGATAACAATCTTGGCTCATCCGGCTTTACTGCGAAGGATTATTCGCCACTGAGATGCAGAGTTCGCAGTGGACATGTTCGATATGCTTTCATCCATTTGCTTTTCTCTGCCTACTCCGTATGAGTCAAGTTTCACGCCGGAAAACCCGTGTTTTTTAACCACTCACGTCGACCGAACTGAATTTACTGAAAACCGGCAGCCGGTCATATTTTACCGCTGCCTTATCGCAATTTATAGGCCCAAGTCCACAGCTTACCTAGACTTTGCTCCTTCATACCCTTGAAATCATCGAGTACCTTGGATTGTCTCAAGATTAGACCAGATAGTCCCATTCTAAGACTCTGTTCGCCGTAAACTCTAGACTGAAACGTTCTTTCCTTGCGGCGCCCAGGGAAAAGTGAGACAAAAGGTTGTCCCCTTGCCTGGTTGGCTCCTATACGTGATTGTCCCGTCATGGGTTTCGACGATATGCCGGGTTATCGCCAATCCGAGACCCATTGCGCCGGGTTTCGACGTGGCGAAGGGTTGAAAAACATCCAAGTCGGGCGGAATCCCGCCGCCGGTGTCGGCGAGTTCGAAAGACACCGAGCTTCCACACGCGCCTGCTCGTACGCTCAAAACTCCGCCTTCCGGCATCGCGTCCGCGGCATTCCTGAGAAGATTAACAAACGCCTCTTTTAGCAGTTTTTCATTAGCCTGGATAGGCGGCAGGTTGGCGGCGACAAACTTCCGAACTTGAATTCCGCCGGCGTCAAACCGAGCCTCTTCACTTTGCAGAATATCGTCGATGAGCGAATTCAAGTTTACTAAACTGGAATCCGGGTCGGTCAACGAGAGGCTGTCCAACTGGGAGCGCAGCGAGCTGACCAGAGAGATCAACTGATCAACCCCCTTTCTTAATTGTTGGAACACCTGGGCCACGAAGGGATCTTCACCGCGCGCCTTGGCCATCTCTTGATCCAAGAGACCTGCGGCGCCATAAACCGCCTGGATAGGGTTGCTGATCTGATGGATCAGGTGGGCGAGACCGAGGAAAACCGAGGCCGCCGGGACGGTCTTCGAAGGCGTTGCTGGCGTTGGTTCATTTGTAGCTAAATCTTGGATAGGCACGCCGTTGAATTTTGTTTCTCTCAGGGTCGTTTGCATCCCGTGTCCTTTTTTGGTCGTCCCTCTGCCGGCTAGGTCTATCGTTATCTCAGCTCCAGAACGGCGACCGCGCGTTCCACTCTGGTCTCTAGTCTATTGGCCTGAACTGCCTCCGGTCTGGGTCTAGCAAGGAAAGAATACATTAAAGCAGTAGCCTCTCGTTCCATCATTACAGGGAACAACACCATTACTCACGGCGTATCCTCGGCTTCTGGCTTCTCGCCATCTTTGCCAGGCCGTCGTTTGTGTGGCAAAGGGCCCAAGCCGTCGCGAGCATTCCCTGTGTTGGGCGAGACGAAGGTGATCTTGTGGCAGCAGTCGACTCTGATCACTCCAATTGGCCATCGTCACCGACAGCGCCGATGTCGGCAAAAGATGCATGCCGCTCACGAACAAACACAGCAGGGTTAGGATTTTGCCCAGCCTCAGTTTTTGGGGTTTCATAACACGCCTCCTTGTGAAAGCATCGTCATCATGCTCTTCTAAGGCCTCTAATACACTTTAGTGATGACGCGTTAGTTACTCGACTCCAGCTTCTCGTTTCCGTCCCCAATTCGCACCGCAAGTCGCGTGCCGAAGCTCAGCGTCTTTCTAACCCCGTGATTTTCTTGGGCGTAGGCCAATGGGCAAAAACCGGCGCTGATTCGCTGGTCTCGTTCCAATACCATAGAGGGCCGAATTTGAGACCAGAGTATTATTATGAAGCTTCTATGGCTAGGCCAGTTTGCGGTCCAAGGTCGAGCGCGAGATGCCGAGAGTCTTGGCCGCCCTGCGCTTGTTCCCGCCCACCCGTTCGAGGATCCGCAGGATATGCTGCCGCTCGGCCGCCTTTAGAGAGTCGTGATCGTCTCCCGCGCCGGTGGAAAAAGAAATAGAAGACAAAGTCTGGGCAGGTTCGAGGGTTAAGGTAGAAAAAGATTCCTGCAATAGCAGGGCTTCCGGGGGAATAATCGCCGTTCGGGTCAAGGCCACTGCTGTATGGATAACCCGGCTCAGCTCTCGCAAATTGCCGGGCCAGGAATAGGAGATGAGGCGCTCGGAGGCCAGAGCGTCGAGGCCTCTGATCTCCTTTCCTAGACGGCGGCTCGCCGCCGCGATTTCGGCGGCGATCAGCACGGGTAAGTCGCGCGGACGCGCTCGCAGTGCCGGAACGGTCACGGTGATGCCGCTGATGCGATAGAAGAGATCCCTGCGAAAGCGGCCGGCGCCGATGAGTTGATGCAGCGGCAGATGAGTGGCGGAGATGAGGCGCACGTCCGCTTTTCTCAGGCTGTCGGAACCCAATCGCTCAAATTCACCGTACTCTACCGCGCGCAGGATCTTCGCCTGGGCTGAAGAACTCATGTCAGCGATCTCGTCGATGAACAGGGTCCCGTTATGTGCCAGCTCGAATTTTCCCTTGACGGTTTTTTGCGCCCCGGTAAAGGCGCCCCTCTCATGGCCGAATAGTTGGCTATCCAAAAGGGTGTCGCTCAGGGCGGCGGCGTTAAACGCGATGAAAGGGTCCCTCTGTCTGGTCGAAGAATTATGGATTGCGCGGGCAAGGAGCGTCTTGCCGGCGCCGGATTCGCCCAGGATGAGAATCGGCAGCTCAGTCCCGGCTGCAATCCTGGCAAGCTCAAGACAGCGCATCATCGGCGGATCGGCGCTTTGGAAATTATCCAATGTCGCGCTCGTCGGGTCGGCGGTTGAGTTTAGCTGCGGGCCGGTCGTCATGACGGCTTTTCTCTAGCCGGCCGTTGCGGCGGTTCGGCAAAGCTCTCTTTCAACTGCCGGAGCGGCTCGAAAACGTAGGAGATCAGGGATCGTTTGCCGAGTAAGATTTTCGCCGTGCCGCGCATTCCAGCGCGCAGCGGCCGAGATTGGCCATCGACCATGATCGCCTGATCATCGATATCGGCAAACGCGTGAAAACCATCGCTATTCTCCGACTCGACACTGGCCGGGCTCACCCACCGCACTGTGCCGTATCGGATGCCGTAGCGACCGAAGGGAAAGGCATCGTAGAGGAGCTTGACGCCCAGGCCGGCATGGACGCGCGCCACGCCCGATTGAGGCAAGGCAATATCTGCCTGAAGCTTCTCCCCTGGGCACGCGAGCTCCGATAACAGGTCCTTTTCGATGGCAAATGCTCCCTGCGCTTCGAACTGCCGGCGCCAAAACATGTCTGAGCATGGCTTCAAGACAAACGGGCTGGAGACCGTCTCCGGCATCTCTACCACCACCGCGGCCGCGGTCGCGATCGCGACAACGGCGATCACCAGGTAGGCGAGGCCGTTGGCCGCCCAATGGGGCGGCGCTGGATCAAAAAAAGCAGGGGTATCATCCGCCATCTTTAGATTCTTACCTTCGTGACGTTGCGATTGTTTTTTGTCATTTGAATTTGTTTCGAATTTCGGATTTCGCACTTTGAATTTACCATTGTTACTTTGGGCGAGTTAACTTTTTCCCGATTGCGCAATCCGAATTCAAGCATTGCGTTAACCGCTTTACTTATAATCCCAATTGCTGGCTGGCGAGATAATAGTAGAGGCCCTGAACTTTCATCAGGTCGTCGTGCGTGCCCTGCTCGACAACTTTCCCTTTCTCCAAAACCACGATGAGGTCGGCATCGCGGATCGTGCTCAAGCGATGCGCGATGACAAAGCAGGTGCGCCCTTCAAAGAATTGCGTCATGTTCTGCTGAATCGAGCTCTCCGATTCGGTGTCCAGGCTGCTCGTAGCTTCATCGAAAATCAGCACCGGTGGCTGGCGGTAAACCGCCCGGGCGATGGCGATGCGCTGGCGCTGCCCGCCGGATATGGCGAGTCCGGTCTCGCCCACCGGCGTTTCATAGCCGAGCGGTAGGCGCTCGATAAACTCGTCGGCGTTGGCCATGCGCGCCGACCAGATAACGCGATCCATATCTGGCTCATCGTCGCCTAAAGCGATGTTACGCGATATGGTGTCGGCAAAGAGGTAATTTTCCTGCAGTACGAAGCCCACCTGACGGCGAAGCTGGCGGTAGCTCAAGGTCTTCAGATCAACGCCGTCGTAGAAGATGGTTCCCTCCGTAGGCTCCAGCAAACCGGCCAGACATTTGGCGAGCGTGGTTTTTCCCGAGCCGCTGCGGCCTACGATCGCCACCGTTTTTCCCGGCGGCACTTCCAGGTCGATTTGCTCTATGATCAGCGGAGACTCTGGACCGCCGTAGCGGAACCCGACGTTGTGAAGACGAATCCTTCCTTCCAGGCTCGGCACGGGCAGCAGGCGGGAGTGGTCCAGGCCCTGCTCAGGCTCTTGCTCAAAGATATCCTGCAGCCGATTGAGCAGTACCGAGGAGTACTGCAGGTTGTGCCATAGGTTCAAAAGCAGAAGGATCGGCGCGTTTGCCAGGACAACCAGAGAGTTAAAGGCCACCAGTCCGCCGATCGTCAGGGCTCCTTTCATTACCTCACCGGCGCCAACCCAAAGGAAAAGCACCATCGCGAGAAAAGTGACGGACTGGATGGCCCCCTCGTAGCACATGATCGTGAAGTCGGCGGTAAACTGACGCTGGGCCATGCCATGGAACTGATTGAGCATCACCGTGCGAAACGCGCCCTCGCCGCCGGACGCTTTGACGGTCTCGATCCCTTTGATGGCGTCGATTTGATGGGAGTGATATTTGCCGAATCCCTCCTCCAGATTGTCAAAGATCGGGCGCAGCCAGCGCGAGGAAAAATACATGAGCAAGACAAAGAGCGGCGCGGTGGCGAGAAAGACCAGTGCCAAAACTGGGCTGTATATGAACATGAGCGCGACGGCCACGACTAACTGGCAAAGCGCGGTAATGCCACCGACGGCGTGTCGCACGACAAACTCGCGCACGCGCCGGATGCCCTCTAGGCGGCGCTGGAGGTCTCCAGTGCGGCGGGCGTTGAAATAGCTCATCGGCAGAGCGAGGAGCCTGCGCATGAGGAAATCGAGCGCTACGGCGTCAATGCGCACCGCCGCAAAACTCAGCAAGTAACGCTGCACCACCATCGAGACGATCATCACAAGCAGGACCGCCACCATCGAAAGGACCAGCAGCCGAAGCATGTTCAGTTCCTGATGGACGAGAACCGTATCGACGACTACCTGGGTGAACACGGGCAGAACCATTTGCAGGGCGCTCAAGATGATCGAGAGAGTCAGGGCTTTGATCAGCGATCCTGTAAAAGGACGGAAAAACGGCCAGAGCCAACTCAGATTGGCCTTTTCCACCGGCGCTTTCTTGAATGCTTCGGTGTAATCGAAAAGCGCTGCATAGCCGCTCCATTTCTTGGCAAATTCGGCGCGGCCCAGCCTTCGCAAACCCACAGCCGGATCAGCCACGCGCACGCGCTTCTCATCGACATTGTAAAGGATGAGCCAGTGGTTTCCCTCCCAATGGACGATGGCCGGCAAAGGCATATCCCCGAGCCTTTGCCCTGAGGTCTTGACCGACCGAGCCGCCAATCCGAGCTCTTCCGCCGCGTGACACAGGGCTCTCAGGCTCGTACCGTCGAGGCTTGTGTGGACGAGCCGGCGTATTCGGGCGAGGCTCACGGACCGGCCGAAATAGCGGCAGACCATGGCGAGGCAGGCAGCGCCGCAGTCCATCTCGTCGATCTGGCGCACCAGCGAGAAGCGGCGGATGCGCTTGGCCTTCTTGATAAAATGCCCTTCCGGAGAGGCGAAAGGTCCCAGCTCGGCATCTTCCTCCAGTTCCGCGTGGTCTACCTGATCGGGGCTCACTTTTTCATAGACCTGAACATCGGCGGGCAGGACTTCTTCGGCAAAGTCCAACGGCACACGGGCGACGTGTTTGTAGTCGTACTGCGCGATCCTTTCTTCGATCTGGGTCTTGAAGGCAGGACAGTTTTTGAGCAATTTTTCGAATGTTGCCGGCGCCAGCTCGAGAAGCTTGCACGGTGACATCGCCTCGACGTTGGCGCTGCGAGGTTCTCCCTTAAATACGGACAACTCGCCAAAAAAATCGCCCTTTCGCAAGTAGGCCAGATAATGCCTGCGCCCGTTCTGTTCCGTGAAGGTTCTCAGCCGCCCCTCCTCGACGATATACATCGGCCCCGGCTTATCGCCTTGACGGATCACCAGCTGTCCGGGAGTGAAAGAGATCGCTCGAAATTCCGTGAGCAGGGTTTTTAACTGATCCGCCGGCAGCCTCGCAAAGGGAGAATAGAGACGGAAAAAGTTGTGCAGGTGACGGTGCTTGATCTGCAGTTCGAAGTACTGGCGAATCTCCGGATCGGCGCGGATGAGCGCCTGAAAAACCGATCGGTCAAGCTTGAGCGTGGTGACGTCGCCAGTGGCCCGTACGGTTGCGTTGCGGCTGGCTTCTTCCAGCAGTCCCATTTCACCGAAGCTATCGCCGGGACGGAGCAGGTTCAGGGAAATATCTTCGCCGTTTTCTCTCTGCTTGACTACCCGGGCCTGACCAGACACCACAACATAGAATCCATCCGCCGGCTCTCCTTCGCGAACGATGGGCTGGCCAAATGTAAAGGACGCCGGGACAAAGCTATCCTTGATAAGTTTTCTGACCTGCTCCGGTAGAAATCTAAGGATGGGAAGGTCATCGAGCGGGGAGCGGTTAGCATCTGTTGCGTTATAACCGCGCATGCCATTTCACCCGGTTGTTGATTTCACGGTTGACCGCCCTTTGAAGCAGCGATTCTTGCGCGCGCCGTTTGATTGCGGGATCTTCCACCGCGGGTATGATCTTATCTTCGACTAGAAAAAGACCGAATGCGTTCGCCCAGTTGAGCGGACCGATGAGCGCGCCCTTTTCGGCGGCAAGAAACCTGTCTCTCAGAGTCGGCTCGACTTCGTCCAAGTATATGGCCGCGTTTTGGAGCGCGACATTTGCGTTTGCCGCAACCTCGTCGAGTTGCGTGCCGTCGTCGCGCACGCAAAGGGCCGCCTCGCGCGCCATCTGCTCCTGGGAAAACAATACATAACGGCAATCGAACCGGATCCAATCCAGACGGTGGGAGTTAATCTGATTTTTGATGCCTTGCGAGTCGACGACATGGTCGCGGAAGCGCTGGTAACTTGTCTCCAGGAGACGTATTCTGTCCGCCGCTACCGGGCTCTTGGACTCATCGTTTATCCATCCCTCTTTCCTGGCCTTGTCGTACGCCGATGCCCGCGCCGCGAGGGCCTGAGCGAAGCGCGCTAGATATCCCGAACACACCGCCTCCGCATGGAGACTGCTGTGGAATTCCTTTTTCGTGGCCGGATAATGAGCCACGATCTCCGCCAATCGATCCGCCCACTTGCGCCGGAGCAGAAGGCGTCGGATATATTCCATCCACGCGTCGGCGCTAACATTCCACTGATTAAGCCACGCTTCCGCCTCCTCGGCGGTGACAAGATCACGTTCGTAGCGAAAATCGTTTGCCGCCGACTCGAGCTCTTCAGGGTTGATTTCCTCCGCCCTGTCCTCCAGCCGCTTCAGACAGGCGATACCCTCGCGCAGTTGCTTTTCCAATTCGTCCCAATGACCCGATTGCCGGGCATATAGGATTACGTCGTCCCAGTAATATTGCTGACTACCAACGGAAAAAACCACCTGTCCTAGCAGCGCATTCATAAATTAACAGTCGGCGATGATCGTCTCGGACTCGATTGAGTTGCGGCTCTCTTTTTTAACTGGTCGAATGATATTCCCGGACAAAGCCAAGTCAAGGCGCCAGCCATGACGACGTCACGACCGAACCTGGAGTATTAGGGTCGATGATTGATGCCTTTATTCCGACGCCCCTTTTGGCTCTCTCACTCCTCGGTATTCTCCCGGCGGTCGCAACATCAAGCTAAGCAACGCTGACATGATTAATATTGCTCCAAAAATCGTAAACGAAAGGCCATAGCCCCCGGTCATATCAAAGAGAAAGCCGAAGAATGGCGGGCCCGCTGCAGCCAGCACATGAGAGATAAACAGTCCCATCCCGCGAATTTTTCCCAGCGAGCGACGGCCATAATAATTGGCCCACAGGATATCTGGCAATACCATGTTTCCGCCGAGGCCGATGCCGTAAAGAAAAAAGCCGGCGTAAAGGCAAAGGAGATTACCGGTAGCAATTGCCAAGCCCAGGCCGACGGCCTGAATGACAAACCTGAGTATAGCGGCGTAGCGCACATCGATTCGTTCGGCCAGAAATCCCCAAGCTAGCGGTGAAGCGAGTTGCATAGACGCGATCACACCCATCACCGACGCGGCTACCACGGCGGAATGACCGAGATCCGTTACATAGGAATAAACATGTAGATTCAATCCGGTGACGCCGACGCTGGAAATCCCGAAAGTAATCACGAGCAGCCAGAACGCCCTGCTCCGCACCGCGTCAGCGCGGGTCCAAGCGACATCCGAATCCGGTCTCGAAACCACGTTCTCGCTGCTTCTCGACACCGCAGGTGATTTGGCAATAATGGATTCAAATGCGCCGTCGGGGCGCAATCCCATGTCCTCCGGTGATCGTCTGACGACAAGCAACGCCGGAAGAACCAAGAGAACCATCGTGATGATACCGAACACGAACCAGGTTTGGCGCCAGCCGAGCATCACCAGCAGCCATGCCGCGACGATCGGCATACAGACCTTGGCGAAGCCCACACCCATGCTTGAGAACGCCAACGCCCGGCCGCGCTGCCGCACGAACCATCGTGCGATAATCACGTTAACGACCATGTAGCCCATCATGCAGTCGCCGAGGGTCACCAGCGTCAAACGAATCGCCGCGAACTGAGCGAATCCATCGATTTGACTGATCAGAAGAAAACCAACCCCGGCGATGGCCGTGCCTCCCGCCATCAGCCAGCGCCCGCCATAGCGATCCACCAGAGTGCCGATGAACGGCGCGAGACAAGCGGCGATGATCCCTTCGCCGGAGCGGAGCAGAGAAAATACGCCGCGGGAAATACCGAGATCGGCGGTGAGAGGCTTGAGAAAAATGCTCAGCGTGCTGGCAAGCGCGAAGGATGATGCGACGTTGGCGAGAAAGCCGACGCCGACGATGTACCAGCCATAGAAAAACTTCGACTTCGTATTGCTGCGGGCTAACTCCGCGGTCGATTCCACACCAATGGCTTAGCAGGGAATCGCCGCTTCGCGCAACGAGCAGACCTGGTTGGGTTAGGTTGAACGGCGCCCATTAGGCGCATTTCACCGGGAAGCACTCTGCTTTTGCTGAATCAGCTTTTCGAGGTTTTCGATCCGCTCTTCGCTGCTCGGGTGACTGCTCAAGAAGGGAATTCTGAACCGCTCTGTGAGCTTGAGCATTTTTTCATGAAGCCGAACGGCGCCTTCGGGGTCAAAGGAGTTCGCCACCATGTAGTCGATGCCGAGAGCCCACGATCGCACCCACTGCCTGGATGGTACTCGATCGCGTTGATCCCCGGTCCGCATGTCCTTTGGCCCAGTGCGCGGTTTCTGCCCCAACAAGGCGGCAAACTCATTGATGTCGTCGCCGATCAACTTGATCATCGCCGTGTTGATTGCAATCGTGCGCTGACCATTGACCATGGCCGCAAAGGCATTGGGTTCCGCGCCGTCATAGAAGATAAGTTCGGATTGAACGTTGGCGATTCGCGTAATGCGAATGTGCGCCAGCAGCATCCTCCGGATGGTCTGTGTGTTGACAACGGCGGCCGTTTCCCCCGTTCGGCTGTTGCAGATCGACTGCAGCGCCAGGCAGCAGAGCGAGATCGCGCGCCCGCCACATCAGACGCGCCTGCGTCGACGAGCAACCGAGCGTTGTGACGCACAGGAGTGTGAACAATAATCTCACCATCGGCGTCTAACTAGAGTAGCGACTTTGCGCGATCGTCCGATCAAGGCAATTCACTGTAGTCCTAAACCAAGAACACCGCCAAAGAAAGGGTCGCCCATGAAAGCACGGTTCACCGTAGTCGGACTGGTACTTTTGCTTCCCACCGCTGCTCTGTCGCAGCAAAACGAAATTAGAAACCGGCCGCCTTCGGTCACCGCGAGCGGCGAAGCGGTCATTACCGCCGAGCCGGACCAGGCGGAGATCGACATCGGCGTCGTCACCCAGGCACGCAACGCCCCGGAGGCCGCAAAAGAGAACGCGGAAAAAGCCGCGCGCATTCTGTCCGAAGTGAAAAAGCTTATCGGCAAAGGAGACGAGGTAAAAACCGCCAGCTATTCGCTCAATCCCAATTATCGCTATCCACAGGGGGGAAAACCGGAGATTACAGGATACACCGCCACCAATATTTTGCGCATCAAGACCGGCAATCTCGCGAGCGTGGGGAAATTGATCGACGCATCGATGCAATCCGGAGCCAATGCCATCAATCGGCTCGCCTTTACGCTTAAAGACGAGCACGCCGTCCAGCTTCAGACGCTGCGCCTGGCGTCCCAGAAAGCCAAAGCCAAAGCCGATGAGATAGCCGGCGCCCTCGGGCTCAAGATCGTCAGCATTCTCTCGGTCAACGAAAGCGAGCGCGGCGTGCGGCCCATGCCGGTCGCCCGAGTCGCGCAAATGGAAGCCGTCGCTGCGGCGCCCACGCCCGTAGAAGCCGGGACCATCGAGGTTAGATCGACAGTGACGCTCACCGCAGAGCTCGGCGGGCGCTAGCGCGGGATCGCGTGCACAAGTCACAGTCCGCAGCCTTTCTCTGTTGCCTGTAAATATCCGCTGTGCTGTGCGATGCTACTGACATACAAAATCGGCAAGGTAATGAATAACCGGAGGAGTACGTGTCGCCGAGCTTCAACTCGCGAGACTACTGAACCCGGATTCCGCAGTTGCGCTCGACAAGATGTGCGACGCGCAACCCTTCCGTAGCAAATTCGATGGGTTTCTGCCTCTGAGCAGACCTCGAGCAGCGGTGCTTCGACCGAACGTTAAAGCTCGTAACAACGAAGTGCGAAAGCGCAAAATGACTTTGAGATTTTACAGTTGGACGCCTTTGCTACTCCAGGGTTCCACCTCGCTTGCCGTCTCCTCAGCTAATTGCAGAATCCGGGCTGAAGCCTGTTGGCTCGGCGGCATCGCTTACTTGAGCAACTTCAGATCGCCATTGCGTCCCACGATGGGATGAAGTCGTCTCACACTAAGTAAACGTTTGACCACCCCAACAAGAGAGTGACCCCTCGATTGGCGATTTTTTGCTACGCCACAGGATTGGACTCGCTCGTTTACAACTCGAAAAGATCGTCATAAATTGTCACGGGCAAGGTAACAGTGAAAGTTGATCCTTTGCCAACTTCACTTTCGATTTCCACCTTACCCCCGAGTAGCTCCGTGTACTTCTTGACGATATAAAGGCCAAGACCCATTCCTTCATGGACTCTCATATCAGGGCTATTGACCCGGCAGAAAAGATCGAAGATCTTTGATTTCAACCTCTCTGGTATCCCGATTCCTGTATCTTCCACTTTCAATTCAATGGCTTGTTCAGCTCGAAGACACCGCACGGACAAGATGACTGAACCTTGCTCGGTGAACTTAATCGCATTGCTCAGCAGATTTCTTAAAATTCCTTTGATTTTACCAACGTCTGTTTTTATTGCGGGAAGCTCGGGCGACAACCGCCACTCCAAGGCAATATCTTTATGCAGCGGCGTGCTGTAACCGGCTTTAAGATCTCCCATGAGTTTTCTGAGATCAACTTCATGCGTATCCACCGCGTCCTTCACTGTCTCAAGTCTCGTTGCCTCAAGAACGTTGTCGATTAATGTTAGGAGATCGGTCGACTGCCCCAGAATGGCCTTCACTGCCTTCGATTGTTCTTCTGACAACGGACCCAGGAGCCCATCCAATAGCAATCCGGAATAACCCATCGAGATAGTCAGCGGGGTGCGGACTTCATGCGACATGAAACGCAGAAACGTTAATTTTACGTCGCTCGCGCGTTCCAGTTCAGCGTTCTTTTCTTGAAGTTCGCTCGCCTGCCGCTTGATTTTCTCATATGGCTGAGCCAAGAGTTCTCCAGCCATCGGTCTTTCCCTATTCATTTGGTTGGGCACGGCATATTTCGCCGCACCGTCAGATGGGCCTTTAATGCGAGGCATCTTATCCTCTCCTACGATTCTTGTTTGCTAGCAGCATTTCCCAGTGAGCGGTTTAGAGCAGCGAGGAGTTCCTCGAGCTCGAATGGTTTGCACAGGAATTCGCTTGCACCCACGCTGTGCATTTTTTCACGTAGGTGGGGCGCGTTAAACGCAGTCATTACGATGACCGCCGCCTGAGGGTTAATCGCCTTGATCCCAGCGGTCAGCTGAAACCCGTCCAAACCGGCCATAAGCACATCCGTCAGTACAACGTCGGGGAGATTGTCTCTAAAGAGCGCGAGTCCGTGAATCCCGTTCGAAGCCTCTAAGACGTCCCATCCGCAGCCCTCAACGACCTCTACAATGCCTCGCCGCACCGCCTCATCGTCCTCTACGATCAGTAATGTTTTCGGTTTGGATTCTTCCATTTAAGTTATTGCACTCCACGTTGAGCAATTCGGATGCCAGCATTGTCACGGCAGGGTTTTTAAAGGGAATCGCGAACAACGCAGCGACGCCACATCGCCGCGCAGCTACAGCAACTCGGCGGCCGTCGGGATCAACGCAGGAATGAAAAAGGTTTTTTTGTATCGCCGGACGGCGATAGCAGCGTAGGAGGTTTGTTAAGACCTGAGCCCGTATTTTTTGATGAGGCGGAAAAGAGCGTTCTGGTTCATCTTTAACAAAACCGCCGCCCTGGAGACATTGCCCTCGGTCAGCGCGAGTGCGGTTCGGATGGTCCGCTTCGACCATTCCTCCGCGGCTTTGTCTTTTGCCCCCTTAAAGGAAAGCGAAGGAAAACTGCCCGGCTCCGGATCGAGATGTTCAGCTTCAATCCGCGATGCACCCATTGTCTTGCCGCGCAGGATTGCTTTCCCCAGCACATTCGCGAGTTCTCGTATGTTTCCCGGCCATGGACGGCTTAGTAGAGCAGCTAGCGCCTGCCCCGAAATTTCACTTGGTCCGGGGCCAGTGCTCCTATCATCCATCTTCGCTCGGTCCAGCAGCGTTCGGGCAATGATCGGGATGTCTTCAGGACGATCTCGTAACGGAGGCATGAATATCCGGTGCATGTTAAGCCGATAGTAGAGATCTTCACGAAAAGTTCTCTCTCTTATCATGGCATCAATATTGGCATTGGTGGCCGCTACAAACCGGACATGAACTTGCTCTGGCTTTTCCGCACCAAGACTCCAGATCTCTTTGATTTCGATCGCGCGAAGCAGCTTCGGCTGTAATTCAAGGGGAAGCGAAGTTAGCTCATCCAAGAATAATGTTCCTCCGTCTGCCAGCACGAAGCGTCCTCGTTTTTTCGCGTCGGCACCCGTGAAGGCTCCCCTTTCGCGACCGAATAGTTCAGATTCTACGAGTTCCTTGGGCAAAGCCCCCATGTCGATCGCGATGAACGGCCCTTTCTTTCGTGGCGAGAGGTCATGAATAGCTCGCGCGGCAAGTTCTTTTCCGGTGCCGGTCTCTCCGGTGATCAAGACGGGCGAGTCGGAAGCCGCCGCCAAATCGATTTCCTGATAGACTTTTTGCATCAAGAGGCTGGATCCCACAAGCTCCCCACGGGATACGCGAAAGGCTATTTCCCTCAATTTCACCGTTTCTTCTACGTTTCGGATGTGAGAAATGAGCTCCTCGGGGTCAAAAGGTTTCGTGAGATATGCTCGGGCTCCGCGACGCATGGCTTCAACCGCCGAAGGGATGGTTCCATATGCGGTCATTATAACAACTTCTATTTCCGGCTTTCGGCGGCGCGCTTGCTGAAGCAGTTCCGTCCCATTCATCCCCGGGAGTCGAAGGTCGGTCACCAACAGATCCACCCCCGTGATCTTTTTTAATGCGGATTCGCCGTCCGTCGCGTAGTCGATATCCAGCCCGCAATCTTGGAAGGCCTCTCGTAGGGCTCCGACCACGGCGGAGTCATCTTCGACCACTAAGGTTCTCATCGCTCTTCTTGCTTGCTGGCGAGGGGGAGAATAATCTCAAAGCAGGCTCCTCCCCCCTTTCTGTTTTCCGCCGTGAGGGCTCCGCCGTAACTTTCACAGATTCTTCGTGCAATGGTAAGACCCAAGCCGGTGCCCGTACTCTTGGTCGTATAGAAAGCTTCAAATAGCTTCTCCGGATCGAGCCCTAATCCAGGTCCGTTGTCTTCGATCCTGATGACGATCTGATGATCTCGAGTTTGCGCGGATACATACAGGTCGTTACCGCGCCCGAGCGCATCCCTCTCGTTCTCTAGAAGATTGATGAGAACCTCTTGCAATTCGTCAACACTGACGGAAACTCCGGGCAGCCAATCCGGAAGGTTCATGACAACCCGGACTCCCTTCGCCTCGAAACTTGGATCAAACAGATCGATGGCAGCGCGTATTACTTCAGCGTATGAAACCAGCTTCGAATATGCAGTGCGTTGCTTGAAAAATCCGAGCATCGATCGCGTCGCCCGGCCGATCCGATCCACTTGCCCCATCACAAGATCCAGCTTTTCAGTAACCTCGGGCCGATCAGCCACTGTCTTCTTTAAGGTATGCAGCCGTGTCTTGATAGCCATGAGAGGATTGTTTATTTCGTGCGCGACGGAGGCGGCCACACGGCCGAGAATCGCCTCCTGTTCGGAGATCTGCAAGGCCTGCTTCGCTTCTATCAGAGCGGTGATGTCCTGGATCGTTCCGCCCAATTGGACAACCCGCCCTTCCCCGTTCTTTGTCGCATGGACAACAGCGTTGAAGTGTCGCAACGGGCTGCGCAAAGGATCGTTGCGAAACTCTTGGGTGAACGGATCGCCCGTTTGAACGGCCCGTGTGAGTCCTTCCTCGATGACCTGACGGTCATCGGGATGCACCATCGCCAGAAATTCCGTGAGCGTCGGTGCTCCACGGGCCGGGTCACAGTCAAATAAGCGAAACATCTCCGCCGACCACGAGGCCGTATTGGTTGTCAGGTCCAGTTCCCAACTGCCGAGCTTGGCGCGCTCTTGCGCCGCTCGGAGTTTCGCCTCGCTTTTGCGCAGCTCTTCCAGCATGGTCTCCCGTGTCTGTCTGAGATGCTGAGTCGTCCGATCGGCCCGCCCGCGCTCGCGGAAAAAACTTGCCAGTGTGATCGCGGCGAAGCTAAAGGCAAGAGCGACACCGGGAAATACCGGAGAGATGAAAAATCCTGTGGAACTCATCAACCAGCCGGTCGCGATCCAGGACGCGCCAGCCACGGCGACCAATAGGAAGCCGCCCAAGATGACTCCAGCGACAGTAGCCATGAATGCGGCGACCGGACCAGCAGCCAGTACAAGCGCCAGCTCGATCACAGGTGCCCCGGGGGATCGCCGGATGAAGTCACGGCGCAAGATGGTATCGGCTACGGTAGCGTGGACCTCCACAGCCGGAAACGTCGTGTCCAAAGGTGTTGCCACGCTGTCACCAAGTCCGGGGGCAAAGGTGCCCAGAAACACGATGCGGTCGCGAAACTCTCCCTCGGCTACACGATCCTCGAGGACATCGGCAGCGGAGATGTACGGAAAAGTCCGCTTCTCACCACGAAAATGCAGGAGCACTCCGCCTGTCGGATCGAGAGGCACAACGATGTCCTCTAGAGCAAGTGACAGCGCTCCGCTGCCAGTCGTTCGGAGAACAAACTGTCGGAGGCCAAGAGCAGGAATCAGGGTAGCTAAGCCGAGGCTTGGATAGACGAGCCCTTCGCGCGCAATGATGAGCGGCATCCGCCGGACAATCCCGTCAGCGTCGATCGTCACATTCGAGAAGCCTGAGCCCGATGCCACTTTTCCAAGACCAGGAAGGCTGCAAAGCGTCGCCGACGACTCGAAAAGCGCAGGTTGCGCCCTGGCGCCTGGCTCCTGCAAAGTTGCTGCAGGAATTGGATGAAGCACGCAACTTTTTCCTTCCTCCCGCTCCGCGCCGAACCGCATTTGGTATCCGAGGACAAAAGCGCCGCGACCAAGCACCGCCGCGAGCGCCGCGTCGTTAGGCGTCAGGGCGCCCGGACCCGCCCGCGGCTCGTTGGCAAGTGTCCTGGATGGTTGCTCCGCCACAGACTCTGGAGTCTCGTCTGGCTCAGCGAAGATCATATCGATTCCGACGCTTGCAGCGCCAAGCGCCCGGATCTTTTCCACGAGCTGCGCGAGCCGGCTGCGGGGCCACGGCCAGCGACCAAAACGTGCAAGACTTCGCTCGTCTAAGCTCACGATCACAACTCGTCCCGATGTCTCAAAGCGGTGTGCAGACCGGAGCAGGACATCGTAGGCCCGCCAATCCAAATGGGCTAGGAAGAACGGCGGGTACAGATAGAGCCCAGCTACCAGCAAGGAGGTGATCAGGCCCCACGCGATAAGACATTTGTAGGAGGGCCGGTCTCTGTCGAGCGGCGTTACCACACAGTGATCTCAACTCGGCGATTGCGCGGCTCCCAAACCTCATCGCCCGTTTGGACCAGAAGATTATCCTCACCGTGGGACTCGATCTCGAGAATATTCGGGTCGATGCCCTCGGACGCTAGCAGGCCTGCGATTTTTCTGGCACGTCCAAATGACAGCTGATAATTGTAGCCACGATCCCCCGTCGTGTCCGTATGGCCGATGATACTGATGACCGTGGCGCTGCGCTCCCGCGCAGTCCGAAGAACTTCTGGGATTAACGCCTCGGCGTCTGGCGTCAAGTCTTCCGAATTTTCTCTGAAATAGAGTATAAAACGTGCGGGCCCGGCAGGCTGCACCGTCAAAACCGCGCCGAATATCCGGCTGATCTCAGTCTCCTCGAGAGTCAACGGCGGGCTCGGTGCATCGTCAGCGCTTCGGACGGTGGAGGCTTGTCGGGGATGCTCCAAGACTTGAGTGCCTTGCCGGTTCGTCACCGTGATCCGGCCGACCTCACCCTCCATGTCGGGTAGCAAGACGAACAGGCTCTGCTTCTGCGCTGCGCATCCGGCAAGCAGGATAAGGCAAAAGGCCCGTCCAAGCCGCGCTGGGCGGCACCTCTCGTACCATCGTCCGCCAGTACACATTGGCCTTGCTCTACGGTGGCTCCACTTTTGCCAGGAACTGTGTTCCCCGGACTCCGAGAATTGCTACGGGTGTCTCGATGCGGACAGCGTCATGAGAAAGCTTGGCGATACTCCCTGAAACAAAGGCCATTACGCCACGAGCGATCTTGACCCTTAGTGCCAGACGACCCTCCGCTGGCGCAAAGGCAAACCGGTCAATTTGAATCTCACTTTCGGGTCCAAGCGACAATTTCGTGTCGTCACGCAGCACTACCCCCATGCGACCGTCGGCGCCCGTCCGTAAGACATCTCCTTCCTGAAGAGCCAGCCCTAGATGCGCTCGTAGGGTCGCGCCTCCTCGGTCTACCGTGGCTAAGCCCTCGGCCACTTTGACGAGACCTATCGGAGACGCAGCGCTCGCGACCGCCCCGAGCAGGACTGGAACGACCACCACAGCGAGCGCTAAGATACGCAGAGCCCTCATGGGTCCTGGCTACCCAAAGCAGATATCCACGGCCGCGGTACGCCGTTCGAAAGCGCCATCAGGGAATCAACATTCCTATGTGCCCCGTTATTAGAGAAGACGATTCACTTCACTTCATATCGATGCATTTATTTCCGTCTGGGTTTGTCGGTATTGATGACAAAAGAGATAAGAGACAAAGCGGAAAAAGTCAAATAATTTGATCATCGAAGCAGCGACCTGAGATTACAAGAACTAAATTGAGGAGTCGCACGGCGCGGAACGCTGTAGGATTAAACTGTAAGACGCGTCAAACGAATGGGGCATACCGGTCGACGAAGTGATTAAGGTGAAACTTGGGGATCAACCCAAAATTCCGGCACTCCATCACTCCATGACTTCAAACTTCTACTCCAACCTTCTTACCCTTCAAACTTCCCCGGGTCTTTATAATAATTCTTGTAGTACCATTCCGCGATTTCCCAGCCGGTGGCGCGCCATACGCCGTCGTGGCCGCACATATAGTCCAGCGCCTTTTCCAGATACTTTATCCGAAACGGCATGCCGATCACGAATGGATGCAGCGGCAGGCAGAGCACGCGTCCGCCGGACTCGCTGTCCTTGTAAAGCGTATCGAAGTGGTCGCAAACCATCCGGTAATATTGCTCCGGCGTGTGATTTTCGCGGATAAAGACGCGGATATCATTGACGCCAAGCTCATAAGGCACGACGAGCATTCGCCCGCTCTTCACGCGCATCGGTGTCGGCTGCTCATCGTTGCCCCAATCGCAGACGTACTCGAACCCCTCCGCAGCCAGATGATCCGGCGTGTTAAAAGTCTCGCCCAATCCCGGACCAAGCCAGCCCTTGGGCGCCTTGCCCGTCGCTTGGGTAATGATCTGTTTGACCTTGCGAATGATGCCAAGCTCCTCCTCTATCTTGTAATCGAGCATGGAAACGCTGTTGGTCATACCGTGGCCGAGCCATTCCCATTTACGTTTGTTGCCTTCTTCAATGATCGGCGGATGTTGCTCGCAGACTTCAGCGTTCAAGAGTACGCTGGCGCGAATGCCGAATTTATCGAGCACGTCCATGATGCGATACACGCCGACGCGAGAGCCATAGTCGCGCAGGGTATAGCTCGGCACATCCGGCGCGTGACTGCTTCCGGAGCCCCGGATTGGCATGTCGTAATGAAAGTATTCGATATTGGGCGCCACCCAGAGCGCGATGCGACCATGATTGGGCCATTCAATTTTTTGCCGGCGAATAATGGGTGAATAATCATAACGGCGGTTGTCCATTGGCGGTCTTTGCTCCTTCCGGTGAGTATTAAAATCCGACTTTCGCTTTAAACTACGCCAGCTGGTATTTTACCGTCAACCTCTTTTAGAGCATTTTCGGAAAAATCGCTTGACACAATATCGCGGCCTCTGTTAAAGCGCCCTTATCGACATACCCTGATTTTCTGGCGACAACCTCTCTCGCGCCGCCTCTCAGGGATAAGAATTGAATTTCCTGCCGCGAGCGGCGCTAAGTAATGCTTGAGTCCCGCTCGAACGACAAAACCTTTTAAACGACGGTTTTCTCTTGTAGTGACAGTATCCAATTCGCATGGAGGAGGTGCATATGGCTGATCTCACCGAAGAGCAAAAGAAGTCGTACTGGCGTTACAACATGACCTTGACCACTATCCTGCTAATCGTCTGGTTCGTCGTCACCTACCTTATATCCGGCGTTTGGGCCGAATGGCTGAATCAATTTACCTTCATAGGATTTCCGCTTGGTTATTATATGGCGGCGCAGGGCTCCCTGGCGATCTTCGTCATCGAGATCGCGATCTATGCGTACCTGATGAACAAACTCGACGCTGAATACGGCATCCGAGAGGAAGGATAAAACTATGAGTCTGCAAAAAATTTTCGCTCTCTATACTCTCAGCTTCTTAGGCGTGACCATCCTCATCGGGGTTGCGGAGCAACTGTTCGGCTTGCCGCCGCGCTGGATCGGTTGGATCTTCATGGGCCTATCACTGGGCATATACATCGTGATCGGCATTATCACACGCACCTCGAATCCCGATCAGTATTACGTGGCCGGCCGCGGCGTTCCCGCCGTGTTCAACGGCATGGCTACGGGGTCGGACTGGATGTCGGCGGCGTCGTTTATCTCGATGGCCGGCGCTCTTTCCGCCCAGGGATTTGCCGGGCTCGCATATGTCATGGGCTGGACAGGGGGCTACCTCTTGCTCGCGGTATTCCTGGGGCCCTATCTCCGGCAATTTGGCGCCTACACGATTCCGGATTTTCTCGGCGCCCGCTACGGCGGTAACTTCGCGCGTGTCATCGGCGTTGTCGCCGCCATTGCCTGCTCCTTCACCTACCTGATCGCTCAGGTTACCGGAGTCGGTTTGATCGTATCGCGCTTCATCGGGTTGGATTTCAACATCGGCGTTTTCGTCGGATTAATCGGCGTGCTTTTTTGCTCGGTGCTCGGCGGTATGCGTTCCGTAACCTGGACTCAAGTCGCTCAATACATCATTCTTATAGTTTCTTATCTGGTTCCGGTGGTCTATCTCTCCTATCAAATGTTTTCGATTCCGGTCCCGGAGTTGACCTATGGCCGCTTGCTCCAGATCAACAATAGCAAAGCGATCGAGATCACGCGCGACGCCAAGGAGAAAGAGACCCGCGCCCTATGGAAAAAGGACGCCGATGAGGCAAATGCCAAGATTAAAGCGGGTGGTCTCGACGAAGCAACGGCGGAGAAACTCAAAGCGCAAGCGGCTCTCGCCACTAAACAGGCGACGGCCCCCGCGGCCAGCGATGACGCGATAATCGGCCGGTATCTGACAGTGCCGGGCGGTACAGGCATGTGGAATTTCCTGGCATTGACCTTTTGCTTGATGGTCGGCACTGCCGGGTTGCCGCATATTCTAACACGCTACTATACGACGCCGTCGGTGCGGCAGGCGCGAACGTCCGTGGCCTGGTCGCTGTTTTTTATTTTCCTTCTGTATTTTACGGCGCCGGCCTATGCAGCCTTCGCCCGTTTCGCGATCTATGTGAAGCTGGTGGGAACCAAAATCGCGGAGCTGCCACGCTGGGTTACGCTATGGCAACCCGCCGGCCTCTTCGAGGTGATCGATAAGGCTGGCGACGGTGTCGTGCATTGGGCGGACTTTGTCGTCAAGTCCACCGACTTCGTCGTTCTGTCGATGCCTGAGGTTGCGGGGTTACCATTTGTGATTACCGGCCTCGTTATGGCGGGCGGACTGGCGGCGGCGCTGTCGACGGCAGACGGTCTCTTGCTGACCATTGCCAATGCGTTCTCCCACGACCTGTACTACAACGTCATCGACCCTCAGGCATCGCTGACCAAGCGGCTCACCATCACCAAGATACTGCTGGTTGTCACTGCGCTAGTGGCGGCCTGGGTTGCCACATTTCGCGTCGCCATTATCGTCGAGCTGGTGGCATGGGCATTCAGCTTGGCCGGCGCGTCATTTTTTCCAGCGTTGGTCATGGGTATCTGGTGGAGGCGGGCAAATAAAGCCGGGGCCTGCGTGGGCATGATCGCCGGCCTGGCCATTACTGCTTACTATATGATCGGCAGCCGCTTCTACGGCGTATCTTGGTTCGGCACTCAGACCATCGCCTCAGCGGTTTTCGGACTACCGGTTGGGTTCATCACCATCTGGATCGTGTCGCTGCTAACGGAGTCGCCGCCGAAGCAGGTGCAAGATCTCGTCGCCAGCGTGCGCTATCCAAAGAGCGGTCAGGCAACCACCGGCGACCCCCTGGGTCGGGATTTGCCGGCTGGCGCGCATTAATCGCCGGACCCAAAGTCGAGGCAGGAAGACTCGTCTTCTTGCCTCGACCGCCGCATCATGTGAGATCCTGTGATCGAGCCGCTACCGCGCATTCTTTTCCTGTTGCGCTTTCTCTGCTTCATGGCCGTGGTTTATTTGGCGCTGCATGCAATTGTGGTCCGGACGGTCTCCAAACCTGATAGCAAGCTGATTTGGTTTTTTTCCATCGTCACCGATCCACTTACTCGACCGGTGCGATCGTGGGTGCGCCGCGACGCGCCCCCGTCCCATGTTATCCTCTTTGCTCTGTTTGTTTACGGCGTGCTTTGGATCTGTCTCGTCGCCGCGGGTAAGTTCGTGAACTAATTGCTCGGCGCGGCTTGCGCTCTTCGGGCAGCGCACCGTAAAGTGAATCCACGGGACGGCCGGCTCATCGTGACCGCTCCCTTTAGCCGACGATCCAGAATTCAGATGCCCACCACAGTTCCACCTAGCTACGCCTTGACCTTGACCGTCAAACACTTGATCAAACGGGCTCCGCTCTTCATTGAGTCGGAGGCCACTGCGCAGCAAGCGGCAAAGGCGATGCAGGATGCGCGGGTAGGTTCGATCCTGGTAGGGGCGGACCCTCCGGGGATTATCACGGATCGTGATCTCCGCGGCCGGGTTCTTGCCGAAGGCTTGAGCGGGGACACACCGGTAGAGCGGGTCATGACGCGACCGCTCAAAACCATCGCTTCCGACGCCTCCTCATTTGCGGCGCTGCGACTGATGCTGGACGAAAACCTGCACCATCTGCCGGTGGTTGAGGAAGGACACATCATCGGTGTCATCAGTGCCACTGATTTATTGGTCCAAGAGGGAAACAATCCGATTTACTTGCGATCAATCCTGGATGACCTGGAAGAGCCCGCGAATCTCCAAAACTACGGCCAAAAAGTGGCGACGCTTGTGCAAGCTCTGTTTCTAGGAGGACTCTCCTCGCTGCACATCAGCCAGCTTGTTTCCAGCCTCAACGACACTCTTGTCAGACGCTTGGTCTATTTGGCCGAGCGCGTACTCGGTCCGCCGCCGACGCCGTTCGCTTGGATTGTTTTCGGCTCTGAAGGCCGGCTCGAACAAACCCTGCTTACGGATCAGGACAACGCGTTAATTTACAGTGATGAATCACCGTCGGCTCAGTCCTATTTTACCGCCTTCGCCCAACGCGTCGTCGACGGCTTGATCGAAGTCGGCTTCCCGCCCTGCACCGGCGGATTCATGGCCACCAATTGGCACAAGCCGCTGGTAGAATGGCGACAGCTTTTTGAGAAGTGGCTACGGTTGCCCGAGCCGCAGGCGTTGCTGGACGCCGCAATCTTTTTCGATTTTCGCGCCGTGGCCGGAACGTTGTCGCTAGAACCGTTGGAAGAAACCGTTGCCGAAGCGAAGCCGCATAAGCTTTTTCTCTCCTATATGGCGCGGGACGCCATCAAATTTCGTCCGCCCATCGGATTTTTAAATCGGCTGCGCAGCGATGCCGGTCGCGTGGATCTAAAAAAAGGTGGTATTGGTCCTATCGTGGCGCTGGCGCGCGTCGCCGCTCTTGCCGCGGGATCCCGTGAACGGTCGACTCTCGAGCGCTTGGAAGTTGCGCAAGTTTCGGCAGAGATGCTGAGCCGGGAGGACGCAACCAATCTCGCGGAAATTTTTCCATTCCTCTTTCAGCTCCGCTTGGCCCACCAGTTGCGCTCCATAAAAGCAAACCTCCCGGTGGATCACACCGTGCATTTGGCTGATTTGTCGACCCTTGAGCGCCGCCATCTAAAGGAAGCATTTGTAACAGTCAAGCGTATCCAAGACGGGGTTCGCGCCGCCTGGCAGCTCGATCGCCTTGCCTAGTTACTAACCCGGGAACTGTTAAACAGAACGAGTTTTAGAAAATTTATCGCGCCAAGCACGCTAAGCTCGCAAAGGCCTCTCCCACCTCCCCGTTTTTATCAAATTCTATCTTGGCGTTCCCTTCGACTCCGCTTATGACATGCTTTGCGCGAGATACAATCTTTTCCTCTCTTCTCGTCGTCGGAAATATTCAAATATGCTTGGCTAGACTTTCCGACGGAATTTGGCTCGGACCGGCACATGGTCCGAGGGCTGTTCCGCAGAGGGTAAAATCGTCCGGTCATCGATCACTGGGACAGGCAGCGGTTCGGCCCGCAGTGCAGAAGAGTAAAACAAGTAGTCGATCATCCGCGCGCGCGCATTCGCGTTGCATGTGTAAATTCCAGGCAGGTTACGATGCGAAAATTCCAATCCGGCGCTGTCCAGGAGCCCGATCGTTGCGCTCTCGGGCGTTGCGTTAAAGTCGCCGGCGATGACCCAGCCCCGGATTTCGCTTGCCATCCCTTTGTACTCGCGAAGTAATTGGCTCATTTGCCGGTAGCCTAACCGCGCTTCGGGCGCTGCGTCGGGCGGATCCCAGGTCAGATGCGTGTTGATTACGCCGATACTATCGCCGCCACCACGCAGCACCGCGACGAGCGCGATGTTCCCGGAATCGCCCATCGCGCCGTGCCCATCGGCATAAGGGATAACATTGGCGTCAACCAGGTCGAAGACACCTTGTCGATAAAACGTCGCGCAGCCGTCCACCCTGCCGGCGCGCTTGCGCGCGTACTGTGAACCGTAGCCGAGGTGAGCCAGCCGCATGCGTAGCGCGGCAAAAACGTCGATCTCGACTTCTTGAAGGCAGATGATGTCGTCTCCAAAGCTCGCAACATGCCCGACGAGCGCGGGAACGCGCCATGCTGGATTCAACAGTAGAGACGAAGTCCGCGGGTAGCGCGCGGGATGGACATAAGCCGGGGCAAGAACGTTGTACGATGCCACCGAAAACGACGTTTTCCCATGAGGAGGATTTTGACTCATGTCTAGGCCTACAGGGCAAAAAAATGAGAAGGCCCGGACTATTTTTCAAATCCAGGCCTTCACAATGGAGCTGAGCAATCCAGTTGGAGCTATTTTGCGGCCGCGAGCGCGGCGTCGTAGTTGGGATGCTCGCCGATGCTGCCGACGTACTCGACGTGTTTGAGCTTGTTGTCGGCGCCGATGACGAACACTGCGCGCGCCAACACGCGATCGAGCGGCCCGCCGGAGACGAGAACGCCGTAGTTTTTGCCGAAAGACGCTTCCCGGTGGTCGCTGGCGGTGATAACCTTGTCCACGTTTGCGGCGCCGCACCAGCGTTTTTGTGCAAACGGCAAGTCCATGCTGACACAGACGATTTCAACGTTCGGAAGCTTGCTCGCCTCCTCATTGAATCTTTTAGTCTCCAGGTCGCACACCGGCGTATCGAGCGAAGGGACCGTTGCGATGATGCGCGTTTTACCCGCCCCGCTCGCCAAGGTATAGTCGCCCATGTCGGCGCTTTTTTGAACTTTGAAGTCCGGCGCCGATTGGCCGACCGCTACCTCGTTACCGAGCAGAGTCAACGTGTTGTCTTTGAATTTCACTGTAGCCATACCGTATCCTCCTTTTTTAGGTTAATGGGCCCAGAACCAGCCTCTTTTAGGCGCTCACTAAGCATGGGCCTATCAAGAGTTCGGACCGTTAGCAAATGTTAGTGATACCGCGCGCTCGAACGAACACGATTTACGATCACGTTACACGCCAAATTAGACTTTTAGTCGCACAATATTGTATGCAGCGACGGGGCGGTGAAAACCTTTGAGGATTAGCTCGCCCGTGGTTTCGGTTTCGAACATCTCTTCAACCCTAACCGCCACGCGCTGGGAAACGAGGATCTCTCCGGGCTTCGCCTCGCCGCAGAGACGCGCCGCGAGGTTGGGAACCGTGCCGATCGCGCCATATTCCCATCGTCCCTCGAAGCCGATGGCGCCGATGGTGGCATAGCCTTGAGCGATGCCGACCCCGAAGTCTAGTTCGTGGCCCAGCTTTCGCCACTTTACGCGGAGTTGTTTCACTCCCTCGCGCATCGCCAGCGCCATGCGCACCGCGCGCTCCGCGGCGTCCTCGATGGGTACCGGGTCGTTAAAGAAAATCATCATGCCGTCGCCGGCAAAATGCTCCAAGGTTCCTTCATACTCAATAATCAACTTTCCCATGGCGGCGTGATACTCGCGCAAGATTTCCATGACTTCCTCGGGCTCGGCGCTTTCGGCAAAGGCGGTGAAACCGCGCAGATCCAGATAAACCACTGTCAGCTCGCGCCGGTGGGGTTTGAGCGGGTCGTCGGCGCCGCCGCTGACGATCAGATCCGCGAGCTGCGGGGAAAAAAATCGTTTTAACCGTCCGAGTCGTTCCAACTGCTGAACCTGCTCCTGAACACAAACCTCCAAATTCTTGTTCCACTCGGAAAGCTCCATAGCTTGGGCCTGAATGGTGTCGTGCATCTCTTTGATTCGCAGCAGGGACTTCACGCGCGCGATAAGTTCCGCTTGATTGATCGGCTTCGTCAGAAAATCGTCCGCGCCCGCCTCGATGCCTTTGACGCGCTCCGCGCCGGGATCGAGCGCCGTCACCATGACTACTGGGAGAATTTCCGTCACCGGGTTTTCACGAATCTTGCGGCAGACCTCATAACCGCTCATCTCCGGCATGACAACATCGAGCAGGACCAAATCCGGCCGGGCTGTCTCGACCTTTTCTAACGCTTCTTGTCCAGATGCCGCCGTCACGACAGCATATCCCTTGACGGTCAGCAGATCGGCCAGGAGCTTGACGTTCCTGGACGTGTCATCGACGACAAGGATTTTTGCCGGTGTATTCACGCTTGAATGCCGTCAGGGGTCATCGGCGAAGGGTAATGTGTTCGGATCTCAGAATTATCTCTCGCCAAGACGCCAAGTCGCAAAGTTGGGCCGTGAGAACTCCGAATTTTCCGCTACGTCCGTACTTAGCGCCTTTGCGCCTTTGCGAGAGAAACTCTTATTTCCGATCTCCTTACCCCTCGCTACTTACTACTCACCTGAAGAACCCGTTCCACTTCGCCGAGAAAATCTTTCAAGCTGATCGGCTTTGTCTGATAGCCGTCGAACCCCTCGGCCAACATGGTTTGCCGGCTGTGCGTCATGGCCGACGCTGTGATTGCGATGACCGGAATGCTTTTCGTTTTTGCATCGGCTCGGAGCTGCTTCAAAGCCGCGATCCCATCCATTCCAGGGAGCTGGATGTCCATCAGAACGAGGGCGGGAGATTGGCTTCTCGCCAGCTCCAGCCCTTCCTCGGCCGTTTCACTCTCGATGGTCTTGTAGCCCTTGACCTGTAGCACATCGCGGCAAAGCTTGCGGTTCTTCTCATTATCCTCGATGATCAGTATAAGTTCGTTAGCCATAAATTCCCGGATTATTCTCCCGCAAAGGCGCTAAGGCGCAAAGTGTTGAAGGCAAAATCAATCGTCTAGTCCATTCACCACGCGCACGATAGCGCGCTTCATTAGGGGTTCACCAAATTTCAGCAAAAAACCAAGCTTAGAGCCTCTTAATCGAAGGTAGGTTTGCACCTGTTTCTTATGAGCCTCACCAACCTGTTCAACGGACTTTAACTCAACAATAACTTTATCCTCTACGATAAGGTCGGCCCGGAATGCCGCGTCGAATATCATCTCTTTATAGCGGATTGAGACCGGCACCTGCCGACTGACACGAAGGCCCCGTCGTTGTAATTCATGGGCCAACACTATTTCGTAAACCGACTCAAGCAAACCAGGCCCCAGCTCTCGATGCACCGCAAGCGCCGTATCAACAACTATTGTCCCAATTTCATTCTCCGTCATAACCTTAGCGTCTTTGCGCCTTTGCGGGAGAAAGTCTTCTCCGGATCCGGATTTGTCTCCCGCCAAGACGCCAAGGCGCTAAGCTTAAGAAACGCTCCGGACAATAATTCTTATCGATCTCTTCTAACTTGGCGTCTTTGCGCCTTTGCGGGAAAATATTCTTATCCGATCGGCAGCGTGAATGTGAACTTACTTCCTTTACCGGGTTGGCTTTCCACCCAGATTTTCCCGCCGTGCATTTCGACGAATTTTTTCGTCAACGTCAAACCCAGTCCGGTGCCTTCGCGCTTTTGCGCATAGTCCCTTCCTACTTGGCGAAATTCTTCAAAGATCCTTTCCTGGTCTTCCGGTGCGATGCCTATCCCGTTGTCGCTCACCGAGATCTCCACCGCGCCATCGGCAAGCGCGGCGTCGACGTCGACGCGCCCGCCCTCGGGCGTAAATTTCACCGCGTTGGAAAGAAGATTGAGGAGGATTTGCTTGATCTTCCGCTCGTCGCCTTGGAATTCGCCAACCCGCGCGTCGACGCTCTGATGGATTTTGATGCCGTGGCGCATCGCGCGCTCCCTTATTAAAGTGAGTGCGTTATCGATCGCCATAGGCAAGTCAAATTTCGCCAATTCCAACTCCATCCGCCCGGCCTCGACTTTGGAAAGATCGAGGATGTCATTGATGAGCGACAGAAGATGGCGCCCGGAAGAAAGAATGTCGTCGGTGTATTCGGCTTGTTTCTCATTCAACTCGCCAAACATTCTCTCTCCCAGGACTTCGGAGAAACCGATGATCGCGTTCAGCGGCGTGCGCAATTCATGGGACATGTTGGCGAGGAATTCAGACTTGTGGCGATTGGCGGCTTCGAGTTGCTTGCCTTTTTCTTCGATCTCGCGGAACAGCCGCGCATTCTGGATGGCCAAAACTGACTGCGTGGCAAAGGTCTGGAGAAGATTCACTACCTCCGGCGTAAAACTTCCGGGCGTCCGTCTGAAGATTGAAAGCCCGCCCATGATTCGTTCCTCGCGCAGCAGTGGCACCGCCAGAAGAGAACGATAACCCAGCCGCCTAAGCAAAGGCCGTAGCCTCTTACCGGCGTATTCCATCTCGTTCTGTAGATCGGGAACTTCGACCGGAGTGCGACTCTCAGCCGCGCGGCCCACCGTTCCGCCACCCATCTCGATGGGGTTGGCACGCAGCGCTTCGATTAACTCCTTCTCGATTTGGTGGCTGCCTCTGAGCTCGAATTTTTGGCTGCTCTCGTCGAACTCGTAAATCGTTCCGCCGTTAGCACCACTTAATTGAACAGCGTGGGCGGCGATACGCGTGAGTACGGTTTCCAGATCCAGCGTCGAGCTGACCGCTTGACCTACTTCACCTAGTGCCTGAAGTTCTCCCACCGATCGCGCCAGCTCGCGGGTACGGGCCTCGAGCTCTTGGAAGAGCCGCACATTCTCAATGGCAATTACGGCTTGGTCGGCGAACGTCTTAAGAAGCGCGATTTGCTTCTCGGAGAAGGGGCGGACTTCCATACGGCGGATAAGGATCGCCCCGATCGCCACTCCTTCCCGAAGTAACGGTGTTGCCAAAGCGGTCCGCACACCGGCTTGATGCGCGAATGCCGCGCTTTCGGGAAATTCACTCAGAACATTAGAACTGCGGGTGTCGTGAATATGCACCACATCTCGATCCAGCATGGCTCTGCCGGCAAAATAACCGCGGCTTAAAGGTCTAACCGTTTGACGCTCAAGCACAGGGAGTGTTCCGTATGACGCGACGGGTTTAAAAAGGTCCTGATCCATGCGAAAAATTACCGCATCGGTCGCCTCGCAGAGCCGCGCAGCGTTTTCCGCGACCACATCTAGGACCGGTTGGATATCCGTCGGCGAGCTAGCGATGACCCGGAGGATCTCACTCGTCGCCGTCTGCTGCTCCAACGCTTCCGTTAACTCTCGGTTGCGTGACTGGAGTTCATTAAACAGCCGAACGTTTTCAATAGCGATCACGGCCTGGTCGGCGAAGGTTTTGATAAGTGCAATCTGGCTGTCCGTGAAGGGCTTTACCTCGCGCCTCCACATGGCAAGTGCTCCAATCGGAGCGCCTTCTCGCAAGAGGGGCATCGCAAGGACGGTTCGATAGCCGAGTGCCTTTTGCGCGCCTACGAAGACATAGTCAGGATCCTCGCGAACGTCTTTGATATGGATGACGTTGCATTCTAGGATTGCTCGCCCAACGGAGCTACCCCTCGTTGCGGGAGCTGGAAATCGCTGCTCTGTTTGTTCCAGCTGTTCGGGCGTCATATTTTTGTGAGCTTCAACTGTAATGAGCTGACCGTCAAAACGGTGCACCGTACCAAACGACGCATCGCAGAGCCTCGTGGCGCTCTGCACGATCACGTCAAACACCGGTTGCACGTCCGTGGGTGAACTACTGATGACTCGCAGAACTTCGCTCGTGGCGGTTTGCTGTTCCAGGGCCTCGGTGAGGTCGCGGTTGCGCGCCTGTAATTCTTTAAATAGCCGAACGTTCTCAATCGCGATGACTGCCTGGTCGGAAAAAGTCTTGAGAAGGGCGATCTGCTTTACTGTAAAGGGTCGCACTCCCTCGCGGCGAATGTGGATCGCACCAATCGCCTCAGATCCGCGAATAAGCGGCACCGCCAATGCGCTGCCGACGCCTGTTCGTTGCGCCGTATCTCGAACGTCAGGAAATTCTGTTTCGATGACGGCACTTTGGTCAGGAATGTGAACGACCTCTCGATCTACAACCGCGCGCCCGCCTGGCGAACGGCGGTTGATCGGTCGTTCCGCCGCGACATCCGGCACGGGTCCAAAGTGGGCCGCAGTTCGGAGCACGTTCCCCTCGACCAGCCGCATGACGGCATCATTCGACCCGCAAACCTTAGCCGCGTTCTCCGCGATTACGTCCATCACGGGCTGGATATCTGTCGGTGAATCCGCAATGACCTGGAGAATTTCACTCGTCGCGGTTTGCTGCTCCAATGATTCCTTAAGCTCTTGAAACAGACGGACGTTCTCAATGGCAATGACTGCCTGGTCCGCAAAGGTTTTAAGAAGGGCGATCTGCTTATCAGTAAATGGACCAGGTTGTGGTCGGTTTACTCCGACGGCTCCGATGGGACGTCCTTCGCGGAGCAAGGGTATGGCTAGAAGGGCCCGGGCCCGCGTGTTGTCTGCAATGTCGCGCCGGAATTCGCTATCTTGGTATGTGTCGGGTATGTGAACCACTGTCCCGTCGAGAACTGCGCGTTCTATCGCGAATTCCCTCGCTGGCGGTCTCGGGAACCGCCGCTGCATGAACTCACGCACTTCGGCCGAAATGTTGTATTGAGCGACAAGCTCAACCAGATCTCCATTATATCGAACAACGCTGGCTCCTGAGCCCTCGCACAGTTGGGCGGCATTCCTGACGATAGTGTCGAATACCGGCTGAGCGTCTGTTGGCGAACTGCTGATAACGGCAAGAATCTCGCTTGTAGCCGTTTGTTGCTCTAGGGCTTCGGTGAGGTCACGATTGCGGGCTTGAAGTTCTTGGAAGAGTCGGACGTTCTCAATGGCGATCACTGCTTGGTCGGCGAAAGTTTTCAGCAGATCGATCTGTTTTTCAGTGAAAGGCCGACGTTCCATCCGGCGAATGATGATGGCCCCGATGGCGACATCCTGTCGCATCAACGGTGTGACAAGCACGGTGCGATAACCGAAACGCTGCGCCAAGGCTACGCCAACGGGGAATTCATCCTTTGCCTCCGTTGCGAGATCATGAATGTGGATCGTTTGCCGATCGATCACAGCGCGACCGCTTACCGAGCCACGACTGAGTGTCGTCGAATCGGCGTCACTCATATGGGGGATTTGCCCGTAATGGGCGACCACGGCAAGAACATCACCATCGACGCGACGGATAAGGGCGTCACTCGCCTCGCACAGCCGCGCGGCACTCTCCGCGACCGCGTCCAGCACAGGCTGAATATCCGTCGGCGAGCTGGCGATGACACCCAGGATCTCACTCGTCGCCGTCTGTTGCTCCAGGGATTCCTTGAGCTCTTGGAACAACCTAACGTTCTCCAGCGCAATCACCGCTTGATCCGCGAAGGTTTCAAGGAGTTTGATCTGGGCCGGCGTGAAAGGCCGTACCTCGGTTCGACGCGCAGCCAGAATCCCAACGAGTTCCCTCTGCTGACGAAGGGGAACGGCCAAGAAGGTGCGGGAGATGCCGGCGCTGCCCAACATTGGGAAATCATTCTGCGCGCGGGTATCCGGAACGTGGAGCGTGCCATGATCGCGCATCCAGTGATGGTGTGGCTCATCAATACTGATCTCGACGCGGCCGATGGGTATGGAGCCAAAATGAGCCCGCAGAACCATAGTGTTCCCCTCGTGGAGTCGCAGCACCACGTCATCGATCCCGCAAACCCGGGCCGCGCTCTCGACGATGGCGTGGAGAACCGGCTGCACGTCTGTCGGCGAGCGGCTGATGATACTGAGCACCTCGGAGGTTGCGGTCTGATGCTCCAGAGCTTCCCGCAATTCAGCGTTGCGCTCGCCGAGTTCCCGGAAGAGTCGCACGTTCTCGATGGCGATTACGGCTTGGTCAGCGAAGGTCTGGAGTAGGTTGATTTGCTTTTCGGAGAAAGGACGAACGTCTAGTCGGCGAATGAGAATAGCTCCGATCGGAATGCCCTCGCGTAGTAACGGCATACCAAGAATTGTTCGAGATCCATCCCTCGCTCCTTCCGGATACTCAGTCTCGCGCTCTGGCTCCAAGTCATGAACATGGATCATTTCTCGATCCGTGACGGCCCGGCCGGAAACCGTTTGGCGGCTGAGGGGTATTACCTCAGGCACCGGAAGCGGACCATATGAGGCTGCAAGCCGAAGCGTATTCTCGTCGATCAGCCGAAGCTGTGCATCAGTGGAGTCAGACAGCCGGGCAGCATTCTCTGCAACCACATCCAGTACAGGCTGCAAATCAGTCGGCGAGCTGGCGATTACGCCCAAAATTTCACTCATCGCCGTTTTCTGCTCCAATGCCTCCGCAAGGTCGCGGTTGCGCGCTTCGATTTCTTTGAACAGCCGCACGTTCTCGATGGCGATCACCGCCTGGTCGGCGAAGGTTTCAAGCAATTTGATTTGCGTGTCCGTGAAAGGTCGGACTTCCAGACGACGAATCAGGATGGCGCCTACAGAAAGCTCTTCTCGCAGCAATGGAACTGCAAGGGTGGTTCGATGTCCGATATATCGCTGATAAGCCTTGATGACCGGAAACTCGCTATCGACGACGGCCGCAAGATCGGGAATATGAACCATTTGCCCATCGATCATGGCGCGGCCTGCCGGTGACTTTCGATCATAGGGCGTAAGTTCGAGCGCCACAGGCAAGTCGCCGTACGCTGCCACGCGGTGAATTAAATTGTTCTCCAGGCGAAAAATCTGCGCATCTGTGGCATCACACAAATGAGCGGCGCACTCAGCGACTTTATTCAACACCGCTTGGAGATCGCCGGGTGCTTTGGCGATCATGCGTAGGATTTCGCTAGTTGCGGCCTGCTGTTCCGCGCCGTCACGAATTTCGCGCGCCTGCGCTTTGATTGTCTTATTTAGCTTGGCAACGGAGTCCGAAGGCGACGCGGCGTCCGTCTTCGTCTTCGATTTTTTCTTCGCGGGTTTCTTCGTGGTCGTTGCCATTTAAATAGGCCCAAATGACACAGCTAGCTTTACGCCAGATGCTTGCCAAGCGTCAAGGAAGGGTTGGCGGGATATTCGTGCAGCGTGTTCGTGATTGGTGTTCGTCGAGCCCGAGAAACAAGTGCGCAGAGCAGATACGTCTTCCCGCCCCGCCGGGGCCCGGTCAACACGGCGGCGGGGAAAACTCTTCACAGCCCCTAACAATTCCCCTTCAAGGTCTCGCCGGATAAAACGCATAAATGCGATTAAAAAGTGTGACTTTAGAATACTCAAAAGCGTTGGGGAGGAAATCGTCGGGATGACTTTTACGCCATGCCAGTCGCTGTCGTCAAGGCGAATATGATTCACGAATCAAATGACGGCGAACAGCTGACGAGGCAGTCTCGTAGCATTGACGCGGTCGCTTGCTGTTGCTATCTTCGTTGCTACATCCAGGAGGGTCCATGGCTAAATTTGCTACCGTGCGCGACCTTAAGAACCAGACGACTGCGCTAATCCGTGAAGCCGAGAAGGGAAAGGCTGTGGTTGTAACGCGCCGGGGCAAGCCCGTGGCCACGCTCAAACGTTATGAGCGACGGGATGTCGAAGCCGATGAACGGTATCCGACCAGTCTCTACGATAGCCTCAAAGAAAGTATTCTCGCTAAGCATCCGCGGCTCAAATCGGAGAGCCCGAAGGTTGCCCGACGAAAATTCGAACGGATTAGCGAGAAAATTAGACGATCCCTTCCATTTAAGACGTGGCAGGAAATGGATCGATTTGTAAAAGGGGACCGCTTTGGTCTTCGTCGATAGCAATGTCTTCATCATCGATCGATTTTATCCACGGGACGCTCTCTACTCGCAGAACCGAAGCTTTGTTGAAAAACTTCCTTTCCTCGACACCGCCATTTCCATCCTGACTCTGCTGGAAGTCTGCGGGGGTGCTTCTCACAGGCTCTCTGTCGGCGAGTTGGACGACTGGCTCTTTCGGTTTGACACAATTTATCCTGTTCACGTCATCAATGTGCACGGCATAAGTCGGAAAGATGCGGAGGCGTGGTGGCGCGATTTTGTAAGAGAAGTCACAGCCGCTATTGCGAAGAAAATGAGCTTCGGCGACGCCCTACTCTTGAGGGAGGCCGAAAATTACAACGCCGAGGCTATTGTCACTTGGAACACGAAGGATTTCGCCCGTCGCACCCAGCTGCCCGTTCTCACTCCAACCGGGTTCTTACGACAACATTGAGCACTGATTGCGCGATCGAATCTCCCGCCCAAGGCGCCAGAATACCCTTTACCCAATCCGCGGACAGCTGCGGGAGGAAAGGACTGACGCCTCGATCGTCATTTGGCATGCTATTTGACGACTATGGCGTCAAATATTACCAACGGCAAGACTGGTCAGGTGGTCGACCGGATACTGGATCTGCCCGGGTTGTTGCGGAAAAAATCTCATTTTCTACTGGAGCCGCGCCAAACCGGCAAGACGTTGAAACGCTATCTGTGCGTAAGTTTGGAACCGCGCGCGCAAAATTGACGGTATCTCGGTTCTTCCTCTCACCGAATTCCTCGAAGTGTTGTGGAGCGGCGAATTTCGATAACCGGGCCTCCCACCAGCTCGCGCAAACTCCCCACCACCCGCTCAGGTTTTTTTCCTATCTTGCCTTGGCGTCTTTAGGCGAGCAATCTTTTGTCCGGTTTCCTCAATCCAAAATTCACAATCCAAAATTACTGGATGGGCAGGGTGAAGGTAAAGGTGGAACCCTTCCCAACTTCGCTCTCCACCCAGATCTTTCCCCCGTGCAGCTCCACGAACTTCTTGGCCAGCGTCAACCCCAGTCCCGTTCCCTCTGTCTTGTGCGCGTAGTCGGAGCCCACCTGGCGAAACTCCTCGAAGATTTTTGGCTGGTCCTCCGGGGCAATGCCGATCCCGGTGTCGCTGACTGAGATTTCCACTGCGCCATCGGCTTGCCTGGCTTCAATCCCGATCCGCCCACCCTCCGGAGTGAACTTGACCGCGTTGGAAAGCAAATTGAGAAGTATCTGTTTGATCTTGCGCTCGTCGCCCATGAACTCGCCAAGCCGCTCGTCGACATCAACGTCGAGCGTGATGCCGTGCTTTGTGGCCCGCTCGCGCACAAAAGTGCGCGCGTTATCGATTGCCAACGGAAGATCGAACGTAGCCAGCTCCAGCTCCATGCGGCCCGCCTCCACCTTGGAGAGGTCCAGGATCTCGTTGATCAAGGAAAGTAGATGGCGGCCAGAGGTGAGAATGTCGTCGGTGTACTCGGCTTGTTTCTCGTTTAGCTCACCGAACAGTCTCTCGCCCAAAACCTCTGAGAAACCGATGATCGCATTAAGCGGCGTGCGCAGCTCATGGGACATGTTGGCAAGAAATTCAGACTTATGGCGGTTGGCGGCCTCGATCTGCCGGCTCTTATCCTCGATCTCGCGGAACAGCCGGGCGTTTTGAATGGCCAGCACAGATTGCGTTGCAAAAGTTCGAAGCAGATTAACGATCTCTGGCGTAAAGCTACCGGTCTTACGCCGGTAAATCGTCAAAGCCCCCATGATTTTCTGATCGAGAAGGAGGGGCACAGCGAGAAGCGATTGATAGCCGAGCCGCGATAATATCGGACGCAGGCCTCTGGTAGCGAACTCCTGCTCTTCGCGAAGGTCGGCAATTTGCGTTGGCATTTTCGTTTCCGCCGCTCGGCCGGTGGCGCCTTGGCCCAGACGGAGCGGCGTGGACTGATAGGCGTTGACCAGCTCCTCTTCCATCCGGTAGCTCGCCCGAAGGTGAAATTCTTGAGTGGACTCATCATATTCATAGATGATGCCGCAATCGGTACCTGCGAGCTGGACCGCATGCCGCACGATCGTGTTAAGAACCGTCTGGAGATCCAAAGTAGAGCTGACCGCTTGGCCGACTTCTCCCAGCGCTTTCAATTCCCCCACCGACTGAGCCAGCTCGCGCGTCCGCGCTTCGAGTTCTTGAAACAACCGAACGTTCTCGATTGCGATCACCGCCTGGGAGGCAAAGGTTTCGAGCAGTTTGATTTGGCTGTCCGTGAAAGGTCGGACCTCCGTCCGGCGAATCCAGATTGCGCCCAGGGAAACACCTTCTCTGATTAACGGTGTAGCCAGTACAGTGTGGGCCCCGCTAATGGCCTGTCTTGTCTTGGAATCTGGGTACTCCGTTTCCAACTCCGCCCCAAGATCGTGAACGTGAATTGTTTTTTGGTCAATGACTGCTCGTCCGACGGGATGGCCGCGCGTGATCGTAGGACTACTAGGCGGAACGGGTATTGCCCCATGTATCGCCACTCGTTGAAGGATGTTCCCCTCGCTGCGAAAGATCACTGCATCATCCGCTTCACACAATCGGGCTGCATTCTCCGCGACCGCGTCGAGCACCGGCTGAATATCAGTCGGCGAGCTGGCGATTACGCGCAAAATCTCGCTCGTGGCGGTCTGCTGCTCCAACGCTTCGGTTAGGTCGCGGTTACGTTCCTGTAATTCCTTGAATAGCCGGACGTTCTCGATGGCGATCACCGCCTGATCGGCGAAAGTTTTAAGTAACGAGATTTGTTTCTCCGTAAAAGGCTGAACTTCCATACGGCGAATTCCGATCGCACCAATGGCGACGCCTTCGCGAAGCAAAGGCGCACCGAGCATACTTCGATAACCTTCGCGTGGGCTTGCACTCGCAGAATAATCCGCCGCAACCTCCAGAAAATCATGGATATGAATCGCTTCTCGATCAACGATAACTCGACCGGCCACCGAGTCACGGTTCAAGGGCCGCTCGGTTCCAATCGGGCTTCCGGGCGCAGGCCCATAGCCCGCGACCTTGCGATACCGATCGCCATCGACTTGCATGAAAATTGTAGCGTCAGTTGTTCCACAAACTCGGGCAGCGTTTTCCGCAACTGCGTCCAATACCGGTTGAATATCCGTCGGCGAGCTGGCAATGACGCCCAAGATCTCGCTCGTAGCCGTTTGCTGCTCCAACGATTCCTTAAGCTCTTGGAACAACCGAACGTTCTCGATGGCAATCACCGCTTGATCGGCAAAGGTTTCCAGGAGCTTCACATGCTTGTCTGAGAACGGGCGCACTTCGGTACGGCGAATGTTGATCGTGCCGATGGGTACGCCTTCACGAAGCAGCGGTGTGAGGAGGATGGTGCGAGTGCCCGTAACTTTCTGACGCTCTTTCGACTCCGGGTACTCGGTTTCGATTTCTGCCAGCAGGTCATGAACATGGATCGTCTTCTTATCCACTATGGCGCGGCCGCCCGGCGAGTTCCGATTGATGCGATTGATGCGGTTCGGCGTAGGCATCGCTCCGAATTGCGCAACTTGTTTGATGGTTTCCCCGTCAACGCGGCTAATGACAGCGTCCGTTGCTTCGCATAGTCTCGCAGCATTTTCCGCCACCACGTCCAACACCGGCTGGATGTCGGTCGGCGAACTCGCGATAACGCGGAGAATCTCGCTGGTCGCGGTCTGCTGCTCCAAGGCTTCCGTTAGATCCCGGTTGCGTACCTGCACTTCCTGGAACAACCGCACGTTCTCGATCGCGATCACGGCCTGATCGGCGAAAGTCTTGAGGAGTTCGATCTGTCTCTCGGGGAATACGCCGTCCTCCGTTCGGTTAATGACGATCACCCCAGCCACATCACCTTTGCGCAGCATAGGAACGGCCAACATGCTGCGCCACCCTCCGGCAATCGCAACCTCGTGATTATACTCCTGGTCGGCGAGTAGGTCTTCTATCTGGACGACCGTTCGGTTCAGGATAGCTCGACCCGACGCCTGTCCTCGACTTGGCGGCATAGGGTACAAGCGTTGAAGGAGTTCCAGTACGTCCGGTGTGAGGTTGTGGTGGGCAGCCAGATGGACAAGCTCGCCGTCGTAGCGAAAGACGGCACTAAAGAGGGCGCCGCATAGGTGAAGGGCGCTCTGGACGATGGCCTCGAAAACCGGCTGCACATCGGTTGGGGAACGGCTGATTGCGCGAAGAATCTCGCTCGTTGCTGTCTGCTGTTCCAGGGCCTCAATAAGATCGTGGTTGCGCTCCTGGAGTTCCTTAAACAGCCGCACGTTTTCAATGGCGATGACCGCCTGGTCGGCGAAAGTTTTAACCAACTCGATCTGACGCTCCGTAAAGGATTCCACAATTTCCCGCCAGATTGTGATAGTGCCGATGGCCGTTCCTTCTCGAAGCAAGGGCACGGCGAGAACTGAGCGCGCGCCTACCCGACTCCCGGGACCTTCGTAGTCACCGCCGCTGGCGTCGCGGCGTTGAAAGGGTTTTCCCTCAATAAATGCTCGAAGGTTCAGGCTCTCGGGCGCCGGCTTTATCGGCAACTCACGGAGTAGCGCAATTTCTTCGAGGCTCTCATTGTAAAATGCCGTCACTCGGAGGAATTCCCCGTCATGCTGATAGATGTGTCCCTTTTCAGCGCCCGCCAGCCGGACCGCATTTGCTACCACAGTATTAAGTACGGGCTGAAGCTCAGTTGGTGAGCCAGCGATGACTCCCAACACTTCGCTCGTCGCCGTCTGCCGCTCTAGCGCCTCGCGCAATTCCGCATTGCGCTCCTGCAGTTCCTTAAACAACCGCACGTTCTCTATGGCAATGACGGCCTGGTCGGCGAAGGTTTTTAGCAGAGCAATCTGCTTTTCTGAGAAAGGTTGAACTTCAAAGCGACGGATCAGGATGACCCCAATGGGAATACCTCCCCGGAGCAGTGGTGTGGCCAGCGCGGTCCGATCACCGAAGCGTTCCTGGAAACGTTTGCTCTCGGGAAATTCGCGATCAGCGGCTTCCGCAAGATCGTGAACGTGAACTGTTTGCCGGTCAACTACAGCCCGACCAGTGACTGAGCCGCGAACGATGGGAGCCCATTCGCGTACGTTAGCCGCTCCGTGCGAGGCCGCCAGTCGAAGTACGTCGCCATCGACCCGAAATATCTGTGCATCGGTCGCCTCACAGAGCCGTGCAGCCGTTGCAGCAACAATATCCAGAACGGGTTGAATATCTGTCGGCGAGCTGGCGATGACACCCAAAATCTCACTCGTCGCCGTCTGCTGCTCCAAGGATTCCTTCAGCTCGTCGAACAACCGCACGTTCTCAATCGCGATGATGGCCTGGTCGGCAAAGGTTTTGAGGAGTCGAATTTGGCTGTCTGTGAACGGCTTAACCAAGCGGCGGCGCAGGCCTATCATCCCAATCGCTTGTCCCTTCCGCACGAGAGGCTGGTATAGCAAAGTGTGCACCCCGATGGGCTCGAAGCGGATGCGGGTTGGCGCAAACAACGGATCCTCTTCGGCCAGAATGTCGTGGATGTGCAGGGTTTCGCGTGAAGTGAGAAGGTGTTGTAGCAGTGGTTCATTGCCAATCGGGAGGCCGGCAATCGTACTTGGAACCGGGCCAAAATGGGCCATCAGTCGAAGCATGTCGCCGTCGACCAAGCGCACTGAGGCATCCTCCGCGCTGCATAGGCGCGCGGTGCTCTCGACGATCGCGTCGAGCACCGACTGCAGGTCTGTCGGCGAGCCTGCGATCATCCGCAGAATGTCGCTAGCCGCAGCGAGTTGTTCCAGCGCTTCGTCGCGCTCCCGCCTTAGTGCCTCAACTGTCTGGGCTTCCCTTGGCTGAGATCTTTTCGTTGACGGACTCTGCGGCTTCGGCACTGATTTTTTCAAGCCTTTTTTGGGGTTCGAAGCCATAAAGAAGATCGAGACAGAACTGAGCTGACTTTTACGCCAGGTCGCTACTGCCCGTCAAGGAAACGCTGGAATGCGCGTGAGGCGTGAAGAGTTAGGGGTGAGGCGATTCGAAAGAGTATCTTCGCGCGAAGGGCACAAAGCATGTCCTGAGCCCTTCGGCTATGCTCAGAATAAACCGGCAAGATTGCGTACGAGCCCTTCCGCTGCTACTTCCTCCTTGAGGTACTCGGCAACATAGCCGTTCAAAAGAGGTCGCGCCTGATCGGATTGATAAATCAGCGGCAAGTATCCGTGGTTCAACATTCGATTGAGATCAAAGTCTCGTCTTATTTCCACGGCGGTCAAGCCATGTAATTCGTAACGCACCGCCCGTCCCCCAAGGAGATTAGCCTGACCACGTTTAACTTTACGGGCGCTGGATCCGCACAGAGCGAAACGAATCTTGCGCCTCTCATGGAGCCAGTGGGCTTCGCCAAGAAGCTGGGACACCTTCTGTACTTCATCAATGACGACCTGACGGACAGACTTACGTGCCGCGAGCTCGCCCCGACGTAACTCAGGATTCTGGAGGTAGCGGCGGAATTCATCGGCTTTGGGAAGATCGACCCGGAATGCATCGGAGTAAGTGCCCTGAAGAAGCGTAGTCTTGCCGGTTTGCCGTGGTCCCCACAAAAAGAAAGTTTCGGTCCCTGAGGTAGGTAGGTGTAGGACTCGCTTAAACATCTATTTTGATCATCATGATAATCTAAAGTGTCAATTCCAATTCCTTGTCTGACCCTTAAATCCTTTCTCCGGCATCATTTACTGCAGCGCACCAGCACCGAATCTAACAATAAAAATCTTTTTGTATTCGAAAAAAAGGGGCACGGCATGCCGTGCCCCTTTTGCGTTCCACCCACCGATGTCGTCTTGTTAGTGATGCGCCGCCTGTCCCTCCAGAGCCAGATTGACGTAGTGGTGCGACTTGGAGACCGGCCCAATGCCTTTGATGATCGTCTGCCAGTGCTCGCCTTCGTCATCGCTGTAAAACACATCGCCGTCCGTCGTGCCGGCGAAGATCGCGTAGCCGCCGTTCCACACATCCATCGCCATGCCTTCGATGTTGGCGCGGATATGGTCCGGCAGGCCGCCGCTCAGGATATCCCAGGTCTTGCCGCCGTCGCGGCTGCGCGCCACGCGGGCATCCGCGGTGTGAAGATTTCTCCAGGTGCCCGGCCCGGTCTTGGCGCCGGCGACGAATAACAAGTTTGGATCCTTGGGATGAACGAAAAACGGATCGACGTAGCCGATTCGAAAATCCCTTGGCGTCATGCTCTTCCAGCTTGCGCCGCCGTCGCTGCTGACGCAGAACCCCGCAGGCGTTTCCGGGCCGCAATTGGTCGTCGGCGCGGTGCCATAGAGCTTGCTGGGGTCGTTGGCCGGGATCAACACGCGGTGCGCGTCTGGGTTGATATTGTCAATGGTCGTCCACGTCTTGCCGCCATCCGTGCTGCGCAGAAAGCCGCCGACTTCCACGGCCACGTGGATGATGTCCGGATTGGACGGATGAAAAGTGATGCTCTTGGCATGCGCCTGATGCGGCGGGCCGGGAAATGTCCACTTCTCGACACCGGGCACTTGTCGCAATCCCGGCAGCTCCGTCCAGCTCTTGCCGAGATCATCGCTATAGTAGAGATGAGCCGGCTGTGTTCCCGCGTACACGCGGGGCTTGCCGTTTACAGTCTGGCTGGCCAGCGAATAGATTTCCTTTTCGCCGATGCCGCTGTCGCGCCTCTCCCAGGATTTGCCTGAGTCCGTGCTGGCAAATATCTCACCACTGTAGGTGCCTGCGAAAAGCGTCTTGGTGGTAGGCTCGAAAATGATCGAGCTGAAGTGCTTTCCGGGAACCATGGTGCTCTGCTGTTCCCAGGAGTTGTCGCGCTTTTGAAACGGAAAAATTCCATCGGCCGTGCCGACGAGCAGTTTATCCAGCTGCGACTCACCGCAGGTGAGTGACTGGCCTCCAGGCGATAGACATACAAACATGATTTGCCTCCTTCCCTGTTTAAGATCCGTTTATGTTTAGTTTAACCGTCTTCCGGGAATCCGGCATTTAATCTAATCAAGGTCGCACCCGGTCGTCAAGGTCAAGCGATGCGATCTATCTGGTTCAAGGTTCAACCTTCAAAGTTCAAGAATCACGGTGAGCCTTTCCGGCTAATCTTAGCCCCCGTGACAGTAGACACAAACGCCGCTGACATGACTAGCGAGCAAATAGTTGGGCGGATCGCGCTCCATGGCTTCCCGGGCGAATTTTATGTCGCGCCGAAAATGCGGCAGGTTCATGTCCACCAGCGGGTGATTGCTCGGCCAGCCGGAAGTGTCCAGCTTCTCGGTCGCTTGCTCCATTCCGCGAAGGTGCATAACGATCTCAGCGCGGTCCGGCTGCTGCTTCTCCGTTAAACCCATGAGCCGACGAAGCTCGCGCGAATGAAACGCGAGTTGCCACATCGTGGAGCGAAGCTGGTCGCGTTCGATGTAATGAAAATCCGGCGGGTAGGTGTATTGGCGCAGCCACCGAGCGAAATCAGCGCAACCGGTCAATTGCACGCACATCGAGAGTGAAATGGCAAAGCACAGCGGTTTTTTCATGGCGACGAGAGTACGGACCGACTAACTCAGTGTCAACGGCGGGCCCGCCTGTTGAAATTTAGAAAGCGATCCTCCGCTTCACTTTTTGTTTAAGGCTATTGACAGGTTCCGGCAAGGAAACGTATTTTACCGCAACCATGCCTGCAGGAGGAATTCCATGAAGCTCACGGCCCAACGTAAGGTTCTCGCCGCAGTTTCGGCGATCTTCTTGGTCATCGCACTTTCACCCGAAACAACCAGCGCGCAGGTGAAGAATCGCCTGTCCATCGCCACCGGCGGCACCGGCGGCGTCTATTATCCGCTCGGCGGTGGGCTCGCGGCGCTCATCTCTAAACACCTGCCGGGCGTCGAAGCGACCGCGGAGGTTACTACCGCCTCGGTTGACAACATGAAACTCCTGCATGCCGACAAGATCGCTTTGGCGTTTACGCTTCCGGACACCGCTTGGGACGCATATCAGGGTAAGTTGAAGGGGCTTAGCGAGAAGATAGGAGTTCGGGCCCTTGCGGCTCTCTACTCCAACTACCTGCACATTGTTGCCCTAGACGGTGTTGGAATCAAAACCATCAACGATCTCAAGGGGAAAAGGGTCTCCACGGGCGCGCCAGGTTCCGGAACTGAAATTAGGGGTCTTCGGGTTCTCGAAGCCTATGGGATCAGCCCGAAGGATCTAAAAAGTCAGGAGCGCTTGGGCGTCGCCGAGTCCGCGGGCGCACTGAAGGACCGGAGGATCGATGCGTTCATTTGGGACGGCGGCTTGCCAACGGCCGCGGTTCTCGACCTGGGCGCCACGCCGGGCATTAAAATCCACCTCATTCCCCACGGCGATTCCGTTGCCAAAATGACAGCCAAATACGGCCCGCTTTACTTCGTCGCCTCTATTCCGAAGGGCACCTACGGTGGCGTGGAAGTCGATGTTCCTATCGCAGCGGCAACCAATCTCCTCGCAGTGCATGAGCGCATGGACGAATCGCTGGCCTATCAGATCACCAAGCTGCTTCTTGAGCGCACGGCAGACCTGGTTGCCGTTCATCAAGCTGCCAAGGAGATTTCCTTGAAGAGCGCCGTCGTGGGATCGCCGATTCCTTTTCATCCAGGCGCGCTGCGTTATTACAAGGAAAAAGGCGCCAAAGTTCCTAGTGCCAAGTGATGTCTCATCGAGCCCCACAGGTAGCGGCTGCTTTGGGGCTGCTACTGGCACTCGCTTTGGGCAGTCCGGCTGCGGCTCAGAGGGTCTGTCTGACCTTGGTCACGGAACAACAGGCGGTCGCCTACCCGATCGTTGTCGGCGACGCGCTCCGTTTAAGTTTCCGGCATTCCATTTATGGTTCGCAGGTCGAAGAACAATTCCAAATTGTTCCAGGCGGCTTTCGGGCAGACAAACTGCGCTACGCCGAGCGGCGGCTTGTGGAGTTTTATGGTCACGAGTCGGCGACGCACGAAGACGGTTGGTGGATCGTCCACAACCCGGGCCGCGAGTTTCCGACCCTCGATCTTCGTGCAAGTCGCGATTCGTCGTTCCGTATCACTTTTCTTGATCATGCCATTTCTCTCCGGAGCGACGGGACAATAGTCGGTCGCGCGCGCCTGTCGGTGAGTGCCTGTCCAAGGGAGAACCATGGCTGACGAGGCTATCGACTCTTCACGCATCAAAGCGGCTAAAGAGATCGCCCTACAAGAAGAGGGACCCCGCAGACGACTCGAAGGTATCACCGCTTGGCTCGCGGCCGGCCTCGCTGTGGCCATGTCACTGCTCTTTATTTACTGGGCGTGGGCCACCGTCACAGCGCAGATGCTGCGCCTGGTATTTCTCGCGTTCTCCCTCGTTTTGTCTTTTCTGCTCTATCCGGTAAGGCGCAAAGGCCGGTTCACAGGCGTATCCTGGTTCGACTGGCTTTTGATCGGATTGAGTCTCATCGCCATCGGTTACCCGATGTGGGATTTTGAAGAGTTCATCTACCGCGCAGCGCTGCCAAACCTGAACGACCAGATTCTCGGTGGGCTCACGATTTTGCTTGTGTTGGAAGCGACGCGCAGGACAACAGGATGGATACTGCCTGTCGTTGCTTTGGTCTTCCTGGCGTATGCGTGGCTCGGCCCCTGGCTGCCACCTCCCTGGACCCACCGAGGCTACGGATTAGACCGGCTGGTCGGGCACATGTATATGACTCTTGAAGGAATCTTCGGCGTACCCCTCGATGTCGCGGCCACCTTTATCATTCTCTTCACCATTTATGGCGCCGTACTCGAACACTCGAAGGCAGGGGAGTTCTACGTCAACTTTTCGCTCGCGGCGATGGGCAGTAAGCCCGCAGGAGCCGGCAGAACCGTGACCCTCGCCTCGTTTCTCCTCGGCGGTCCGTCGGGCTCGGGCGTAGCCACAACGATAACACTCGGATCCGTGGCATACCCACTTTTGGCAAAGGCAGGATACGATAAAAACTCTGCCGGTGGTTTGCTGTCCGCGGGTGGAATCGGCGCGATTATCTCCCCGCCGGTGCTTGGC